>NZ_JBEYJJ010000039.1:0-1081 GCF_040636215.1 Streptomyces sp. NPDC006687 | reverse complement strand
TGTATTGACCTGCAGGGTTGTTGACGCGGGTGATGGGCGGGTGTCCGTCGAGTGCGGTGTGGCAGCGGTGGTGGTTGTAGGTGTGGAGGAAGTCTGCCAGGGCTTCGGTTCGTTCCTGGTTTGAGGTGTAGGGCCGCAGATAGGCCCACTCGTCGAGCAGGGTGCGGTTGAAGCGTTCGACCTTGCCGTTGGTCTGTGGCCGGTAGGGCCGGATCTTCTTGTGTGCGATGCCGGCCGCGGTGAGGTTCTGGGTGAACAGCTTCGACTTGTAGCAGGCACCGTTGTCGGTCAGGACTCGTTCGACGGTGACGCCGTGAGCGGTGAAGAACGCGTTCGCGCGTTGCCAGAAGGCGATGGCGGTGTGCTGGCGTTCGTCGGGTAGGACCTCGCTGTAGGCCAGGCGGGAGTGGTCGTCGACGGCCGAGTGGATGTAGCTGTAGCCGATCACCGGGCTGCAGCTCCTGCGTTCGGTGGTGGTGGCTTGCCGATTGCGGTCACCGGCTGCCCTGCCGACGGTTCGCCATCCGCCGCCGTCGGGGATGTTGCCGAGTTTCTTGATGTCGACGTGGACCAGTTCGCCGGGCCTGGCCCGTTCGTAGCGTCGGATCGGCTCGCCGGTGGGCCGGTCGAGCCACGCCAGCCGGTTCAGGCCGTGACGGACCAGGATCCGGTGCACGGTCGAGGCGGGGAGGCCGAGGACCGGGCCGATTCGGGCTGGGCCGAGCTTGCGGCTCTGCCGCAGGTCGCAGACGCGGTCTTCCACCGTGGACGTGGTCCGGTGCGGCGTCGTGTGAGGTCGGCTCGACCGGTCGTGAAGACCCGCTTCGCCCTCCGTCCGCCACCGGCGGATCCACTTGTGGGCGGTGGCCCGGGAGATGCCCATCTCGGCGGCCACATGAGCGACCGGACGGCCGGAGCGGACACGTTCGACCAGCAGTCTCCTACCGAAGACGGTCAGCCGGGCATTACGGTGGGGCACGAAGACCTCCGCGCGGTGAGTTCCTAGACAGCTCCCACCACACCGGAGGTCTTCGCCATGATCAAGACCAGACCGGCGTCAACAACGCTCGTGATCAATACA
>NZ_JBEYJJ010000038.1:0-1657 GCF_040636215.1 Streptomyces sp. NPDC006687 | reverse complement strand
TCACGTTGATCGCCGGGAAGAGCAGGGTCCCCTCGGCCATCATCTCGTAGAGGCGGTGGACACCGGTGGTGGTCTCCTCCGTCACGCCGCGGATCCCGGCGGCCATGGCCGACCAGTCGATGTCCGTCTTCGCCAGCAGGCCCAGCACGATGGCCATTTCCTCGTTCTCGGCGGTCGAGACGTCCGGGACGGCCCCCGCCTTCTGGTACTCCACCCCCTTGTGGACGAGGAGGGTGGCGTCACCGCCGTCGTCAAGGATCATGTTCGGACCGGCGTGCCCGGGCCAGGTCAGCGCCTGCTCCGTACACCACCAGTACTCCTCCAGCGTCTCGCCCTTCCAGGCGAAGACCGGGATACCGGCGGCGGCGACGGCCGCGGCCGCGTGGTCCTGCGTGGAGTAGATGTTGCACGACACCCAGCGCACCTGGGCGCCCAGCGCCACCAGCGTCTCGATGAGGACCGCCGTCTGCACGGTCATGTGCAGGGAGCCGGTGATACGGGCGCCGGCCAGCGGCTGCGCCTCGGCGTACTCCCGGCGGATCGACATCAGGCCCGGCATCTCGTGCTCGGCCAGGGTGATCTCCTTACGGCCGAAAGCGGCGAGGGAGATGTCGGCGACCTTGTAGTCGGTGAATGCGGCAGACATGCGGTGTGCTCCTTGAAGAGGTGCGGGGGCGGGGGTCATCGACGGCCTCCCGCGTTGAAGTAGCCGGCCTCGGGATGGTGGACGACCAGTGCGTCGGTGGACTGCTCCGGGTGGAGCTGGAACTCCTCCGAGAGCTGGACGCCGATCCGCTCCGGCCTGAGGAGTCCGGCGATCTTGGCCCGGTCGGAGAGGTCCGGGCAGGCCGGGTAGCCGAGGGAGTACCGGCAGCCCTGGTACTCGGTACGGAACATGCCGTCCATGGCCGCCGGGTCCGATCCGGCGATGCCGAGTTCGGCGCGGACGCGGGCGTGCCAGTACTCGGCGAGGGCCTCGGCCAGCTGGACGGACAGGCCGTGCAGCTCCAGGTACTCCCGGTAGGAGTCGGACTCGAACAGCTTGGCGGTGGCCTCGCCGATCTTCGAGCCGACGGTGACCACCTGGAGGCCGATCACGTCGGTCTCGCCCGACTCCTCGGGGCGGAAGAAGTCCGCCAGGCACAGCCGCCGGCCACGGCTCTGGCGCGGGAAGCTGAACCGGGTCAGCTCACCACCGCTCTCGTCCAGGAGGATCAGGTCCTCGTCCTTGGAGACGCAGCGGAAGTAGCCGTAGACCACGGCCGCTTCGAGCAGCCGCTCGGTGTGCATCCGGTCGAGCCAGCCGCGCAGGCGGGGCTGCCCCTCCGTGGCGATCGAGCCCGCGTCCTTGAGGCCCCACTGGCCCTTGAACAGGGCGCCCTCGTCCAGCCAGGAGGCGTAGTCCTTGAGCGGGATGCCCTTGACCACCCGCGTCCCCCAGAAGGGCGGCGTGGGCACTGGGTTGTCCACGGCCACATCGGAACGGCCGGTCACCTCCGGTTCGCGGACGTCGAGCACATCGGCGCGGCGGGCCACGCGGCGCTGTTTGAGGGGCGGGAGTTCGGCGCCGGGGACTCCGCGCTTGACGGCGATCAGGGCGTCCATCAGCCGCAGCCCCTCGAAGGCGTCACGCGCGTAGCGGACCTCGCCCTCGTAG
>NZ_JBEYJJ010000036.1:0-2457 GCF_040636215.1 Streptomyces sp. NPDC006687 | reverse complement strand
AGCCGTCTTGGGCTGCTGCCTGCAGGAAAAGCCGACGGCATCGTCATCCGGGGCCGGTGCGCGCCCCAGATCGCTACGCGCTCCTCTTTGCTTGGCGTCCGGCGACCGCCCGGTGCTGATGGCAGTGGGCGGGCAGTGTCTGATCAAGGGCCGATCAGACGACTGGTGAAGCCGTCGCGGATGAGGGATTCGTATGCGGCCTGCACGTCGTCTGGGACGTCCTGGGCGATGGCGAAGCCCTGCCCTGGATACTCGATCACTCTCTGGAGGTCACCGACAAGCATGTCGACCACGAGCTTCTCGTCGCCGATGCTCTTGATGTAATCGTCCAGCTCCAGCGGCTCGGAGGCGCAGATGATCTGGACGTCGGGCCACAGCTTGCGAGCGGTGGCAAAGGATCGCCGCTCCATGTAGGGCTTGGAGATCAGCATCACCGTCGTGGGGACGATGCCCACCGAGGCCAGCAGCTCGCGGCTGAAGGTGATGTTCTGGCCGGTGTTGGCGGCGTTCGGTTCGACCAGGATCGCTTCGTCGGGGACGCCGAGTTCGAGAGCATGCTCGCGGAAGTGCACGGCTTCGCCGCGGGGGAATCGCTTCCTCGTGGTCGGGCTGTTGCCGCCGGTGAACACCAGGGTCGGGAAGAGCCCACGGTGGTAGAGGTCGGCGGCTGCCTGGGCAACGCCGAGGTCGTGGCTGCCCAGGCCGATCGCCACGTCGGTGGGGCGCGGCTGGTGGCCCATGAGGTGGTAGTCCCAGAGCAGCTTGGTGTTGCGCCACTGAGCCTCGGTGATGGTCTGCTGGTTGTCGCCCACGCTGCTCTCTCCTTGGTCACCGACTGAAGGATCCGGATGGCCCCGTGCTCATGGCCTTGACGTTCTCGATGCTGGCCAGCTGATGCGACAGCCCGAAACGTGCGGCCATGGTCGCGGCATTGCCGAGGACGTGAAGCCCATCATCGCGGGTCGCGGGATCACTCAGCAGGATGTGTCCGTGGGCGGTGTCCAGACGGACCCGCTGCATGGGGGTGTCGGTGGTAGCGGTGCTGCGGGCGATCCCGATGTAGTGCAAGGCCGAGGACAGGTCGCCGGTACCACGGTGGGCCAGGGCGATCTTCTGGTGAGCCACCGACCAATCGTCCGGTTCGGTGAGGTCCTCGAAGTCTCGGGTCGCGGCCAGCATCACACGGGTGGCGTATTCGTGCTGCCCTTCCTTGCTCAACGCAGTACCCACCCAAAGCCGGGATCTGGCCCGGTCGCGGCGTGAAAGCCGGTCATCGACCGCGAGGTGTTCGTAGCTGCGGGCAGCAGCCTCCAGTTGCCCGGACATCTCCGCGACGACAGCGAGGGAAAGATCAAGCTGGGCGATCCGGCGTGGGATGTCGAGTTGAGTGAAAAGCGACCGGGCTGTGACGTAGGAGCGCTGCGCGGACAGGGGTCCGATCACGCTTCCCTGGTCCCGCTGGAGGTCACCGAGCAGGGTGGTCGAGCGGGCAAAGAGGTAAAGGCCCCTGTCGTCGAGCCGAAGAGAGCGGAAGCGGTTCGTCCACCGGCTGACCAGGCTTTCGGCGAAAGTGAAGTCCTGGCGGGACAGGGCGACGGCGGCCCGCTCCAGATCATCGGCCCACGATTCGTATTCCCACGCGAGCGGCCCCGAGGCCATTGCCCGTCCGCTCGGGACGCAGGGACGTCCCATCTCGGACAGGAACGTCTCGAAGCGGAGATGCGTGGCCGCGTCCGCACGGGCCAGTGCGGTATCCAGGATCGCCTGGGTGTCCGGGCGCGGCACAGTCGCCGCGAGCAGCGCCTCCCACTTGGAGATCGTCCGAATGCCGACGCCGAGATGGCCGGCGAATGCTCGCACGCTCAGTCGCAGCGCCAGCCGAAGAGCCCTGGCCTCCAACCCGGTCCAGTGGTGCACGGTCGCCACACGTCGCTCCCTTCCCGTCGCCATCGAAGCACGCCGGACCGACGCGGGGGGACGAAAGGGCAACGGAAGTGCAACACGGGGTCATTCCCGCACGGTGGGGATGAATCCAGGCTGATGGATGACACCACTTACCGCTTGAGGAGTGAGCCGTGAACGAACGCATCACGCACAGTTGCGTCTGCGAGGTGCTCAAGACCGCACATGTGCCCGTCGAAAGGGCGGCAGGCGAGCCCAGCAGCGACCTCCTGGACCGGGCCCAGGTCGGCTGGGAGCACTTCCTCAGCACGTTCCAGGCGGTGTCCGATGAGTGAGTGCTACGAGTACGTGCCGCACCGTCTCCTCCGTAGCCGGGTCCGGGACATCGCCTCGGGCGTCGAAGGCGTGCTGATGGCCGTGGTCAACGAGAACGTCTCCGACTCGGACTCCTATGAGCGCTGGATGGAGCTGGCCTACATCCGCAACGCGTCCGGCCGCGAGTTCACCACGGCCGTCGCCAACGTCCACCCCGCCTATGACCAGCCCCACAGCGCC
>NZ_JBEYJJ010000035.1:0-2504 GCF_040636215.1 Streptomyces sp. NPDC006687 | reverse complement strand
CTTCAGAACTAACACAGTGGACGCGAGCAACTGAGGACAAGCCCTCGGCCTATTAGTACCAGTCAGCTCCACCCGTTACCGGGCTTCCACATCTGGCCTATCAACCCAGTCGTCTACTGGGAGCCTTACCCTCTCAAGGAGGTGGGAATACTCATCTTGAAGCAGGCTTCCCGCTTAGATGCTTTCAGCGGTTATCCCTCCCGAACGTAGCCAACCAGCCATGCCCTTGGCAGGACAACTGGCACACCAGAGGTTCGTCCGTCCCGGTCCTCTCGTACTAGGGACAGCCCTTCTCAATATTCCTACGCGCACAGCGGATAGGGACCGAACTGTCTCACGACGTTCTAAACCCAGCTCGCGTACCGCTTTAATGGGCGAACAGCCCAACCCTTGGGACCGACTCCAGCCCCAGGATGCGACGAGCCGACATCGAGGTGCCAAACCATCCCGTCGATATGGACTCTTGGGGAAGATCAGCCTGTTATCCCCGGGGTACCTTTTATCCGTTGAGCGACGGCGCTTCCACAAGCCACCGCCGGATCACTAGTCCCGACTTTCGTCCCTGCTCGACCCGTCGGTCTCACAGTCAAGCTCCCTTGTGCACTTACACTCAACACCTGATTGCCAACCAGGCTGAGGGAACCTTTGGGCGCCTCCGTTACCCTTTGGGAGGCAACCGCCCCAGTTAAACTACCCATCAGACACTGTCCCTGATCCGGATCACGGACCGAGGTTAGACATCCAGCACGACCAGAGTGGTATTTCAACGGCGACTCCACAACCACTGGCGTGGCTGCTTCAAAGTCTCCCACCTATCCTACACAAGCCGAACCGAACACCAATATCAAACTGTAGTAAAGGTCCCGGGGTCTTTCCGTCCTGCTGCGCGAAACGAGCATCTTTACTCGTAGTGCAATTTCACCGGGCCTATGGTTGAGACAGTCGAGAAGTCGTTACGCCATTCGTGCAGGTCGGAACTTACCCGACAAGGAATTTCGCTACCTTAGGATGGTTATAGTTACCACCGCCGTTTACTGGCGCTTAAGTTCTCAGCTTCGCAACCCCGAAAGGTCACTAACCGGTCCCCTTAACGTTCCAGCACCGGGCAGGCGTCAGTCCGTATACATCGCCTTACGGCTTCGCACGGACCTGTGTTTTTAGTAAACAGTCGCTTCTCGCTGGTCTCTGCGGCCACCCCCAGCTCACGGAGCAAGTCCGATCACCAGTGATGGCCCCCCTTCTCCCGAAGTTACGGGGGCATTTTGCCGAGTTCCTTAACCATAGTTCACCCGAACGCCTCGGTATTCTCTACCTGACCACCTGAGTCGGTTTAGGGTACGGGCCGCCATGAAACTCGCTAGAGGCTTTTCTCGACAGCATAGGATCATCCACTTCACCACAATCGGCTCGGCATCAGGTCTCAGCCTTATATGAGGGACGGATTTGCCTACCCCTCGGCCTACACCCTTACCCCGGGACAACCACCGCCCGGGCTGGACTACCTTCCTGCGTCACCCCATCGCTTACCTACTACCACCTTGGGCCGGCGGCTCCACCACTTTCCATTCCCCGAAGGGTCCGGAACGGCTTCACGGCCTTAGCATTAATGGATTCGATATTGGGCGTTTCAAAGCGGGTACCGGAATATCAACCGGTTGTCCATCGACTACGCCTGTCGGCCTCGCCTTAGGTCCCGACTTACCCTGGGCAGATCAGCTTGACCCAGGAACCCTTAGTCAATCGGCGCACACGTTTCTCACGTGTGTATCGCTACTCATGCCTGCATTCTCACTCGTGAACCGTCCACAACTAGCTTCCGCTGCTGCTTCACCCGGCACACGACGCTCCCCTACCCATCACAGCAGGCGTTGGCCCTATTGCTGCAATGACACGACTTCGGCGGTACGCTTGAGCCCCGCTACATTGTCGGCGCGGAATCACTTGACCAGTGAGCTATTACGCACTCTTTCAAGGGTGGCTGCTTCTAAGCCAACCTCCTGGTTGTCTCTGCGACTCCACATCCTTTCCCACTTAGCGTACGCTTAGGGGCCTTAGTCGATGCTCTGGGCTGTTTCCCTCTCGACCATGGAGCTTATCCCCCACAGTCTCACTGCCGTGCTCTCACTTACCGGCATTCGGAGTTTGGCTAAGGTCAGTAACCCGGTAGGGCCCATCGCCTATCCAGTGCTCTACCTCCGGCAAGAAACACACGACGCTGCACCTAAATGCATTTCGGGGAGAACCAGCTATCACGGAGTTTGATTGGCCTTTCACCCCTAACCACAGGTCATCCCCCAGGTTTTCAACCCTGGTGGGTTCGGTCCTCCACGAAGTCTTACCTCCGCTTCAACCTGCCCATGGCTAGATCACTCCGCTTCGGGTCTAGAGCGTGCAACTCAATCGCCCTATTCGGACTCGCTTTCGCTACGGCTTCCCCACACGGGTTAACCTCGCTACACACCGCTAACTCGCAGGCTCATTCTTCAAAAGGCACGCAGTCACGA
>NZ_JBEYJJ010000034.1:0-2860 GCF_040636215.1 Streptomyces sp. NPDC006687 | reverse complement strand
TACTGCAGGGGGGACCCTGTGGGAGAGTAGGACGCCGCCGAACAATCATTGTGGGAAAGCCCCGCACCTTCTGGTGCGGGGCTTTTCTGCGTTCACGGGCCGGTTTCTTGACATGGAGTGCACTCCAAGACCTAGCGTCGTGGTGAGACGGTTTTCCAGCTCGGGAGGAACCAGAATGACCGACGTACGCATCCGGCACTTGGGCGAACTCGGGGTGTCCGCGCAGGGTTTGGGCTGCATGGGGATGAGCCACGGCTACGGCGACTCGGACGACGCCCAGTCGATCCAGACCCTGCACCACGCCCTCGACCTCGGGGTGACCCTTCTGGACACCGCCGACTTCTACGGCGCCGGGCACAACGAGGAACTCATCGGGCGGGCCATCGCCGGGCGCCGCGAAGGGGTGGTGGTCGCCACGAAGTTCGGCTTCGCCAGCCGGCTGGGCGAGCCGCCCGTCGTCCGGGGCGACGCCGCCTACGTACGCCAGGCGTGCGAGGCTTCCCTGCGACGCCTCGGGGTCGACCACATCGACCTCTACTACCAGCACCGGGTCGACCCGAAGGTGCCGATCGAGGAGACCGTCGGCGCCATGGCCGAGCTGGTCCAGGCCGGCAAGGTCCGCCACCTGGGACTGTCGGAAGCCGGCGCCGAAACGATCCGGCGGGCGCACGCGGTTCACCCGATCGCGGCGCTGCAGAGCGAGTGGTCCCTGTGGACGCGGGACCTGGAGGCCGAGGTCGTCCCGGTCTGCCGCGAGCTCGGCATCGGCCTGGTCCCGTTCGCCCCGCTCGGGCGGGGCTTCCTCACCGGCCGCTACCACTCGGTCGAGGGACTCGCGGAGAACGACGTACGCCGTACGCAGCCGAGGTTCGCCGACGGCAACCTCGACCGGAACCTGGCGATCGTCGCCAGGCTGGAGGAACTGGCCGCCGCCAAGGGCGTGACCACCGGCCAGCTCGCACTGGCCTGGGTCCAGCACCGCGGGCAGGACGTCGTACCGATCCCCGGCACCCGGCGCCGCCAGTACCTGGAAGAGAACCTCGCGGCTCTCGCCATCGAGCTGACCGCGGAGGACCTGGCGGCCATCGAGGCGGCAGCCCCGCAGGAACACATCGCGGGTGCCCGCTACGACGCGACGAGCCTGACGTACGTCAACAACTGAACGAGCCGGGCGAGAGACGGCCGGCTCAGTGCGGCTGCTCCTGGAGGACGGACACCGCCTCCTTGACGCGGCCCAGGGTGATGAGGTGCTCGGCCAGGTCGACGGCACTGCCCGGGAGGTGTGCGCCGAGGACGGCGGCGGCTTCCTCGGTGCGGCCGGAGTCGGCGAGGAGCTGCGCGAGGGACGTCGCCGCGTACCAGGTGTCGGCCTCCGGGTGGGCCCGTACGAGCGCGATGGCCTTCTCCCGCCGGCCGCAGGCGGCCAGCAGCGGGAGCCGCATCTCGAAGAAGGTCCATTCCTCGCCTCCCGTAAGGGACTTGAGGGCATCGAGGTAGGCCAGTCCGTCCTCGGCGCGGCCGTGAGCGGCGTACAGGGCGCACAGCTCACGGACCAGCCAGTCCTCTGCGCCGGCGGGGGGCGAGTCCGCGAGCGAGCGCAGGACCCCGATCGCCTCCGCCCGTCGGTCGTGCCGCTCCAGGAGGGCCGCGAGGCGTACCGCCTCGTACCGCCGGAGGGCCTGCGAGCCGCGCGGACTCCGGTAGACGGCGATGGCACCCTCCACGTCTCCGCGTTCCTCCAGGAGCTCGGCGAGACGCTGAGCGGCGCTCCCGAGTTCTCCGGCGTAGTGCCGTAGCTCCTCGGTCCGGCCGTGGCGGGCCAGGAGATCCGCCAGCTGCTGGTGGCCGTGGTCCGGGGAGTCGGCGGCGCCGGGACGCAGGAGGGCGATCGCCTCGTCGATGCGGCCCTGGCGTTCGCGGACCGCGGCCAGCAGGGACACGGCGTTCGCGGGGGCCAGGCCGGGCCGCGGGCCGGCCGGGTCCGTACTGCGGTGGGCCGCGTCGATACGGGCGGCCAGCAGTGCGGCGGCCTCCTCGTCCTGGCCCGCGACGCCGGCGACGTCGACCAGGGCGGTGGCGAGGAACTCGTCCCCCGCGTGGGGGAGGAGCAGGGCGAACGCCTCCCCGCTCCGGCCGTGCCGGGCCAGCAGGCGGGCGAAGACGGCCAGGGCCGGGCGGTCCCCGCTCTCGGCATAGGGGCGGACCAGGGCGATGGCCTCGTCGCCCCTTCCCCACCCCTCCAGCAGTCCGGCTCCGGCCTCGGCCGCCATCCACCAGCCCGTGGCGACGTAGGGAGTGATCACCTCCCACGCCTCCGCCCGGCGGCCCTGACCGTCGAGCCGACGCGCCAGCTCCCGCGCGCAGAACCACTCGCCCCGGCCGGCCTGGAACGCGACCTCCTCGGCATGGCCGAGGTCGAACATCCGGGAGACCAGGTGCGGGGGAATGCAGGGGGAGTGCGACCGGAACCGGCCGTCGAGCTCAGCAGCGTCCACGGGCACGCACCCTAGTAGCAGGCGAGGAGAGCCGGGGCCACCTCGTTTTGACACCTCTGGGGGGCGGCTGTAGAGTCAAACAGTTGCCTCGAGCTGGACAAGTTCGGCGACAACCCCCCGCAGGCCACGAGGAATCCGATTCCGTGTGGTGTGCACTCGACTCTTCATTCGGATCGTCGAAGCCGGAAATCCGGTGGAAAACTTCTGATAGAGTCGGAACCGCCGGAAAGGGAAAACGCGAAAGCGAAGGACCTGGAAAGCACCGAGGAAATCGGGCCCGAAAGGATCTGATAGACTCGGAACAGAACGAAAGCCCGGAGGAAAGCCCGAGAGGGTCAGTACAAAGGAAGCGTCCGTTCCTTGAG
>NZ_JBEYJJ010000033.1:0-3232 GCF_040636215.1 Streptomyces sp. NPDC006687 | reverse complement strand
CGGCGTCAAGCTCACCACCCTGCGCCCGGAGCAGGCCGCGTACATCGGCGTCAAGGTCGAGGGCCCGTACAAGCCCGACCACTACCGCTACTGATGCCGCTGCCGGTCCCCGCGGACCGCGCACACTGAAGCAGGCCCCCGGCACCCGTGCCGGGGGCCTGCCCCGTATCCCGTCGTATGCCAGCCAAGGACCACGCCCCATGCCCCGCGGCCGCTACTCGCTCCACGACCCCCACGACCACACCCCCCTCGGCGAGGAGCACTTCCACTGCGCCCCCGGCCCCTCGGGCTGGCGCTACGTCTCCCAGACCACCGCCCCCGGCGGCGGCCACCGCGGCTCCGTCGACCTGGCCGTCGACACCCTCGGCCGGCCCATCCGCCTGGAGGTCCACGCCTCCAGCTGGCAGGTCCGCGGAGCCGCCATCGACGGGGTGACCTGGGTCCGCACCGACCCGTCCGGCACCGAGGCCACCGAGGGCAACATCGCCGCCCCCGGCTTCACCGGCACCTCCCCGGCCTTCCTCATCGCGACGGCCCGCCTGCTGCGCCTGACCCCCGGCGCCCCCGCGACCCGGATCCGCCTCCTCGCCCTCACCGACCCGGTCCTCGCGCCCCGCACCGTCGAGCAGGCATGGGCCCTGCGCTCCAGCGCCGAGCACCCGACCGACAGCGGCCCGCTCGTCGTGGACGAATACCAGGTCACGGCCCTCGACACGGGCGAGGTCCACACCGTCCACATCGCCGGTGACGTGGTGCTCTCCGCCCCCGGCATCGAACTGGAACACCTGGAGTCCCCGCCGTCCACCTTCACGGACGCCGACCCCACCGACGCGTTCGAGGACTAGGCGGGCGGCGCGAACCCGGTCGCACGCGGCCCGGTCTCGGGCGCCGGCGGCTGCACGGGCGGCACAGGCTGTACGGGCTGGACGGGCGCCACCACCGGCGGAACCGGCGCGGACGGCACCGTCGGCACGGCCCCCGATCCCGGCACGGCACCGCCGACGAAGGCCCGGGCGGCGTCCCGGGACTGCCGCTCGTGCACCACGGCCATCAGGAACGCGGCCGCCGGCACCCCGGCCGGAGCCGGCGCCCCCGTCCGGGCCACCACGTCGTCCGCGAGCCGCGCCGCCATCGCCGCACCCGTCTGCGGGTCCAGCTGGCCCATCCGCGTCAGGTACTGCCGGATCGCCAGCCACAGCCCGTCCGGCACCGCCGACAGGTCCAGCCCCGAGAACCGCCCCGCCAGCCACGGCGGCGGCGGGGGTACGGGCATCACCCGGGCCCCCGGCACCCGCTCCCGGACCACGAGCGTCCCCGCGAACACGTCCCCGACGCGCCGCCCCCGCTCCGACACCAGCGACGCGACGCACGCCACCGCCCCGAAGGTCAGCAGCAGCTCCACGGCCCCCATCGCCCCGCGCACCAGCGCATGCCGGAACCGGATCGGCCCGCCGTCCTCCCGCACCACCCGCAGCCCGCACGCCAGCTTCCCGAGCGAACGCCCGTGGCTCAGCGTCTCCACCGCGATCGGCACCCCGACCAGCACCAGGAGCAGGCTCGCCACCGCCACCGCCGCCTGCGCGGCCTCGTCCAGCCCGGCGGTCGCCAGGAGCAGCACGAAGAACACCAGCACGTACGCGGTGAAGTACACGGCCAGGTCGAGCAGCGCCGCCAGCGCCCGGCTCGGCAGCCGCGCGGGCCGCAGTCCGAGGACGACCGCGTCCCCCGTCACCAGACCGCTCACCGGATGCACCCTTCACCGACCTGACCCGCCCCTGTCGAGCCCCAGTCTGCCAAGCTGGCCGCAGGAGCAGCAGCCGTATCGGGCGGAGCCAGGGGCAGGGGAGCGACAACCGGATGGACCTCGACGTCTTCGTAGCCGCCCACCAGGCGCAATGGGCCCGCCTGGAACAGCTCCTCGGCCGCGGCCGCAAGCTCACCGGAGCGGAGGCCGACGAACTCGTCGCCCTCTACCAGCGCACCGCCACCCACCTCTCCCTGATCCAGTCGAGCGCCCCCGACCCGCTGCTCACCGGCCGCCTCACCCAGCTCGTGGCCCGCGCCCGCTCCACCGTCACCGGCACCCGCCGGGCGAGCTGGCGCGACGCCGCCCGCTTCTTCACCGCGGGCTTCCCGGCCGCCGTCTACCGCAGCCGCCGCTGGTGGATACCCACGGCCCTGCTCTCCACGGCCCTCGGGATACTCATCGGCTGGTGGATAGCCACCCACCCCGAGGTCCAGGGAGCCGTCGCCGCCCCCGAACACCTCAAGGAGCTGACCCGCCCCGGCGGCGAGTACGAGACGTACTACTCCAGCCATCCCGCGGCCTCCTTCGCGGCGAAGGTCTGGACGAACAACGCGCAGGCAGCCGCGGTCTGCCTGGTCCTGGGGGCCTTCCTCGGTCTCCCGGTGCTCTGGATCCTCTTCCTGAACATGGCCAACCTCGGGGTGGGCCTGGGCCTGATGGCCTCGGCGGGCCGCCTCGACGTCTTCCTGGGCCTGATCCTCCCGCACGGCCTCCTCGAACTGACGGCGGTCTTCGTCGCCGCCGGCACCGGCCTGCGCCTGGGCTGGACGGTCATCGACCCGGGCCCCCGCACCCGCCGCACCGCCCTGGCGGAACAGGGCCGCGCCGCCCTCGGCATGGCCCTCGGCCTGGCGGCGGTCCTGTTCGTCTCGGGCCTGATCGAGGGCTTCGTGACCCCGTCCGGCCTCCCGACCTGGGCCCGCATCTCCATCGGCGTCGCCGCCGAGGCCGCGTTCCTCGCGTACGTCTTCGTCCTGGGCCGCCACGCGTCGCGCGCCGGCGAGGTGGGCGACGTGGAGGAGGCCGACCGGACGGCGTCCCTGCCCACGGCGGCGTGATGTGCGGACACGGCTGTTCAGCTGCTAGTCTCCTCGTCGTCGCCAAGGGTGTTGACACATCCGCAGCGTGGAGGTAGATTCGAACGGTTGCCTCGAACTGGACAAGTTCGGCAGCGATGGTTTAACATCTTCTCCGCCCCCAAGAATCCAAGGAATTGAATTCCGTGGGGCACATCCAGCTCTGAACCAGAATCCGAAGCCGGGAAATCCGGTGGAAAACTTCTGATAGAGTCGGAACCGCCGGAAAGGGAAAGCGCGAAAGCGCAGAACCCGGAAAGCACCGAGGAAATCGGGCCCGAAAGGATCTGATAGACTCGGAACAGAACGAAAGCCCGGAGGAAAGCCCGAGAGGGTCAGTACAAAGGAA
>NZ_JBEYJJ010000032.1:0-8817 GCF_040636215.1 Streptomyces sp. NPDC006687 | reverse complement strand
CAGGACGAACGGCAGCTGCATCTGACCGGAGCCGAACAGCTCACCGACGACCTTCATCCCCTCCAGAAGGGTGTCGTTGACGATGTCCAGGGCCGGACGCGTCTGGAGAGCCTCATCGAGGTCGGCCTCCAGGCCGTTCTTCTCACCGTCGATGATCCGACGCTGAAGCCGCTCGTCCAGCGGCAGCGCCAACAGCTCCTCGGCACGGCCCGCCTTCAGCGACTTGGTGTTGACGCCCTCGAACAACGCCATCAGCTTCTGCAGCGGGTCGTAGTCACCCTCACGCCGGTCGTAGATCAGATCCAGAGCCGTCTGGACCTGCTCCTCATCGAACCGGGCGATCGGCAGGATCTTCGAGGCGTGGACGATCGCCGAGTCCAGACCCGCCTTCACACACTCGTCCAGGAACACCGAGTTCAAAAGGACACGGGCGGCCGGGTTCAGACCGAAGGAGATGTTCGACAGACCCAGAGTGGTCTGCACATCCGGATGGCGCCGCTTGAGCTCACGGATCGCCTCGATCGTGGCGATACCGTCCTTACGCGACTCCTCCTGACCCGTACAGATCGTGAACGTGAGGGTGTCGATGAGGATGTCCGACTCACGGATCCCCCAGTTGACCGTCAAATCCCCGATCAGGCGCTCGGCGATGGCCACCTTGTGCTCGACGGTGCGGGCCTGGCCCTCCTCGTCGATCGTCAACGCGATCAGCGCCGCGCCGTGCTCCTGCGCGAGGCGGGTCACCTTCGCGAAGCGGGACTCCGGACCGTCGCCGTCCTCGTAGTTGACGGAGTTGATGACCGCACGCCCGCCCAGCTTCTCCAAACCCGCCTGGATGACCGGCACCTCGGTCGAGTCCAGCACGATCGGCAAGGTGGAGGCCGTGGCGAAGCGGCCGGCGAGCTCCTGCATGTCGGCCACGCCGTCACGGCCGACGTAGTCCACGCACAGGTCCAGCATGTGCGCGCCCTCACGGATCTGATCCCGCGCCATCTCCACACAGTCGTCCCAGCGGGCCTCCAGCATCGCCTCACGGAACTTCTTCGACCCGTTCGCGTTCGTCCGCTCACCGATCGCCATGTACGAGGTGTCCTGCCGGAACGACACCGTCTGGTAGAGGGAGGCCGCGCCCGGCTCGGGCTGGGGAGTGCGCACGGCGATCGCCGTGCCGCGGACCCGCTCCACGACCTGCCGCAGGTGCTCGGGGGTCGTGCCACAGCAGCCACCGACCAGGGAGAGCCCGTACTCGCGGACGAACGTCTCCTGCGCGTCGGCCAGCTCGGCGGCCGACAGCGGATAGTGCGCCCCGTCCTTCGTCAGCACCGGCAGGCCCGCGTTCGGCATGCACGACAGCGGAATACGCGCGTTCCGCGCCAGATAGCGCAGGTGCTCGCTCATCTCCGCCGGACCCGTCGCACAGTTCAGACCGATCATGTCGATACCGAGGGGCTCCAGCGCCGTCAGCGCCGCACCGATCTCCGAGCCCAGCAGCATCGTGCCGGTGGTCTCGACGGTGACGGAGCAGATCAGCGGGACGCTGATACCGAGGGCCTCCATGGCGCGGCGGGCGCCGATGATGGAGGACTTGGTCTGGAGGAGGTCCTGGGTGGTCTCGACGAGGAGGGCGTCGGCGCCGCCGGAGATCAGGCCCTCGGCGTTGATCTGGTACGCGTCGCGGATCTGCGCGTAGGTGATGTGGCCGAGGGTCGGGAGCTTGGTGCCCGGGCCCATGGAGCCGAGGACCCAGCGCTGGGCGCCGGTGGAGGCGGTGAACTCGTCCGCGACCTCGCGGGCGATGCGGGCGCCGGCCTCGGAGAGCTCGAAGTTGCGTTCGGGGATGTCGTACTCGGCGAGGGCCGCGTAGTTCGCGCCGAAGGTGTTGGTCTCGACGCAGTCCACGCCCACCGAGAAGTACGCCTCGTGGACCGAGCGGACGATGTCGGGGCGGGTGACGTTCAGGACCTCGTTGCAGCCCTCCAGCTGCTGGAAGTCTTCCAGGGTGGGGTCCTGGGCCTGGAGCATGGTTCCCATGGCTCCGTCGGCGACCACCACACGGGTGGCGAGCGCCTCTCGGAGGGCATCGGCCCGGGTCTGGGTGTCAGCGGGCGGGTTCGGCAACGAGGCCATGGTTGAGCTCCCTGGGATGCGACGGCTGTCGGCTTTGCGCCCCCGCTGTGTCAGGGGCGCACGCGGTCAGGGTAACCGCGCGGGGCCCGCCCCGGTGAGGGCGTCCCACGTGGCGGACTGCATTCTGTGCGCGGGAGTCGCACGGACGGGTGTGCAGGTCGGCGGCACACCGGGTAAACCCCCAACCATGCACCAGGTCGGCATCGACCGATAGTGTTCGGCATGGTCGAACTACGTCAGCAGGAGGCTGCGCGATGGCACGGAACATCCAGTCGCTCGAACGAGCAGCTGCGATGCTGCGGCTCCTGGCCGGCGGGGAGCGCCGGCTGGGCCTGTCGGACGTGGCGTCCTCCCTGGGCCTGGCCAAGGGCACGGCGCACGGGATCCTGCGCACCCTCCAGGCCGAGGGCTTCGTGGAGCAGGACCCGGCCTCGGGGCGCTACCAGCTGGGCGCGGAGCTGCTGCGGCTGGGCAACAGCTACCTGGACGTGCACGAGCTGCGCGCCCGGGCGCTGGTGTGGACGGACGATCTGGCGCGGGCGAGCGGCGAGAGCGTGTACGTGGGGGTGCTGCACAAGAGCGGGGTGCTGATCATGCACCACGTGTTCCGGCCGGACGACAGCCGCCAGGTGCTGGAGGTGGGGGCCATGCAGCCGCTGCACTCCACGGCCCTCGGCAAGGTGCTCTCCGCCTATGACCCCGTCGCGCACACCGAGGCCCTGGACGGGGAGCGGGCGGCGTTCACGCCGCGGACGGTGACCGACCCGGCGGGTTTCGAGGAGATCCTGGAGCTGACCCGGGCGCGCGGCTGGGCGGCCGACGTCGAGGAGACCTGGGAGGGCATCGCCTCGGTCGCGGCGCCCATCCACGACCGGCGGCGGATGCCGGTGGGCGCGGTGGCCGTCGCGGGCGCCGTGGAGCGGGTCTGCGGGGAGTCCGGGGAGCCGCACCCGGCCCTGGTGGCCTCCGTACGGGACTGCGCGCGGTCGGTTTCACGCGACCTCGGAGCCGGCCGGTTCTGAGCTTGACCTGAGCCCTCCGGTACCCGCCGGCGGCCTTTCGCCACCCCTTCGGTCCACCCCTTGGCCGCGTCCCGCGCCATTCGGGTGGACCTCTTCGTTTCAGGACCGGCTACTGGCCGGTTTTGGGCGATCGTACCGAGTGGTAACGATCCGGTTCTTTGACCTGGTCAGCCCTTGACGCCTTCTGAACCCAGGCGGAAAACTGCCGTTCATCGGTCGGCATTGTCGAACACCTACCGGCAATACGCGTTAGGCTAGGGCGAGGCCATGGACCGGTGAAGCACTCACCGAGTGTGCGGAACACCGGAGGGACCCGGTAACCGCCCACCCCTGGACGTAAGACAAAGGAGTCGCGGGTGTCCAGCTCCGACATCTTCATCGGCGAGACCATCGGTACCGCCCTGCTCACTCTGCTCGGCGGCGGCGTGTGCGCCGCCCTCACGCTCAAGAGCTCCAAGGCCCGTGGCGCGGGCTGGCTCGCGATCACCTTCGGGTGGGGCTTCGCCGTCCTGATCGCCGCCTACGTCTCCGCGCCGCTCTCCGGCGCGCACCTCAACCCGGCGGTCACCCTCGGCATAGCCGTCAAGACCGGCGAATGGGGCGACGTCCCGGTCTACCTGGCCGGCCAGCTGCTCGGCGCCATGATCGGCGCGGTCCTGATGTGGATCACCTACTACGGCCAGTTCCGCGCGCACCTGGCGGACCCGGAGAACATCAAGGACGCCAAGCTCGGCCCCGAGGACCCGCACCCGCACGACGTCGCCGGCCCGGTGCTCGGCATATTCTCCACCGGCCCCGAGATCCGGAACGTGGTCCAGAACCTCGCCACGGAGATCATCGGCACCTTCGTCCTCGTGATCGCGATCCTGACCCAGGGTCTCCAGGACGACGGCAAGGGCCTCGGCGTCATCGGCGTCCTGATCACCTCCTTCGTCGTGGTCGGCATCGGCCTCTCCCTCGGCGGTCCGACCGGCTACGCCATCAACCCGGTCCGCGACCTCGGCCCCCGCATAGTCCACGCCCTGCTCCCGCTGCCCAACAAGGGCGGATCGGACTGGGGCTACTCCTGGATCCCGGTGGCCGGCCCGCTCGTCGGTGCCGCGCTCGCCGGCGGTCTGTACAACCTCGCGTTCGCCTGATCAGCTTCGGCCGCGCTCGTAAGAACCGCACCGTCCTCCTGATTCCGCCTACTCACACAGACCTGCCAGGAGCAGCCACCATGACCAGCAGCACCGGCCCGTTCATCGCCGCGATCGACCAGGGCACCACCTCCTCCCGCTGCATCGTCTTCGACCGCGACGGCCGCATCGTCGCCGTCGACCAGAAGGAGCACGAGCAGATCTTCCCGAAGCCGGGCTGGGTCGAGCACGACGCCGCCGAGATCTGGACCAACGTCCAGGAGGTCGTCGCCGGGGCCATCGCCAAGGCGGAGATCACGGCGGCCGACGTCAAGGCCGTCGGCATCACCAACCAGCGCGAGACCACGCTCCTGTGGGACCGGCACACCGGCGAGCCGGTGCACAACGCGCTGGTCTGGCAGGACACCCGCACCGACACCCTGTGCAAGGAGCTCGGCCGCAACGTCGGCCAGGACCGCTTCCGCCGCGAGACGGGCCTGCCGCTCGCCAGCTACTTCGCGGGCCCGAAGATCCGCTGGATGCTCGACAACGTCGAGGGCCTGCGCGAGCGCGCCGAGGCCGGGGACATCCTCTTCGGCACCATGGACTCCTGGGTCATCTGGAACCTCACCGGTGGCGCCCAGGGCGGTGTGCACGTCACGGACGTCACCAACGCCTCGCGCACCATGCTGATGAACCTGCACACCCTGGCCTGGGACGAGAAGATCGCCGAGTCCATGGGCGTCCCGATGAACGTCCTCCCGGAGATCAGGTCCTCCGCCGAGGTCTACGGCCACGTCAAGGACGGCGTCCTCGCCGGTGTCCCGGTCGCCTCGGCGCTCGGCGA
The DNA here is from genome assembly GCF_040636215.1 of Streptomyces sp. NPDC006687. Classification (NCBI taxonomy): domain Bacteria; kingdom Bacillati; phylum Actinomycetota; class Actinomycetes; order Kitasatosporales; family Streptomycetaceae; genus Streptomyces; species Streptomyces sp. NPDC006687. The sequence goes on along the minus strand of NZ_JBEYJJ010000032.1, from coordinate 3,703 downwards.
CCAGCAGGCCGCCCTCTTCGGCCAGACCTGCTTCGCCGAGGGCGAGGCCAAGTCCACGTACGGCACCGGAACGTTCATGCTGATGAACACCGGCGACAAGATCATCAACTCCTACAGCGGCCTGCTGACCACGGTCGGCTACCAGATCGGCGACCAGAAGCCGGTCTACGCCCTGGAGGGCTCCATCGCCGTCACCGGCTCGCTCGTCCAGTGGATGCGCGACCAGATGGGCCTGATCAAGTCCGCCGCCGAGATCGAGACCCTGGCCTCCTCCGTCGAGGACAACGGCGGCGCCTACTTCGTGCCTGCCTTCTCCGGCCTGTTCGCCCCGTACTGGCGCTCCGACGCCCGCGGTGTGATCGCCGGCCTCACCCGGTACGTCACCAAGGCGCACATCGCCCGTGCCGTCCTGGAGGCCACCGCCTGGCAGACCCGCGAGATCACCGACGCCATGACCAAGGACTCCGGCGTCGAGCTGGCCGCCCTCAAGGTCGACGGTGGTATGACCTCCAACAACCTGCTGATGCAGACGCTCTCGGACTTCCTGGACGCCCCCGTGGTCCGTCCGATGGTCGCCGAGACCACCTGCCTCGGCGCCGCCTACGCCGCCGGCCTGGCCGTCGGCTTCTGGCCCGACACCGACGCCCTGCGCGCCAACTGGCGCCGCGCGGCGGAGTGGACCCCGCGAATGCCCGCCGAGCAGCGGGACCGCGAGTACAAGAACTGGCTCAAGGCCGTCGAGCGGTCCATGGGCTGGATCGACGACGAGAACGCCGGCTGACCGCACCAGCTGTCGAAATGACGAGGAGCTGAAGAGACATGAGCACCCTGCAGAGCGTCCCCGCACTGGGCACGCACCCGACCGCCGGCACGAACGCCAGCCGCGCCGAGACCCGTGAGCAGCTGTCGAAGGCCACGTACGACCTGCTGGTCATCGGCGGTGGAATCCTGGGCACCTCGGTGGCCTGGCACGCCGCGCAGTCGGGCCTGCGGGTGGCCATGGTGGACGCCGGCGACTTCGCCGGCGCCACGTCCTCCGCCTCCTCCAAGCTCGTCCACGGCGGCCTGCGCTACCTGCAGACCGGCGCGGTCAAGCTGGTGGCCGAGAACCACCACGAGCGGCGGGTGCTGGCCAAGGACGTGGCCCCGCACCTGGTCAACCCGCTCACCTTCTACCTGCCGGTCTACAAGGGCGGCCCGGTGGGTGCGGCCAAGCTGGGCGCGGGCGTCTTCGCCTACTCCGCCCTCTCGGCCTTCGGCGACGGCATGGGCAAGGTCATATCCCCGGCCCGTGCCGTCGCCGACAACCCCGGTCTGAAGACCGACAACCTCAAGGCCGTCGCGGTCTACTACGACCACCAGATGAACGACTCCCGCGTGGCCGTCATGACGGTCCGCGCGGCCGTCGAGTCGGGTGCGGTCGTCCTCAACCACGCCGAGGTCACCGGCCTGCGCATGACGCGCGGCCGGGTCTCCGGTGCCGAGCTCAAGGACCGCCTGGACGGCACCGAGTTCGGCGTCGACGCGCGCGTCGTGCTCAACGCCACCGGCCCGTGGGTGGACCACCTGCGGCGACTGGAAGACAAGCACGCGCTGCCGTCGATCCGCCTCTCCAAGGGCGCGCACATCGTCATGAAGCGCAAGTCGCCGTGGAAGGCCGCCATGGCCACCCCGATCGACAAGTACCGCATCACCTTCGCCCTGCCGTGGGAGGACCAGCTGCTGCTGGGCACCACCGACACCCAGTACGAGGGCGACCCGGCGGACGTCAGCGCCACCGAGGCCGACATCCAGCAGATCCTCGACGAGGCCGCGTTCTCCATCAAGGACGCCGACCTGGACCGCTCCCTGATGACGTACGCCTTCGCCGGCCTGCGGGTGCTGCCGGGCGGCCCGGGCGACGTCTCCCAGGCCAAGCGCGAGACCGTCGTCACCGAGGGCGCGGGCGGGATGCTGTCGGTGGCCGGCGGCAAGTGGACCACGTACCGCCACATCGGCCGCGTGGTCATGGACAAGCTCGCCAAGCTCCCGGGCAGCCCGCTGACCGAGGACATGGAGCCGGTGAAGTCCCTCGTACGCCGGGTCCCGCTGCCCGGTGTCGCCAACCCGAACGCCGTCGCGCACCGCCTGCTGGTGGACCGCGAGCCCGGCTCCCGGATGGACCCGCTGACCGCCCGCCACCTGGCCTCCCATTACGGCAGCCTGGCCTTCGACATCGCCCGCCTGGCGAACGAGGACGCGGCGCTGGCCGAGCGCATCCACCCGGACGGCCCGGAGATCTGGGCGCAGGTCGCCTACGCCCGTGACCACGAGTGGGCCGAGACGGCGGACGACGTGCTGCGCCGGCGCACCACGCTGACGATCCGCGGTCTGGACGACGCGTCCGTACGGGCCCGCGTCGAGGAGATGCTGGCCCGCAAGGCATAGCTCCTGGGCAGGTGGGGAAGAGGGGCGGTTCCGAGGGGAACCGCCCCTCTGTCGTGGGCTGTGGCGGCCCACCCCACAAGGCTTAGGCTTTCCCCCGTACACGAGGAACTTCGGAAGGAGACCTGGGTGATCGAGCTTGAGGGCGTGCCCGAGCTGATCGACCCGGTCATGGTGGCCGCGTTCGAGGGCTGGAACGACGCGGGTGACGCCGCCTCCGGTGCGGTGGCGCACCTGGACCGGGAGTGGAAGGGCGAGGTCTTCGCGGCGCTCGACGCCGAGGACTACTACGACTTCCAGGTCAACCGGCCGACGGTGTTCCTGGAGAACGGGGTCAGGAAGATCACCTGGCCGACGACACGGTTGTCGGTGGTCCGGATCGGCGGCGCGAAACCGCGTGACCTGGTGCTGGTGCGGGGCATCGAACCGTCCATGCGGTGGCGGTCGTTCTGCAACGAGCTGCTCGGCTTCGCGCACGAGCTGGGGGTGGAGATGGTCGTCATCCTCGGCGCCCTCCTCGGGGACACCCCGCACACCCGGCCGGTGCCGGTCAGCGGGGTGACCTCGGACCCGGACCTGGCACGGACCATGGAGCTGGAGGAGACCAAGTACGAGGGCCCGACGGGCATCGTGGGCGTGCTCCAGGAGGCGTGCACGCATGCGGGGGTCCCGGCGGTGTCGCTGTGGGCGGCGGTGCCGCACTACGTGTCGCAGCCGCCGAACCCGAAGGCGACCCTGGCGCTGCTGAACCGGCTGGAGGACCTGATCGACATCCGGATCCCGCTCGGGGAACTGCCGGAGGACGCGCGGGCCTGGCAGCTGGGGGTGGACCAACTGGCCGCCGAGGACAGCGAGGTGGCGGAGTACGTGCAGACGCTGGAGGAGGCGCGGGACACGGCCGACCTGCCGGAGGCGTCGGGGGACGCGATTGCCCGGGAGTTCGAGCGGTACCTGCGGCGGCGGGACCCTTCGGCCGGGGCCGGCGCCGGGGCCGAGCCGGGGGACGGGTCGTACCTGCGGGACATCTCCGGAGGGCTGGGGCGGGGGGCGAAGCGGAAGGACTCCCCCGCGGAGGAACCGCCGGCGGCGTCGCCGGAGCCGGAGCGGCCGGAGGAGCCGGGAGAGGACCCCCCGCAGCCCTAGCCGCGCCGGAGGGGCGGGGCCGGGGGGGCGGTGCCGCTGCGCGGAGCTGGTCCCCCACCCGCCCTTTCACCGTTTCCTGGGGGCTCCGCCCCCAGACCCCCGCGCCTCAATCGCCGGCGAGGCTGAGATCAGCCTC
>NZ_JBEYJJ010000031.1:0-18802 GCF_040636215.1 Streptomyces sp. NPDC006687 | reverse complement strand
ACCCCCAGGGCTTCTCTGAGACCGGCCCGCCGGGCCACCGACCCCACCAGTGCCGCCCGGCCGCCCAGTCCCGCCCGACGGGATCCCGCCCCCCGCACCACCGCCCCGCACCCGGGGAACCGGGTGGGCAGGCGCCGAGGTGGCCCGGGGGGGAGATAGCGGGCCCGCGCCCCGTACACCCACGGGCACAGCGCGCACAGCGGGCCCGTACACCCACGGGCACAGCGCGTACAGCAGCCCCAGCCCCAGCCCCCCCTCAGCACCACCGCTCGCGGTGCAGGAAGCGGCTCAGGGCGTGGCGCCAGGGGTGGGTGGTTGGGGCGCCCTCGACGGCGGCTTCGAACTGCGCCGCCGTGCGCAGGGCGCGCAGGGTGGCCAGGTCGTCGCGGCCCGGGGGCGGGGGTGGCGGCTCGCCGTGCTGGGCCGCGCGGTAGGTGTCGATGAGGTACTGCTCGATGGCGGTCATCCCTCCACCCTCACCCCGTCGGCCGCAGTCCGCCCGCCGATTGACGCCGGCCGTCAATCGACCCCTCCCACCTGCGGCGCAGCCCCCGTACGGCGGTGGGACGAGGGCGGCCCCCGGCCGCACCCCGGGGCTCCGGGCGGGGGCGGCGCCGGACAGAATGGGGCGATGAGCGTGACCATCGACATCGCCGGGCTCCCTCTGGAGCGGATCGCCTTCGCGCCCTCGCCGCTCGCCGAGCTCTGCATGACGCTGCACGCGCTCTCGCAGCCCGCCCACCACCCCGCGCTGCAGTCCTGGACGAGGACCACCAGAGCCGCGCTCGACCCGTGCTTGGCCGAGCGGCTCCTGGAGGCCGACTTCATGTGGCGGAGTTCTTTCTCCGACATCTTCATGGCCTTCGCCGGCGTGCCCGGCGGCAGCGGCCGTCCCGGGGCGACCCTGGGCGAGGAGCTGGACGTCCTCGACCGGATGGACGACGAGCGGTTCGTGATGGCCGCGCTGGAGCACTGCTGGCTGGCCCTCTACAACGAGGGCGGCGGCCCGTCCCCGCTGACCGACGCCACCGCCCGGGCCAAGGCGCTGGAGACGGCGGCCGCGCGGGGTCCCGGGCGGCTGGAGTTCACCCGGCGGCTGCTGGACGACCCCGGCACCGTGCGGGTCTGGCTGCGGCGGCTGCTGGAGGACTGCGACGCGGCCTTCTTCGCCGAGACCTGGCGGCGGATCGAGCCGCGCCAGGCGGCGGACGTCCGGCACAAGACGGAGGTGCTGCGCCACCGGGGGCTCGCGGCGGTGCTGAAGGAGGTGTCCTCGGCGCTGAGCGTGGACGAGGAGCACACCACCATCAGCGCCGACAAGATGATCACCGGCCGGGCCACCGCCACCGATCCGGAGGTCGGGCCGGGCCTGCTGTTCATCCCGACGAACTTCGGCTGGCCGCACCTCCTCGTGCTGCACGCGCCCGGCTGGATGCCGGTGGTCCACTACCCGCTGGAGTCCCCCGAACTGGCCTCGGAGCCGCCCTCAGTGGAGCTGGTGCAGCGCCGGATGGAGGCGCTGGCGCACCCCATGCGGATGCTGCTGTGCCGCAGCCTGGCGCGGGCCCCGTACACGACGAGCGAACTGGCCCGGGTGTACGGGACGTCCGCACCGGAGGTCTCCCGGCACCTGTCCGTCCTGAAGAAGGCGGGGCTGATACACACGCGCCGTCAGGGGCGCTACGTGCAGCACCAGCTGGACCTGTCGGTGGTGGCCCGCATAGGCCCCGACCTCATCGAGGGCATCCTCCGCTGACCGCCCCGCGCGGGCGCGGTTCCGCCCTCCGGACAGTGGCCGGATTTCGCCGTCCGCCGTCGGCGCGGACATACCGGTATCCGGATTTCACGAACCGGTAGCAGTGAAACCCCTGGCGGCGACGGCCCGTTGCTGCCTACCGTGCCCCCACCGCTCGCCCCGCAGTCGTCACTCCCTGCGCTCCCTGCCGTGAAAGGACCTTCATGCCTTCTCGCCGTATAGCCGCCGCCACCGCCGCCCTGGCAGCGGCCGCCCTGGTCTCCCCGCTGCTCCTCGCCGGCCCGGCCGGCGCGTCGAGCCCGCAGAGCGACGCCGCCCGGGGTGACGCCCTGGCCAGGAAGCTGGTCAAGGAGGCGACCGGCAAGGGCGCCTTCAACCACCTGAAGGTCCTCCAGTCCATCGCCGACTACAACCACGGCACCCGCGTGGCGGGTTCGAAGGGCCACGAGCAGTCCGCCAAGTACGTCGAAGGCGTACTGAAGGCCGCCGGTTACGAGGTCACGCGCAACGAGTTCGACTTCGTCTACGTCGAGACCATCGCCGAGACGCTGAAGGTCAACGGCGCGGGCGGCCGCGACATCCCGCTGAAGCTGATGACGTACACGGCGAGCGGCCCGGAGGGCGGGGTCACCGCCCCGGTCGCGGTCGTACCGGTCGACGCGGACGGCTCCACGGGCTGCGACGCCGCCGACTTCGCCTCCGGCGCCTTCACCGGGAAGATCGCCCTGGTCCGGCGCGGCGGCTGCACCTTCGCCGTGAAGCAGGCGAACGCGGCGGCAGCCGGCGCGGTCGGCGCGGTCATCTACAACAACACCGCCGGCGCCCTCAACGGCACCCTCGGCGACCCGAACGCGGGCAAGATCCCCACCGGCGGCATCAGCCAGGCCGACGGCGAGAAGCTGGCCGCCGAGGCCGCCGCCGGACCGGTGGAGGTCACCCTCGACGTCCGCCAGTTCCGCGAGAACCGCAAGACGTACAACGTGATCGCGGAGACCAAGGGCGGCGACCCGGACAACACCGTCTTCCTCGGCGCCCACCTGGACTCCGTCGCCGCCGGCCCGGGCATCAACGACAACGGCTCCGGCTCGGCGGGCATCCTCCAGGTCGCGCAGCGCCTCGCGAGCGAGCAGAAGAAGGTCAAGAACAAGGTCAAGTTCGCCTGGTGGTCGGCGGAGGAGTACGGCCTGCTCGGCTCCGAGGCGTACGTGGCCTCGCTGACGCCGGAGCAGAAGAAGCAGATCAAGCTGTACCTGAACTTCGACATGATCGCCTCGCCCAACGCCGCCTACTTCGTCTACGACGGCGACGACTCCGACAAGGTCGGCTCCGGCCCCGGCCCGGAGGGCTCGGCGCAGCTGGAGAAGCAGATCACCGACTTCCTCGACGCGCAGAAGATCCCGCACGAGGGCAGCGACTTCACCGGCCGCTCGGACTACGGCCCGTTCATCGAGGCGGGTATCCCGTCGGGCGGTACGGACACGGGCGCCGAGGGCATCAAGACGCCGGAGCAGGCCGCGAAGTTCGGCGGTCAGGCGGGTGTCGCCTACGACGTGAACTACCACGGCAAGGGTGACGACATCACCAACATCGACCAGAAGGCCCTCGACATCAACGTGGACGTGATCGCGAACGCGGTCGGCCACTACGCCTACGACCTGGCCCCGCTGTCGCAGCCGGTCGTCTCGAAGCCGACCACCGGCTCCGGCACCGGCGGGGGCCTGCGCCCGGGCCACGACCACGAGGCCGCCGAGTAGCCGCGAGCGGGCGGTCAGAGCCGCGGTGGGGCCGGCGTTCCGGGGGGATGCCGGCCCCACCGCCGTACCGGGACGGAGTGGCCCTGGGCCGTCTCTTCCGGATCTTGTCTGACCCGCGCCGACAAGATCCGGAAGAGACGGCCTAGCCGAGGATCCCGCCCGGGATCCCGACCGGCTGGAGCAGCCAGCCGAAGTCGCCCAGCCCCCCGCGCGCGGTGAGCTCCGCCGCCTCCCCGGCCGAGGCCAGCGCGCGGACGTAGCCGGCCGGGTCGGTGGTGGCCAGGGCCAGCGGGGGGCGGCCGCCCGAGACGCCGAGGGCGGTCAGGGCCGCGCGCTGGGTGAGCAGGGCGGCGCCCGGTCCCGCGCAGGAGTCGAGGGCGACGTGGGCGGTGACGTCGCAGCCGCCGTCCGGGACGGGTGCGACCTCGCGCCCGCCGCGGAAGCCGGTGAGGGTGCCGTACGGGGGGCGGGCCTCGCGGGTGTGGGCGTAGTCCACGGCCACCGCCAGGCCCCGCTCCAGGGTGGCGACGGCCGCCGCCCACGCCTCGTCACGGGGCCGCCCGATCTCCGCCCGGCCCTCCCGCTCGCCGCCGGGCCACCACCGCTCCAGCCAGGCCCGGTCGGCGGGATCCAGCGGGCCGCCGGGGGTCTGCGTACCGTCGGGGGACACCAGGACGTACCGGCCGTCCTCGGCGATGTCCAGCGGGACGTTGTCCAGCCACTCGTTCGCGAACAGCAGCCCCGTGCTCCCCTCGGGCGGCGCGTCCACCCACCGGATCCGGGGGTCCAGCCCCTCGGGGGCGGCCGCGCGCTCGACGGCGTACGGGACCACCCGCGCGGCCGTCGCCTCCGGCAGCGCGGCGAGCACACCGGCCAGCAGCTCACCCCGTCCGGCGCCCATGTCCACGAGGTCCAGCCGGTCCGGATGCCCGAGCGCCGCGTCCACCCGCTCCAGCAGCCGCGCGACGGCCCCCGCGTACAGGGGCGAGGCGTGCACGGAGGTGCGGAAGTGCCCCGCGGGCCCCGGCCCGCCGGGGCGCACGTAGAACCCGCCGGGCCCGTACAGCGCCGCCTCCATGGCCGCCCGCCACCGCACCGGCCCCCCGGAAGGACCCGCTGCCTCGTCCCGGACACCACCCTGAGCGTTCATCCCGCTCAGGTTAAGGTCACCCTCCACCTTGCGGAGTACTCCCCCGTCACAGGGATCGCTCCTGTGGTTGACTCCAGCACCTATCCCCTTTCCCTACTCTGGGTTACGTGCAGCGCCTCTACGACTTCATCCGCAGACACCCGACGGGCGTCGACAGCTTCTGGGCTGTCCTCCTCTTCGGGTTCTCGATGCTGAACGTCGCCGAGATGACCGGTTCGGGCCTCGCCCTGCGGCTCGCGACCGTGCCCGTCGTCGCCGCGCTGTCCGTCGTCCTCGCGCTGCGCCGCAAGTGGACGGGCCCGATGTTCTGGCTGGCGGTGGCGGCGGGCGTCGTCCAGCTGGCCATCGGCTCGCCCGTGCAGACCTGCGACCTGGCGATGCTGGTGATCCTCTTCACCGTCGCCGCCTCCGGTGACGTCCCGCGCTGGGTCTCGCGCGCCGCGCTGGGCTGTGGGCTGCTGGCCGCCCCGCTCTACTTCCTGCGGTTCGGCGTGGACAAGAACGCGAGCGCGGTCCAGGAGGCCCTGTTCGTCGTGTTCATGATGGTGCCCTTCGCCCTGGCCTGGGTGATGGGCGACTCGCTGCGCACCCGCCGTGCCTACTACGCCCAGCTCGTGGAGCGCAACCAGCGGCTGGAGAAGGAACGCGAGGCGCAGGCCAAGGTGGCGGTGGCCGCCGAGCGCGCCCGCATCGCCCGCGAGCTGCACGACGTCGTCGCGCACAACGTGTCGGTGATGGTGGTCCAGGCCGACGGGGCCGCGTACGTCATGGACGTGGCGCCCGAGCAGGCCAAGGAGGCCCTCCAGACCATCTCCGGGACGGGCCGGCAGGCGCTCGCGGAGATGCGGCGGCTGCTGGGCGTGCTGCGCACGGGCGAGCCGCAGGAGTCCGAGGACTACGTGCCCCAGCCCGACGTGGAGCAGATCGAGGTCCTGGTCGAGCAGGTGCGGGCGGCCGGGCTGACGGTGGACTTCGAGGTGGAGGGCGCACCGCGCAGGCTGCCCAGCGGGGTGGAGCTGACCGCGTACCGGATCGTGCAGGAGGCGCTGACGAACACGCGCAAGCACGGCGGCCCGGACGCGCGGGCGAGCGTACGGCTGGTCTACTTCGACGACGGGCTGGGCCTGCTCGTCGAGGACGACGGGCGGGGCGCCGCACACGAGTTGTACGAGGACGGCGGCGCGGACGGCGCCGGTCACGGTCTGATCGGCATGCGGGAACGCATCGGCATGGTCGGAGGCACCCTGGACGCGGGCCCGCGTCCCGGCGGCGGCTTCCGGATCAGCGCGCTGCTCCCGCTCAAGAAAGGTGATTGATGTCCATCCGAGTGATGCTGGTCGACGATCAGGTGCTGCTGCGCACGGGCTTCCGGATGGTGCTCGCCGCCCAGCCGGACATGGAGGTCGTCGCCGAGGCGGGGGACGGCCTGGAGGCGCTGGAGGTGCTGCGGGCCACGAAGGTGGACGTGGTGCTGATGGACGTACGGATGCCCCGGCTCGACGGGGTCGAGGCGACCCGGCGGATCTGTGAGCCGGCCGAGCACCCGAAGGTCATCATCCTGACCACCTTCGACCTGGACGAGTACGCGTTCTCCGGGCTGAAGGCGGGCGCGAGCGGCTTCATGCTGAAGGACGTCCCGCCGGCGGAGCTGCTGGCGGCGATCCGCTCGGTGCACAGCGGGGACGCGGTGGTGGCGCCGTCGACGACGCGGCGGCTGCTGGACCGGTTCGCGCCGATGCTGCCGACGACCACGCAGGAGCCGCGGAACAAGGAGATCGAGCGGCTGACCGAGCGGGAGCGCGAGGTCATGCTGCTGGTGGCGCAGGGCCTGTCGAACGGGGAGATCGCGGGCCGGCTGGTGCTGTCCGAGGCGACGGTCAAGACGCACGTGGGCCGCATCCTGACGAAGCTGGGGCTGCGCGACCGGGTGCAGGTGGTGGTCCTGGCCTACGAGACGGGCCTGGTCCGCGCCGGGAGCGGCCCGCAGCTGTAGCCGGCCGGCCTCACGGCAGCGGGGGGATCGCCGTCCGCAGGTGGGTCATCAGGGTGGCGAGGGTCTCCCATGCGGCGGGGTCGGCGCCGTCGCCCAGCGGGTAGTGCAGTCCGGGCCTGCGCTCCGGGCCCACCTGGAGGGGCTTCAGCGCCAGCGGGGGGCGCCGGGCCTTCGACAGGGTGGCTTCGGTGACGCCCGTGGCGCCCAGGGTGAAGGACACCGGGACGGCGGGGGCGGCGAAGCGCGGGGTCAGGCTCAGGTCCCGCCGCCCGGGGCCCAGCGAGACGAGCATGCTGACCAGGCCGTGCCCCGATACGAGGGCCTCCGCGAGCTCCTCCAGCGCGCCGAGCGGCACCTCCTCGGACGGCCCGTACCCCAGGCACAGGGTGGCGTCCTCCTCGACCCCCTTCGCCGTGCGCGTCACCCGGACGGTGGCCAGCGCGGGCCGCTCGGGCCGGCCGACGGCGGTGACGAGGGTGGGCTCGGGCATCCGGCCCCGCGCGAGCTCGGTGAACTGGCGCGGCGACCAGGGCAGGTTGACGGGCTCGGCGGTGCCCCAGCCGGCCGGACCGGCGCCGGTGAGGATCCGCCAGGCCGTCTCCAGCGCCCCGCCGAGCAGGGTGTCCGCCTCGGCGGGGTGCTCCGTGCGCAGCTGTACGGTCAGCCGCCGCTCCCCCGCGCCGGCGGCGGGCCGCCGGAACGCCCCGGCGAGCCGGGCCTGGCCCCGGCCGTCGCGGGCCGGGGCGAAGGTGCCGTCCTGCCAGGCGAGTACGGCTCCGGAGAGGCCGTCGTAGTAGCCGCACTCGGGGTCCTGGACCACCCACCGGTTCGGGGCGCCGGTCAGCACGGTGCGCAGCGGCAGGCTGAGCCGGCAGTGGGCGGGGGTGACGATGTGCAGGGCCGCGCCGAAGGCGGCCGTGGTGCGCAGGACGTCCGACAGCCAGGCCGTCAGCGGGACCACCGGCCGGTCCGCGAGGACGACGGCGGTGGACTCGGTGACCACGTCCACGGTGGGCAGCGCTCCGACGGGCGCGGGCGCCGCCGCGGCCTCGGAGCCCACCGGCACGGGCGCCACCCGGCCCGCGCCCTCGGGCCACACCGCCCCGCCGAGCACCTCGGCCAGCCGCCCGGCCACCGCCCCGGCCAGCTCCGCCGCCTCGGGCACGGCTGTGGAGGCGCGGGTCTCCGTCCACCAGACGGGCGTGCCGGACGGGGTCCCGAGGAGCCGCTGCGCCTCGCCCGGCACCTGGACGAGCACCGGCGCCTCCACCGACACCAGGGGCCGGCCGCCCGCGCCGAGCAGCTGGATGACGGCCCCGTCCCCGGCGGTGGCGGCGTCCAGTCCGGCGCCGCCCGCCGCGAGGGCCACCAGCAGGGCGGCGGCGTCGGGCATCTTCGGGGTGAGGGCGATGACGTCCTTGGTCACGGTGTCAGGGCGCTTCCTGGCTCGGCGGGGCGGCGAGGGCGGTCTGGACGACCTGGTGCGGGCGGCCGCGCCGCACCAGCGTGCCCCGGCCGGGCGGCTGGGCGCTGGCGTACAACTGCGGGAACAGCTGGCCCTCGGAGCGCTCGCCGTCCATGACGAGCGCGGTGGTGCCCGATTCGCGCAGGGTGGTCAGCAGCGGCTCGTACAGGGCGCGGGAGGCGCCGGCGACGCGGCGGGCGATGACGAAGTGCAGCCCGATGTCCTGGGCGGACGGCAGGTAGGGCACGAACGCCTGGAGCGGCTGCTGCCCGGCGGTGGTGAGGATGTCGTAGTCGTCGACGAGGACCACGATGCGCGGTCCGGCGAAGCCGGGGCCCTCCCCGGGTTCGGCGTCGGGGTCGATGCCGTCCTCGGGGAGCCGCTTGTCGAGCTCCTTGGCGATCCCGGCCGACAGCGCGGCGGCGATCTTCGCGTTGTGCGCGTAGCCGCCCCGGTAGGGCTCGGGGACCACCCCGCGCAGTCCGCGCCGGGGGTCGTAGACGGCGAAGACCAGTTCGTCCTCGCCGTAGCGGGCGATGAGCTGGCGGGCGACGAGGGACAGCAGGTTGGTCTTGCCGCACTCGTTGTCGCCGAGGATCAGCAGGTGCTGGTCCTGGCCGAACAGGTCGAGGAGCACCGGCGCGAGGACGTCCTGGTCCACGCCGACGGGGATCCGGCGCGGTTCCTCGTCGGCGGAGGGCAGCCGGTCGGCGGGCAGCCGGGAAGGCAGGACCCTTACGGGGGAGGCGAGTTCGCCGTGCCAGGTGGCGCTGATGGTGGCGGCGGCCTCCTCCAGCGCGGCGGCCAGGTCGGTGGTGCCCTCGCGGGAGTCGATGCGCGGCAGGGCGGTCTGCGCGAAGAGCTTGCCGTCGGTCAGCACCCGGCCCGGGGTGTCCGGGGAGATGGTCTCGGACAGCTTGCGGTCGATGGCGGAGTCCGAGGGGTCGCCCAGGCGCAGTTCGACGCGGCCGCCGAAGAGGGACTGGTTGGCGATGCGGACGTCGTTCCAGCGCAGCATCCCGGCGACGACGTGGATGCCGTAGCCGCCGCCGCGCTTGAGCAGGTCGGTGACGGCGTCGTCGAGGGCGTCGAAGTCCTCGCGCAGGGCGCCGTAGCCGTCGATGAGCAGGACGATGTCGGTGGAGCGCAGCTCGGGCAGCCGGCCCTGGGCGCGCAGGGCCCGCAGCTGGTCGACGGAGTCGATGGAGTGCTCGCGGAAGAGGTACTCGCGCTGGGCCAGCATGGCCCGTACCTCGGCGACGGTGCGGGCGGCCCGCTCCCGGTCGGCCCGCCCGGCGATGCCGCCGACGTGCGGGAGCCCGGCGAGGGCGGCGAGACCGCCTCCGGCCAGGTCGAGGCCGTAGACGGCCACCTCCTGCGGGGTGTGGGTCAGGGCCAGGGAGAGGGCGAGGGTGCGCAGCAGGGTGGTCTTGCCGGACTGGGGACCGCCGGTGACGGCGGTGTGCCCGCCGGCGACGGTCAGGTCCAGCTCCCACGGGCCGCGCCACTGCCGGGCCGGGTCGTCCAGGACGCCGAGCGGTACCCGCAGCGGGGCGCGGCGCGGCTTGTCGAGGGGGCCGGTGCCCCCGGGACCGAGCCGCAGCCCGTGCTCGGTGACCGACAGCGGTCCGGCGGCGGCGTCGAGGGGCACCGCGTCGGGCAGCGGCGGCAGCCAGATCCGGCGCACGGGCGGGGCCGCGCCGGCGAGCTGGTCCACGATGACGGAGAGCACGCTGGGCCCGGTCTCCCGGGCGGTCGCGGTGGGCTTGTCCTCGGCGGGCTCGGCCGGAGCGCCCGCGTCCTGGAGGGTGTTGAACGTCGGGTACGGAAGGGCCAGCGGCCCCTGCTCGGCGTCGTCGGGCCCGGCGGCCGGGCCCCGGTAGCGCCCGGAGACGTAACCGGCCTTGAACCGGGTGTAGGTGGAGGTGTCCACCTTGAGGTAGCCGAAGCCGGGCAGCGGCGGCAGCAGGAAGGCGTCGGTGGTGTCGAGGACGGTGCGGGACTCGTCGGCGGAGAAGGTGCGCAGGCCGAGCCGGTAGGACAGGTAGGTGTCCAGGCCCTTGAGCTTGCCGCCCTCGATGCGCTGGCTGGAGAGCAGCAGGTGCACGCCGATGGAGCGGCCGATCCGGCCGATGGACAGGAACAGGTCGATGAAGTCGGGCTTGGCGGTGAGCAGTTCGCCGAACTCGTCGATGACGACGAACAGGTGCGGCAGCGGCTCCAGTTCGGGCCTCTCGGCGCGCAGGACGGCGTAGTGGCCGATGTCGGCGACGTTCCCGGCGTCCTTGAGGACCTGCTGGCGGCGCTTGACCTCGCCGGCGAGGCTGGTGTGGACGCGTTCGACCAGCCCGGCCTGGTTCTCCAGGTTGGTGATGACGCCGGCGACGTGCGGGAGCTTCGCGAAGGGGGCGAAGGTGGCGCCGCCCTTGTAGTCGACGAGGACCATCGCGAGGTCCTCGGGGGCGTGGGTGGTGACCAGGGCGAGGACGAGGGTGCGCAGCAGCTCGCTCTTGCCGGAGCCGGTCGCGCCGACGCACAGGCCGTGCGGGCCCATGCCGAGCTGCGAGGACTCCTTCAGGTCGAGGAGGACCGGGCCGTGGCGGTCGTCGATGCCGATCGGCACGCGCAGGAAGTCCCTCTCGCCGCGCGGCGCCCACAGCCGGTCCACGTCGATCCGGGCGGGATCGTCGATCCCGAGCAGGCCCATGAAGTCCACAGGCCCGGAGACGGGCGTGCCCTCGGCGACGGACTCCGCGGACAGCCGCAGCGGGGCGAGCATCCGGGCCAGGCCCTCGGCGGTGGCCGGGCCGAGGGCGTCGGTGAGGCCCTCGGCGGCGGGGGCCTGCGGGGTGCGCAGGTCGCGGACGGTGACGTGGCTGCCGTCGGGGCCGCCGACGGTGATCCGTACCGCCACCTCGTCGGGCTCGTGGACCTGCTCGGCGAGGAGATGCAGGACCGTGGTGTTCATGTCGGCCAGGCCCACCGCCGAGTCGGGGCGGGGCAGTTCGACGGCGTTCTCCCCGTACTCGTCGCTGACGACGAGCAGCCGGCCGGCGAGCCGCAGCGCGCCCTTGTCGGACAGGCCGCGCCGCACCTCCGCCGCGTACGAGGCCCTGCGGCGCAGGTCGGGCGCGAGGACCCCGGCGGCGAGCTGGGGCAGGCTGGGGGCGATCCGGCGGGCGGCGACGGGCCCGTCCTGTTCCTGCTGGTCGAGGACGTGCGGCAGCCACTTGGCCCACTCCCAGTCCGCCAGCCGCTCCCCGGGCACGCCGAGGGCGATGGCCACGTCGTCGGGGGCGTGCAAGGCGGCGGTGTGCGCGAGGAGGGCGCGGGCGACGCGCAGGACGCCCTCGCGCTCGCCGATGATGCTGACGTTCCCTGCCCGGTCGAGGGGGACGGTCAGCGGGAAGTCGCTGGCGCGGGCGAAGCGGGCCATGAGGGCGCCGGCCTCGTTGAGCATGAAACGGTCGGGCGGGGTGAGGACGTTCCCGGCGCCCGCGGCGAGGGCGATCTCCTGGACGGCGACGGCTCCGGTGCCCAGGCGCGGGCGCAGGAAGTCGGGGTCGGAGCGGCGGCGCTCCCACAGCCGCGCGGGGTCCCGTACGAGGTCGTAGAGGGCCTCCGGCGGCGGGTTGAGGCGGCGGGCCTCGTCACGCAGGGCCTTCTCGCGGGCGCCGAGCTCCTCGCGCTGCTCCTCCAGGTACTCCAGGTAGCGCTCGCGCTGGGCGCGTCGGGTGCGCTGGGCCTTGCCGCGCTGGGACCAGAACAGGGCGATGGCGCCGATCAGCGCGAAGACCAGCACGATCGCGCCGACGGCGGCGAACTGGCTGTTGCGGATCACGGTCATCATCACGACCGAGCCCATGACGCCGGCCATCGGCAGCAGGGCGGTGGCCGGGCTGCCGATCTTCCCCTCGGGGAGGTTCGGCGGGGCTTCGACGGTGCGGGGTTCGGCGGGGGCGGGGGGCAGGGTGCCGCGGGCCGGGCGGTGGACGAGCTGCTGGGTCACCGGGCAGCCCCGGCCGCCGGGAGGGCCACGGCCCGCTGGAGGACCTCGGCGGCCAGCCGGACGGCGGCCTGCCGGGTGCCTTCGCCGAGCAGGTCGGTGCGGACGGCGCCGCCGGAGGCGAGGTGGCGGTCGTAGGGCAGGACGACCACCCCGGCGCCGGTCGCGGCCAGCTGCGCGGCGGCCTTGCCGAGGTCGATGGCCGGGTGCGGGGACTGCACGGTGAGCACGACGACCGTACGGGGCAGGACGGGCACGGGCAGGGAGGCCAGCCAGTCGAGGACGGCGTGGGTGGAGGCGAGCCCCTCGGCGGTGGCGGGGGCGGTGAGCACCCGGGCGTGCGCGGTGTCGAGGGCGGTACGGGCGACCTCGCCGGGCAGGGTCTCGCAGTCGACGACGGTGACCCCGAAGTAGCGGCGCAGCGCGACCATGAGCGTCCGGTAGGTGGCGACGTCGACCTGGGCGCCGATCCGGCCCTGGCTTCCGGGCAACAGCCAGCCGCCGTCGGGGAGCGGGACGAGGTAGCCGGTGATGTCGGTGAGCTGCATGGAGGGGCGGACGATCTGGGCGAGGTCCGCGCAGGTCCAGCGCAGGGACTCGACGCCGAGCCGGACGGGCAGGGTGCCGAGGGCGGCGTCGGCCTCCAGGGTGAGCACCGGGTCGTGGCGGAAGTGGTTGTAGGTGCGGCTGAGGAGGGCGGTGACGGTGGTCTTGCCGGAGCCGCCGCGGATGCTGGTGACGACGATGTGCCGCCCGGTGGTGACGGGCTGCTGCACCTGGGCGGCGAGCCCCGTCTCGGCGGCGACGGCCTTGGCGGCGGAGGCCCCGAGGGCCCCGCGCAGGGTGCGCAGGGTGCGCCGCACCAGCGGATCCCCGTGCCGGGGCTTCCCGACGGAAGCCTCGGCCGCCCGCACGGGCACGGTCTCGGGGGCGGCGCGGTGGGCGTGCTGCGACTGCGGGTGGCCGGGCTGCGGGGACGGCTGTGGCTGCGGGTACGGCTGCGCGTGCTGCGGGGACGGCTGTGGCTGGGGGTACGGCTGCGACTGCCCGTGCCGCGGCTGGGCGTACCCCTGGCCGGGGGCCTGCTGCGGTACGGGCGCACCGTGCGCGACGCCGGGCTGCCGACCGCCGTCCGCACCGGGGGCCGCGTACGCCTGTGCGGGGATCTGCGCGGCGCCGGGCTGCCACTGGCCGTCCGGACCGGGGGCCGCGTACGCCGGACCGGCGCTCTGCACGGGGCCGGGCTGCCGGCCGCCGTCCGCGCGGGGGGCGGCGTACGCCTGACCCGCGCTCTGCGGGTCGGGCTGCCGGCCGCCGTCCGCGCGGGGGGCGGCGTACGCCTGACCCGCGCTCTGCGGGTCGGGCTGCCACTGGCCCTCCGCGCCCGGAACGGCGTACGCCTGACCCGCGCCCTGCGCGGCGCCGGGCTGCCGGCCGCCGTCCGCGCCCGGGGCGGGGTCCCCCTGGGCGGCCATCTGCACGGGGTCGGGCTGCCACTGGCCCTCCGAGCCGGAGGCCGGGTGCGACTGGCCGGCGGTCTGCGCGGGGCCGGGCTGCCAGACGCCCTCCGCGCCCGGGGCCGGGGGGCGGGACGGGGTCGTGCCGGTGAGTTCACCGAGGACGCCGGCCTGCCAGTCGTCCTGGCGGTTCGTGTCTGACATGTCTGAGTCGCAACCCTTACGCGAAGGTGCCGAGCAACCGCCCGTACACGCCGAACACCCCGATGAGCAGCGGGAACAGGACGATGACACCGAAGGACTCGGCGGCGTCCCCGAACCGGCGCAGCCGGACCCGTACGTGCTCGGGCGGCTGGACGGCCAGTACCCCCAGCGCGGCCAGCGCCAGCGCCAGCAGCACCGCCAGCGGCCCGGCCGCACCGGCCCGCCCGGCCCACACCAGCAGGGCGGCCACGGTGACGGCGGCCCCCGCCAGCAGCAGCGCCACCACCTC
The DNA here is from genome assembly GCF_040636215.1 of Streptomyces sp. NPDC006687. Classification (NCBI taxonomy): domain Bacteria; kingdom Bacillati; phylum Actinomycetota; class Actinomycetes; order Kitasatosporales; family Streptomycetaceae; genus Streptomyces; species Streptomyces sp. NPDC006687. Next base: position 4,728 of record NZ_JBEYJJ010000031.1, on the reverse strand, counting down.
CGCGACCAGCGGGAACGCCCGCGCGCGCAGCCACAGCACGGCGGCGACCGCCGAGGCGAGGGAGACCGTCCAGACGTCGGGCTCGCGCAGCGCGAGCACCCCGGCCGCGCCCGCCGAGACGGCGGTGGCCAGGGTGGCCAGGGCCATGCCCCGGTGGGTGGCGCCCAGGGCGGTGGTGACCTTGTACCGGCTGACGGAGACGCCCCGCGCCCGCTGGTCGTCCAGCCCGGTGAGCCCGGCCGCGGCCAGCGCCAGCCGAGGCAGCAGCCCCAGCAGGACGACGGAGACCACGGCGAGCACCGCTCCGGTCCGGGCCCCGGACTGCCCCTGGGCCAGGGCCACGGCCTCCCAGATCACGGTCAGCCCGGCCACGGCGGCGGCCCCGACGAACCCGCCCCGCCCGAGCGGCGTGAACCACCCCAGCAGCGCGAGCCCCACGGCCAGCGCACCCGCGACGGCGGCGAGCCGTCCCATGGCGTGCCAGTGCTGCGCGTCGCCCAGGGTCCACGCCCCGAGCACCCCGACCGCACCCGCGGTCGCCAGCAGCGCGGCGGCCAGCCCGGAGCCCTTCATCCGGCCCGCGACGGCCCCGACGATCCCGCACACGGCGGCGGTCCCCAGCAGCACCCCGGCGACGGCCCCCGGCGCGAACGCGGCCCGGGCGAACCACCCGGCCACCAGCGCCCACAGCACCAGCCCGGCCCCGGCGGTGACCCGCCGCGCGGCCGGCCGCCAGCGCCAGGCCCGTACGTCCAGGTCCTCGGCGGCCTCGTCGGTGACGTCGTGCACCACGGGCGCGGACGGCACGTCCTGCACCCGCACGAGCCGCAGCACGGCCCCGTCGGCGACGCCCGCTTCCTCCAGCGAGACCCCGTGCTCCAGCACGGAACCGTCCGCCGTGACCAGATGACGCAGCATCGGCTGCGCGGCGACCCGGTCGTCCAGCATCCGTATGACATCGGGCAGCAGCCGCCCGACCGGCTCCCGGGAGGGGAGTACGAGATCCATCCGCCGGCGCTGACCCACCAGGGTCACCCGGCTCAGTGCCGCACCGCTTCGCGCCCCCATGCTCACCACGCGTTCGAACCTATCACCGAGGTCTGACCTGCTGCCCTGGCGTTCCGACCTTCCCGATCACCCGGTGCGAGACGAACGACCACCCCACACATCCCGCACACAGCACGGCCGCGATCACGAGCCCGGCGACGGCCTTCCCGATCCGCTCGTCGGCGACCCGCCGGCCCCGCTGCGCCCCGAACAACACCGCATCCCGCAGCCTGCGCCGCCGCACCGCGACGGACTCCAGGAGCTGGCTGTCGTAGTCCTCAGCCGCCACTGCGGCCTCCTCCCTGTCGCGGCTGAACGCTAGTACGGGCCGTGACGACCGCGAAACCGGCTACTCCGGTTGCGCAGCCCGCCCGATCCGCCGGGCCGCCTCCAGCCGGTCGATCCGGACCAGGTCCTTCTCGCTCTCCAGATCCCGGCCTGTGGGACACCAGCGCAGGTCGGGGCCGAGAAGTTCCGTACCCCGCACGTGCCGCTACAGGAGCACACCGCGCGCCTTCCGAAGCCGCAGTAGGCGACCCGCCCCTCGACGTCGAGGGCATCGAGCACGGCGTCACCGAGGACGGCGACGGGCGGGCTGCCGAGGAACCCCTGCAAGGGCCGGGGCTGTACGAGGCGCCGACCCGGTCGAGCAAGTCCGCGAGCCCCGCCGCCTGCTCCGCCCCGAGCTCGAACTCCGGGTCGATGTACGGCGTGGCGTCGAAGAAGGGCCACACTTCATCGGCCCCGCACGCCCGCGCCCACACGGCCGACTCCCACATCAGCACCCGCCGGGACCCGACGCGCTCGAACGCCAGGTCCCTCCGCATGTCCCGCTCGACGGCCCGCGGCCGCTCCAACACGGCGGCGGGCGCCGGTGCCGGCACCCTCAGTACCTCCCTGAGAGTTCCTCCAGCGTGTCCAGCGAGGCCGCCTCGTGCGCCGCGGACTCCACCACGGAGCCGCTGGCCGAGCCGCCGAGCAGTTCGTTCAACGCCTCCAGCGGGCCGAAGCCTCGCAAGCGCAGGTCGCGGAGCTTCAGCAGCCATGGCACACCGGCCTCGAAGGCCGCGTCACCCGCCGCGGTGCGGGGCTCGTAGCCGGCCGCCGCGTCACCCACGGCGGCCCAGAGGTAGCCCAGAACCTGTTCTCCCTGCCGCACGTGTGCGTAGCGGACGGGGTGTTCCGTGCTGCTCTCGTAGTCCTGGCCCGCGGAGTCCCCGGGAACCAGCTTCATGAGCCGCTTCCAACGTCCGGGCACCTCGAAGGTGCCCCACGAGTCGTCGTACTCCGCCCCTTCGGCCAGTAGGTCACCGAACCCCTCAGCGGTGGGCCGGGCGTGCCTCGTGGCGTCGCCGGGGTCGATCTCCGAACCCGTCGACTCGGAGATCCGCTTCAGCGCGGCGGTGAGGCGGGGGGCGTTCTCGGCGGCCACCTCCGGCTGCGGACGCTCCCTGAGGTCCTGGGTCAGCCAGGCGTCCGCGTAGGTGGACAGCACCAGCACAACGCCGCCCTCACCCCACACGTCGACACGTACGGTGAACAGCTTCTCCGCCCGGCGCACGACTCCGGATTCCGTCCACTCACCGGGCAGCTTCAGACTCAGCGTCAGCAGACGGCCCGGCAGGAGCCTGACTGCGGCGGCCTGGGCGGCCGCTGCGGCGGCGCCCGCGCCGAGGGCGTCGCCGGCCTCGACCGGAACGTCACGGACCGCGCACAGGGGGCTGGCCATGGCGCGCCGGTCGCTCAGCACGACCGAGACCGTGCCGCCCTCCGTGACCAAACCGAGGGAAGCCAGGATGTTCCGGACGTCCGACAGCAGACCGAGCGCCCTCGCCGTGCCGTTCTCGGCGGCGTCGGACACGGGAGCGGGCTCCCAGAACCATTCGCCCACGGGCTCGGATGTGATCACTGGCTTCCCTTCAGCATTCCCATGGGGTCGGTCCTGGTCCCGGGCGGCACCACGAGGACTCCGTCATCGAGCCTGATGACGAAGGCTACGTCCTTGCCGACACCGTATCTGCCGCGTCCGTTCCTGTTGATCTCCAGCAGATCGTCGACCGCGCCCCGGGCCGTCCATTCCGCGATGGTGCCCTGCCCTTCGACGAGCATCAGGCGGTTGTCGGCGGTCGAGTGGGTGATCTGGCTGAGGTTCTTCCCGCGGATGATCTCACTCACGGGGTCAAGAGGATTGTCCAGACGCTTCATCTGATAGCCCCACGACTCGCCGTCCTTCGGACCGTAGAAGACGTCCGTGTCCTCGAACTCCGCCTTCTTCACCTCGAAGTGGATGTCGTCGGGCTTCAGTCCGCTCTTGGCCAGGTCGTCGGCGAAGATGATCTGGTCGAGAGCGGGCTCTAGCATGCCCACCTTGTGCGCACCCATGCTGGACACGACCTGGGAGAAGTTGTCGCTGTTCTTGAAGGCGCCCGACCCGATGATGTCCGCGATCTGCTGGCCTCGCGGGTTCTCCGCCAGGCGCTCCAGGGCCCGTTCGAGGACGTCCGGCTTTGGACGCTCCTTTCCGGGGAGCTCCTTGACCGCGTCCCGGAGCCGCTGCTCCGCCTCGCCGCCGCGGACCATCGGCTTCGGTTCACCGCCATCGGGGGACGGCGTGTGGTCCCCGGCCGGGGGCTGCCCGTCGCCCGTACCGCCGTGGTCACCGCCGCCAGGGGTGTGGTCGCCCCCGCCGGGACCGTCACCATGGCTGCCCGGGCCGTCACCAGGGCCGTCGCCGTGGCCGCCGGGGCCGTCACCGTGCCCGCCCGTGGACGGGGTATCGCCGTGGCCGCCGCCCGTCGGGGTGGTGTCCGTGCCGCCGTGGCCGGGGGTGCCGCCGCCCGGTTCGGTGTGGCTGTTGTGCGGGAGGTTGTCCGCCGTGCCGCCGACGGGGTGCGTGGTGGAGCCGCCGGGGGTGTGGGGCGTCGAGGTCGTCGGGTGGTGGGGGCCGCCGACCGTGACGTCCTGGTGCTTGGGCGCGCCGACCGTGACCTCCTCGGGCTTGGGAGTCTCCACCAGCGGGTGGTCGGGGCCCTTGGGGACGGCGGTGAGGTCCTGCTTCGGGAGGCCCTGGTGGTCGAGGAGTTGGTGGGTGGTCTTGTCGTAGAACTGAGGGCGGCCCGCTGCGTCGTCGGGGAGGCGGACGGTGTCTTCGGGGTGGGGGAAGTGGACCCCGGGCATGTCGGCCTTGGGGAGGTCCTTCCACACCACGTCGGTGATCTTCGGGAACGCCCCGTCGACCTTGCCGAGGTTGGCGAACAGGTCGCCGACCTTGACCTTGGCCAGGGAGCCGGCCTTGCCGATGTAGGTCATCGGGTCGATCAGGCGGCCGGCCTTCCCGGCGACGGAGATGACCTTGGCGACCGTGCCCGCCTTCGCGGCGGTACCGGCGCCGCCGGTGAAGACGGTCGTCAGGACGTTGAAGGTGACCGCCCCGGCGGCGCGGGCGGGGTTCTTGCCCCACTCGTCCCAGGCGACCAGGGCCTTGCCGGTCTCCTTCACCGCCGTGCGTGAGTCACGGATCCAGGAGGGGAGGTCCTTGTCGTCGGCCAGCCAGAACGCGGTGCCGACCCCGGGGATCGAGGCGATGGTCAGACCGGTGGCCAGCTTGGCCAGGCCCGTCCACGCCTGCCCCGCCTTGTCCCAGCCGTCCACACCGACCAGGGTGCCAAGGCCCCGGATGGT
>NZ_JBEYJJ010000030.1:0-20636 GCF_040636215.1 Streptomyces sp. NPDC006687 | reverse complement strand
TGCAGGGGGGACCCTGTGGGAGAGTAGGACGCCGCCGAACAATCATTGTGGGAAAGCCCCGCACCTTCTGGTGCGGGGCTTTTCTGCGTTCAGGGGCGGACCGGGGCTCCTGTAGGGTCAGGGGAGCATAGATTCGACATTTCTACAGTCACAGTGGAGGCCCCCGGGTGGAGGTCCAGGAGACTCGGGTCCAGACTGACCGAATTTTCACCATTCCGAACATCCTCAGCATGGCCCGCCTCGTCGGCGTGCCGCTGTTCCTCTGGCTGATCCTGACCAAGCACGACGGTTGGGCACTCCTCGTGCTCATGCTGAGCGGGATCAGTGACTACCTCGACGGCAAACTCGCGCGCCGCTGGAACCAGATCAGCAAACTGGGCCGGCTCCTGGACCCCGCCGCCGACCGGCTCTACGTCCTGACCACGCTCTTCGGGCTCACCTACCGGGGGATTCTCCCGCTCTGGCTCACCGGCGCGCTGCTGGCCCGTGAGGCGATGCTGCTGGTCATGGTGTGGATCCTGCGCCGGCACGGCTATCCGCCGCCCCAGGTCAACTTCCTCGGCAAGGCCGCCACCTTCAACCTCATGTACGCCTTCCCCTTGCTACTGCTCAGTGACGGTACGGGTTGGTTGGCCTGGATGGCGGCCGTTTTCGGATGGGCGTTCGCAGGATGGGGTACAACGCTCTATTGGTGGGCAGGAATCCTTTACGTGGTGCAAGTCCGCCGTCTGGTCAAGGCGGATACCACGGCCGATTGAGCTCACTCGGCGCAGGTACTGACGCGGAGGAGTAGCGAAGTATCCGTCCGGAGCGGGTGAGGTCGGCCAGACCGTCATCTCTTTAGGAGGACTCTTCCGACATGAAGGCCGTCGTGATGGCCGGTGGCGAAGGAACGCGGCTTCGCCCCATGACCTCAAGCATGCCCAAGCCGCTCCTGCCGGTGGCGAACCGGCCGATCATGGAGCATGTGCTCAGGCTGCTCAAGCGGCATGGGCTCAGCGAGACCGTGGTCACAGTCCAGTTCCTGGCGTCGCTCGTCAAGAACTACTTCGGTGACGGCGAGGAGCTCGGGATGGAGCTCAGCTACGCCAACGAGGAGAAGCCACTCGGCACCGCCGGCAGCGTGAAGAACGCCGAGGAGGCCCTCAAGGACGACACGTTCCTGGTCATCTCCGGCGACGCGCTCACCGACTTCGACCTCACCGACCTCATCCGCTTCCACAAGGAGAAGGGCGCACTGGTCACGGTGTGCCTCACCCGGGTGCCGAACCCGCTGGAGTTCGGCATCACCATCGTGGACGAGGAGGGCAAGGTCGAGCGGTTCCTGGAGAAGCCCACCTGGGGGCAGGTGTTCTCGGACACCATCAACACGGGCATCTACGTGATGGAGCCGGAGATCTTCGACTACGTCGCCCCCGACGTCTCGGTCGACTGGTCCGGTGACGTCTTCCCCCAGCTGATGAAGGAAGGCCGGCCGATCTACGGCTACGTGGCCGAGGGCTACTGGGAGGACGTGGGCACGCACGAGAGCTACGTCAAGGCGCAGGCCGACGTGCTGGAGGGCAAGGTCGAGGTCGAGATGGACGGCTTCGAGATCTCGCCCGGCGTGTGGATCGCCGAAGGCGCCGAGGTCAGCCCGGACGCCGTGCTGCGCGGGCCGCTGTACATCGGTGACTACGCCAAGGTCGAGGCCGGGGCGGAGGTGCGCGAGCACACCGTCGTCGGGTCGAACGTCGTCGTCAAGAGCGGGGCCTTCCTGCACAAGGCCGTCGTCCACGACAACGTCTACATCGGGCCGCACAGCAACCTGCGCGGCTGTGTCATCGGCAAGAACACCGACATCATGCGGGCCGCCCGGATCGAGGACGGGGCCGTCATCGGTGACGAGTGCCTGGTCGGTGAGGAGTCGATCGTCCAGGGCAATGTGCGGGTCTACCCGTTCAAGACGATCGAGGCCGGTGCCTTCGTCAACACCTCGGTGATTTGGGAGTCGCGCGGCCAGGCCCACCTCTTCGGCGCGCGCGGGGTCTCCGGGATCCTGAACGTGGAGATCACCCCCGAGCTGGTGGTGAAACTCGCCGGCGCCTACGCGACGACCCTCAAGAAGGGGGCGATCGTCACCACGGCCCGTGACCACTCCCGAGGTGCCCGTGCCCTCAAGCGTGCCGTGATCTCGGCGCTCCAGGCCAGCGCGATCGACGTGCGTGACCTGGAGAACGTCCCGCTGCCCGTGGCCCGGCAGCAGACCGCCCGCGGCGCTGCGGGAGGCATCATGATCCGCACCTCGCCGGGTGTGCCGGACTCGGTGGACATCATGTTCCTGGACGAGCGGGGGGCGGACCTCTCACAGGGCCAGCAGCGCAAGCTCGACCGCGTCTACGCACGTCAGGAATACCGCAGGGCGTTCCCGGGCGAGATCGGCGACCTCCAGTTCCCGTCGAGCGTGTTCGACTCGTACACGGGCTCCCTGCTCCGGCGGGTGGACACCACCGGTATCGCGGACTCCGGGCTCAAGGTGGTGGTCGACGCCTCGAACGGCAGCGCCGGGCTCGTGCTGCCCAGCCTGCTCGGCCGGCTCGGGGTGGACGCGCTGACGATCAACCCCGGTCTGGACGAGTCCCGGCCGACCGAGACCCACGAGTCCCGGCGCGCCGGACTGGTCAGGCTCGGGGAGATCGTCGCCTCGGCGCGGGCGGCGTTCGGTGTGCGCTTCGACCCGGTCGGCGAGCGGATCTCGCTGGTCGACGAGCGGGGCCGGATCATCGAGGACGACCGGGCGCTGCTCGTCCTGCTCGACCTGGTCGCGGCGGAGAAGCGCAGCGGCAAGGTGGCCCTGCCGGTCACCACGACCCGGGTCGCCGAGCAGGTGGCGGCCTACCACGGCACGCAGGTGGAGTGGACGACGACCTCCCCGGACGACCTGACCCGGGTGGGCCGCGAGGAGACCACGATCTTCGGCGGCGACGGCCGGGGCGGGTTCATCGTCCCCGAGTTCAGCAGCGTCTTCGACGGGTCGGCGGCCTTCGTCCAGCTCATCGGGCTGGTCGCGCGTACGCAGCTCACCCTGAGCCAGATCGATTCGCGGATCCCGCGGGCGCACGTCCTCAAGCGGGACGTGCCCACGCCGTGGGCGGCCAAGGGGCTCGTCATGCGGCGGGTCGTGGAGGCGGCCGGCGACCGGCAGGTGGACACCACCGACGGGGTGCGCGTGGTCGAGGCCGACGGGCGGTGGGCGCTGGTGCTGCCCGACCCGGCGGAGGCGGTCACCCACCTGTGGGCCGAGGGTCCCGACGACGCGTCCGCGCAGGCCCTGCTGGACGAGTGGGCCGCGGTGGTCGACGGAGCCGGCGAGCACTGACCGGTCCCGTACGTGCGGACGTACGGGCATACGGAACGGGACAGGAGTACGGCGGGCCGGGCGCGGGGAGTGACCCCGGCCCGGCCCGCCGGACGGCCGCATTGGGTGTGGGCGGCGCCGACATGCGACGATGTGCGGCATGTCGCAGCCGCCCACCAACCGGAGCTCGGCCACCCCGCCCGCACGCCCGGACGCGTCCATGTCGCTGCTGACGCACGTGATGGACCACAGCCTCGACGAGGGCTATGCGGAAGCCTCCGCCCGCCGTGAGGCCGAGGGGACGTCGGGGCTCCCGCGCACCCTCAAGGCCAAGCTGGCGCTCGCCGCCGGGCTCGTGCTGGCGGCCATGGTCGTGACGCTCGGTGCGGCGCAGGCGCGGGTGGCTGCCCCGGTCCTGGCCAAGGAGCGCCAGGAGCTGATCGACCGGGTCGAGCGGGCCGACCGGCACGCCGACGCCCTGGAGCGGGACATCGAGCGGCTGCGCGCCGAGGTCGCGGACCGCCAGAGCGAGGCGCTCAAGCAGCAGGGCGGCGGGCAGGCCCAGCTGGTGGCGCTGCTGTCGGGTGCAACCGAAGTGCACGGTCCGGGCGTCAAGCTGGTGGTGGACGATGCCAAGGGGGCCTCGTCGGGCGGCGGAAACGGCCCGCGCGAGAGCGCCGGGTTCTCCGACACCGGCCGGGTCCGCGACCGGGACATGCAGCGGATCGTCAACGGGCTGTGGCAGTCCGGGGCGGAGGCGGTCTCGATCAACGGGCAGCGGCTGACGGCGCTGTCGGCGATCCGGGCCGCAGGTGACGCGATACTGGTCGACAACCGGCCGCTGGTGCCGCCCTACGAGGTCCTCGCCGTCGGGGACGGGAAACGGCTCGGCACCGCGTTCCAGGACTCCGTGGACGGGCAGTACCTGCATGTGCTCCAGGAGAGCTACGGGATCCGCTACAGCCTGTCCCCGGTGGAGCAGGTGAAGCTGCCGGCCGCATCGAGCCTGACCGTGCGGACGGCCACAGCAGAAGAGCCGAAGAAGGGTGCGTCGTGATCGCGGTACTGGGCCTCCTGGCGGGAGTGGTGGCCGGACTTCTCGTCCGCCCCGAAGTGCCGGCCGTGGTGGAGCCTTATCTGCCGATCGCCGTGGTGGCGGCCCTGGACGCGGTCTTCGGCGGTCTGCGCGCGATGCTCGACGGGATCTTCGTCGACAAGGTCTTCGTGGTCTCGTTCCTGTCGAACGTGGTCGTCGCCGCGCTGATCGTCTTCCTCGGCGACAAGCTGGGCGTCGGCTCGCAGCTGTCGACCGGTGTGGTCGTCGTCCTCGGCATCCGGATCTTCTCCAACGCGGCGGCCATCCGCCGGCACGTCTTCCGGGCGTGACGCCGATGAGCACGGACCCCACACCGCAGGAACCGGCCCAGGGACCGGCCCAGGGACCTGGCCCGGCCCAGGGACCGGAGCCGGAGCAGAGCGGGCGGCACCGCCTGGCGGCCGGGCTGTGGCCGCCCCGTTTCAGCCGCGCCCAACTGATCGTCGCGCTGCTGCTGTTCGTCCTGGGCCTCGGCCTCGCGATCCAGGTGCGCTCCAACAGCGACTCCAGCGCCCCGCTGCGCGGCGCCCGCCAGGAGGACCTCGTCCGCATCCTCGACGAGCTCGACGGGCGGACCAAGCGCCTGGAGGACGAGAAGCAGAAGCTGGACGACCAGCGCAAGGAGCTCCAGAGCAGCTCCAACCAGGCCGAGGAGGCCCGCAAGCAGACCCTGGAACGCGAGCGCCAACTGGGCATCCTGGCCGGTACGGTGGCAGCACAGGGCCCCGGCATCACGTTGAAGATCACCGACACCAAGGGCCAGGTGCGCTCCGACCAGCTGCTGGACACACTCCAGGAGCTGCGGGCCGCCGGGGCCGAGGCGATCCAGATCAACGGCGTGCGCGTGGTGGCCGGGTCGTACTTCTCGGACGAGGGCGGCGGGGTCGCGATCGACGGTAAGAAGATCACACAGCCCTACGAGTTCAGGGTGATCGGCAAGCCGCAGGATCTGGAGCCGGCGCTCAACATCCCCGGCGGTGTGGTGCAGACCATGGAGAAGGAACAGGCCACGGTCGCCGTCACACGGTCGGCGAAGATCGTTGTGGACGCCTTGCGGGCTGCGAAGCAGCCTGACTACTCTCGGTCGTCATCGCCGTGAGACGGGGCGGAGCGAGGACGGTCCTACGCGGGCTGACGCCTGCGGGGGGTCGGCGCACCGAAGTCGCGGTGCGTGGTGGAAACTGTCTGGTGGTTACGGACGTTGTCAGAATGTCCGGGTCGGCAGGTGTGTGTATGCGGAGTTCGTCCTGCCCCACGGGCGGGTCTGTTTCGGTCAAGGGGAATCGCCCGTGAAGTTGTTTGAGAAGTTGTTCGGCAAGAAGAACCGCGAGGAAAGCGGTACGGCACGTCACCGTGCGGGCCACGGCGAGGGAGAGGGCCAGGGAGACCGGCCGCTCTTCCGCGACGAGGTGGCCGGCCCGGGCGCGCACGGCGCGCCGGCCGCCGGTCCGTCGGGCGCGGGGCGCATAGGCTTCGGAGACCCGGCCGCCCCGAACGCGGGTGGAGGGTACGCCCCCGACCCGTACGCCACCAACGCCTCCGCGGGGCAGCCGCGGCGCGAGGAGCCGTCCATGCCGGCCGAGCAGACGTGCGGCAGGTGCGGGCACCGCAGCGATGCGGCGAGCCGTTTCTGCTCCAACTGCGGGGCCCCGCTGCGGGCGGGCCTGACGCCGGAGCGCGCCTCGGAGACCACGTCCACCATCTCGATCTCGGGCCTGGAGGCGTACGAGGCCGAGGCGACCGGACAGCACGTCGCGCCCTCGCTCTCCCCCGAGGCCCAGGCCGCGGTGGAGGCACTGCCCCCCGGTTCCGCCCTGCTCATCGTGCGGCGCGGCCCCAACTCGGGCAGCCGCTTCCTGCTGGACGGCGAGCTGACCACCGCGGGCCGCCACCCGCAGAGCGACATCTTCCTGGACGACGTCACCGTCTCCCGGCTCCATGTCGAGTTCCGCCGGGGTCCGGAGGGCGGCTTCACCGTCGCCGACGTCGGCAGCCTCAACGGCACGTACGTCAACCGCGAGCCGATCGACTCGGTCGCCCTGCACAACGGTGACGAGGTGCAGATCGGCAAGTACCGGCTGGTGTTCTACGCCAGCCTGCGGGGCGTCTGACCTCCTCCCGGGCGCTGCCCGGGGGGACCTCCGGAGGGAAGGTCCCATGCTGCGCACCCCGACCGGCGGTGCCCCGAAGAAGGGCGCCGCCGGCTCCGCCGGGCAGCTGGTGAGCATCGGCACGGTGCTCACCCTGCTCCGTGACGAGTTCCCCGAAGTGACCATCTCGAAGATCCGGTTCCTGGAGGCGGAGGGGCTCGTCGAGCCCCGGCGCACACCTTCCGGATACCGCAAGTTCAGCACGGACGACGTGGAGCGGCTCGCCCGCGTCCTGCGCCTCCAGCGCGACCACTACATGCCGCTGAAGGTCATCCGCGAGCAGCTCGACGCCCTCGACCGGGGCGAGCCGCTCCGGATCCCGGCTCCGGCCGGGCACGGCGAGTCCGTGGAGGGCGCCGGGCGGTCCGCCGGGCAGGGCGAGGCGGAGGGCGCCCGGCCGACCGTGGCGCGGGTCGGGCGGGCCGAGCTGATCGCCGCCGCCGAGGTGGACGAGGTACAGCTCGTGGAGTGGGAGTCGTACGGGCTCCTCTCCGAGGCGCCCGGCGGCGGGTTCGACGCCGGGGCGGTGGCCGTCGCCCGCCTGATCGCCGATCTCGGCCGGTTCGGGCTCGAACCGCGCCACCTGCGCGGCATGAAGGCGGCGGCCGACCGGGAGGCCGGCCTGGTGGAACAGCTGGTCGCACCGCTGCGCCGGCACCGCAATCCGCAGACCAGGACCCGTGCCGAGGCCACGATGAAGGAGCTGGCGGGGCTCTCCGTACGGCTCCACGAGGCGTTCGTCCAGACCGCTCTCGGGGTGCGGCCGCAGTGAACGGCGACGCCGTGGACCGGCCCCGACTACCCAAACCGGCCGGGCAGGTCCTAGGGTTGCTGTGTGAACGAGCTCGACGTTGTGGGTGTCCGGGTGGAAATGCCCTCCAACCAGCCGATCGTGCTCCTGCGTGAAGTGGGAGGCGACCGGTACCTCCCCATCTGGATCGGCCCTGGGGAGGCGACCGCCATTGCCTTCGCGCAGCAGGGGATGGCACCGGCCAGGCCGCTGACGCACGACCTGTTCAAGGACGTGCTGGAGGCGGTGGGCGAGGAGCTGACCGAGGTCCGGATCACGGATCTGCGGGAGGGCGTCTTCTACGCGGAGCTGGTCTTCGCCAGTGGTGTCGAGGTGAGCGCGCGGCCTTCCGACGCCATAGCGCTGGCCCTGCGGACGGGGACGCCGATCTACGGCAGTGACGGCGTGCTGGACGACGCCGGAATCGCCATTCCCGACGAGCAGGAGGACGAGGTGGAGAAGTTCCGCGAGTTCCTCGACCAGATCTCTCCCGAGGACTTCGGCACGGGCCCGCAGCAGTAGGGCCGGATTCCGTCGAGGCGCGGGCCGCGTCGTCCACCGGGAAATTTCAGCCCATTCGAGTAGCCTTTCCCCGCAAAGGGGTACGGGAAACCACTCTCAGGGTGATTATCACTCGGCGTGCCGAGTGTGGCGATCGTTGACGCACCCCTGGTCACTGCCTACCTTCAAGGTGGCAGGTCAAGGACGGAGGGTCGGCGTGAGGATCACGGGCGACGGTACGACCGGGGGCATCCCCGTACGGAGTGACGGTGTTCCGTCCCCGCTGCTCGGCAGCGGGCCGGGTGCCGCGCACCGTCAGTCGGCGTCGACGCCGGTCGGACCGGTGAACGAGGCCCCGGGACCCGAGCAGGTCGGCTACCGAGGACCGACCGCGTGCGCCGCCGCCGGCATCACGTACCGGCAGCTGGACTACTGGGCGCGTACCGGGCTGGTGGAGCCCAGTGTGCGGGCCGCCTACGGATCCGGGACCCAGCGGCTGTACAGCTTCCGCGACGTGGTCGTCCTCAAGATCGTCAAGCGCTTCCTGGACACCGGGGTGGCCCTCCAGAACATCCGCACCGCCGTACAGCACCTGCGCGGGCGGGGCTTTTCCGACCTGGAGCGCATGACGCTGATGAGCGACGGCGCCACCGTGTACGAGTGCACCTCCCCGGACCAGGTCGTGAGCCTGCTCCAGGGCGGCCAGGGCGTCTTCGGCATCGCGGTGGGCGTGGTCTGGCGCGACGTGGAGAACGCCCTGTCGCAGCTGCACGGGGAGCGGGTGGACACGGGGGAGACGGTGGTCGGCCACAACCCGGCCGACGAGCTCGCCGCCCGCCGCAACCGGGCCGGCTGAGCCCGGGCCCGCGGCCCGTACGGACCCGCCGGCGGGCGGGGGCACGTGAGATCACCCCGTTGTCAGTGGCATAGGGCAGCATCGGTGACGTGAGAACCGCGCCGACCATCCTGCATCTGGACATGGACGCCTTCTACGCGTCCGTGGAGCAGGCGTCCAAGCCCAGCCTGCGCGGGAAGGCCGTGATCGTCGGAGGGCTCGGCCCGCGCGGGGTCGTGGCCACCGCCTCGTACGAGGCCCGGCGCTACGGGGTGCACTCGGCGATGCCCACCGCGCAGGCCCGCCGGCTCTGCCCCAACGGCGCCTACCTGATTCCGCGCTTCACGCTCTACCGCGAGGTGAGCGAGACCGTCATGGGCCTGCTGCGCGAGCTGTCGCCGCTGGTGGAGCCCCTCAGCCTGGACGAGGCGTTCGTGGACCTGGAGGCGGGCGGCCGGGCCTTCGACGCCGCGGACGCCCGGGCCACGGGGGAGCGGCTGCGGGCCGGCATCACGGCCGCGACGGGGCTCAGCGGGTCGGTCGGACTGGCCGGGTCGAAGATGCTGGCCAAGGTCGCCTCCGAGGCGGCCAAGCCGGACGGGCTGCTGCTGATCGAGCCCGGGACCGAGCGGGAACTGCTCGCGCCCATGTCCGTACGGACCCTGCCCGGGGTCGGCCCGGCCACCGGGGAGCATCTGCGCCGGGCCGGGATCACCACGGTGGGGGAGCTGGCCGAGGCCGGTGAGGACGAACTGGTGCGGATGGTGGGCCGGGCGCACGGTGTCGGCCTCTACCGGATGGCGCTCGGTCTGGACGACCGGCCCGTGGTCGCCGAGCGGGACGCGAAGTCGGTGTCGGTGGAGGACACCTTCGACGTGGACCTGCACGACCGGGTGCGGATCCGCTCCGAGGTGCAGCGGCTCGCCGACCGGTGCGTGGGCCGGCTGCGGGCCTCGGGGCACTCCGGGCGGACCATCGTCCTGAAGGTGCGCCGGTACGACTTCTCGACCCTGACCCGCTCCGAGACCCTGCGCGGGCCCACCGACGATCCGGCCGTGGTGCGGGAGGCGGCCGCGCGGCTGCTGGAGTCAGTGGACACCACCGGCGGGGTGCGGCTGCTGGGCGTCGGCGTCAGTGGTCTCGCGGACTACACCCAGGAGGACCTCTTCGCCCAGGCACTCGGTGCCGCGGCGCGGGAAGGGGACGGCGCCCCCGCCGAGGGGACCCGGGAGGCGGAGGAGGCCGAGGGGACGGCCGGTGCTCCAGGAACCGCCGAGGCGCCCGCGGCGGGCGGGGAAGGCCCGCAGGCCGCCGCCCGGCACTGGCCGGCGGGCAGCGACGTACGGCACGCGGTGTACGGGCCCGGGTGGGTGCAGGGCAGCGGCGTCGGGCGGGTCACCGTCCGGTTCGAGCGGCCCGGCTCGCTGCCCGGGCGGGTCCGGACCTTCCTGGTGGACGACCCCGACCTGGAGCCCTCCGACCCCCTGCCCCTGGTGGGACGGCCGGCCCCCTAGTGGGGCTCCGGCGGAGGGAGGTGGAATTCGGCCGGCAGGGCCACGTCCAGGCCGTAGTGGTGGTAGAGCTGGAGCTCCTGCTCGGGCGAGAGGTGGCGGCCGACGCCGAAGTCGGGGGCCTCCTTGATCAGGGAGCGCTCGAAGGGGACCCGCAGCACCTCTCCGACCACCTCGCTCGGCTCCAGCGGTACGAAGGCGTCCCGGCCGAAGAGGCCGGTGCGGACCGCTGCCCACTCGGGGACGCCCGTGGCGTCGTCGAGGTAGACCTCGTCCACGGTGCCGATCTTGGCCCCGTTCCGGTCGAACGCCTTGCGGCCGATCAGGCTGCGCGGATCGATGTCGGTCTGCACGGTCCCTCCACATGGTCGCAGTCATCCGTAATGACTACAAAAGTGCATATTCCGATGGGGGGCCACTCGAGGGAGGGTCCAGATCCTCGCTGGTAGGCTGGGTGATGGCTGTTGACCCTGTGCGGGAGAGTCCTCCGAATGAGTTCGCCGGAGGCGCCGAAGGAGCAAATCCTCCCCGGAATCTCTCAGGCATACGTACCGCACGCGACGAGGCCACTCTGGAAAGCAGGAGCGGGTGCCGGGCGCGCAGTGCCCGTCCCACTCCTCACCGACGGTGAAAGCCGGACGACGGGCGATCCCCGAGACTCCGGTGAAGCTCTCAGGTTGAGATGACAGAGGGGGAGGCCGTCCGGGTGCCCGCGCCGTGGTGCCCCTCGCAGGTCATACGACCAGGAGGCCTCCGTAATGACCGCCAACCGCATTCCGCTCTCCCAGCTCGAACAGGGCATCCCCTTCGAGCAGCGTCACATCGGCCCGGATGCCGAGGCGCAGGCGAAGATGCTCGCCCAGGTGGGCTACGGCTCCCTCGACGAGCTGACCGCCGCCGCGGTACCGGATGTGATCAAGACCGCCGAGGCGCTGAACCTCCCCGAGGCGCGGACCGAGGCCGAGGTGCTCGCCGAGCTGCGCTCGCTCGCCGACCGCAACGAGGTCCTGACCTCGATGATCGGCCTGGGCTACTACGGGACGTTCACCCCGCCGGTGATCCTGCGCAACGTCATGGAGAACCCGGCCTGGTACACGGCCTACACCCCGTACCAGCCGGAGATCTCGCAGGGCCGCCTGGAGGCCCTGCTGAACTTCCAGACGGTCGTCGCCGAACTGACCGGTCTGCCCACCTCCGGCGCCTCCCTGCTCGACGAGGGCACCGCCGCCGCCGAGGCCATGACGCTGGCCCGCCGCGTGGGCAAGGTCAAGGGCGACGTCTTCCTCGTCGACGCCGACGCGCTGCCGCAGACCATCGCCGTCATCGAGACCCGCGCCGAGCCGATCGGTATCGAGGTCGTCGTCGCGGACCTCTCCGAGGGCATCCCCGCCGAGATCGCCGAGCGCGGCGTCTACGGCGTGCTCCTGCAGTACCCGGGTGCTTCCGGCGCCGTCCGCGACATCAAGGCCGTCATCGACCAGGCCCACGAGCTCGGCGCGATCGTCACCGTCTCCGCCGACCTGCTCGCGCTGACCCTGCTGACCTCCCCGGGCGCCCTCGGCGCCGACATCGCCGTCGGCACCACCCAGCGCTTCGGTGTCCCGATGGGCTTCGGCGGCCCGCACGCCGGCTACATGGCCGTCCAGGCCAAGCACGCCCGCTCGCTGCCCGGCCGCCTCGTCGGCGTCTCCGTGGACGCGGACGGCAACAAGGCGTACCGCCTGGCCCTCCAGACCCGCGAGCAGCACATCCGCCGCGAGAAGGCCACCAGCAACATCTGTACCGCGCAGGTCCTGCTCGCCGTCATGGCCGGCATGTACGCCGTTTACCACGGCCCCGACGGCCTGAGGACGATCGCCCGCCGTACCCACCGCTACGCCGCGCTGCTCGCCGCGGGCCTGACGGCCGGCGGGGTCGAGCTGGTGCACGGCTCCTTCTTCGACACCGTCACCGCCCGGGTGCCCGGCAAGGCCGCCGAGGTCACCGCCGCCGCCCGCGAGGCCGGGGTGAACCTGTACCAGGTGGACGCCGACCACGTCTCGGTCTCCTGCGACGAGACCACCCTGCGCGCCCACATCGAGGCCGTCTGGGCCGCCTTCGGCGTCTCCGCGGACATCGAGGCCCTGGACGGGACCGCCGCCGACGCGCTCCCCGAGGCCCTGCTGCGCTCGGACGCGTACCTGACCCACCCGGTCTTCCACCAGCACCGCTCCGAGACCGCGATGCTGCGCTACCTGCGCAAGCTCTCGGACAAGGACTACGCGCTGGACCGCGGCATGATCCCGCTGGGCTCCTGCACCATGAAGCTCAACGCGACCACCGAGATGGAGCCGGTCACCTGGCCCGAGTTCGGCCAGCTGCACCCCTTCGCCCCGGCCGAGCAGGCCGGCGGGTACCTCACGCTCATCAACGAGCTGGAGGAACGTCTCTGCGAGGTCACCGGCTACGACAAGGTCTCCATCCAGCCCAACGCCGGCTCCCAGGGTGAGCTCGCCGGCCTGCTGGCCGTCCGCGCCTACCACCGCGCGAACGGCGACGAGCAGCGCACCGTCTGCCTGATCCCGTCCTCCGCGCACGGCACCAACGCGGCCAGCGCCGTGATGGCCGGCATGAAGGTCGTCGTCGTCAAGACCGCCGACGACGGTGAGGTGGACGCCGAGGACCTGCGCGCCAAGATCGAGCAGTACCGCGACGAGCTGGCCGTGCTCATGATCACCTACCCGTCGACGCACGGTGTCTTCGAGGAGCACGTCGCCGACATCTGCGCCCAGGTGCACGAGGCGGGCGGCCAGGTCTACGTGGACGGCGCCAACCTGAACGCCCTGGTGGGCCTGGCCAAGCCGGGTCACTTCGGCGGCGACGTCTCGCACCTGAACCTGCACAAGACCTTCTGCATCCCGCACGGCGGCGGCGGCCCGGGCGTCGGCCCGGTCGGTGTCCGGGCGCACCTGGCCCCGTACCTGCCGAACCACCCGCTCCAGCCGGCCGCCGGCCCGGAGACGGGCGTCGGCCCGATCTCGGCCGCCCCGTGGGGCTCGGCGGGCATCCTGCCGATCTCCTGGTCGTACGTGCGCCTGATGGGCGGCGAGGGCCTCAAGCGCGCCACGCAGGTGGCGGTGCTCGGCGCCAACTACATCGCCAAGCGCCTGGAGCCGCACTACCCGGTGCTCTACACCGGCCCGGGCGACCTGGTCGCGCACGAGTGCATCATCGACCTGCGCCCGCTGTCGAAGGAGACCGGCGTCAGCGTCGACGACATCGCCAAGCGCCTGATCGACTACGGCTTCCACGCCCCGACCATGTCCTTCCCGGTGGCCGGCACGCTCATGATCGAGCCGACGGAGTCCGAGGACCTGGTCGAGATCGACCGGTTCTGCGACGCGATGATCGCCATCCGCGCGGAGATCGAGCGGGTCGCGGGCGGCGAGTGGCCGGCCGGTGACAACCCGCTGGCCAACGCCCCGCACACGGCGGCCGCGCTGGGCGGCGAGTGGAACCACCCGTACACCCGCGACGAGGCCGTCTTCCCCGGCGGCGTCTCCGCCGCCGAGAAGTACTGGCCGCCGGTGCGCCGGATCGACGGTGCCTTCGGCGACCGCAACCTGGTGTGCTCCTGCCCGCCGCTGGACGAGTACGACAACTGACACCACGCCGAAGGGGCCGGTCCCGGAGCTTTCCGCTCCGGGACCGGCCCCTTCGGCCGTTCCGTCCGTGCTGCTCCCGTGGCGCTCAGGCCGCCGCGAGCGGGCGGTGCGGAGCGATGATCTTGCCGTCCGGGAGCAGTTCACCGGTGTCCTCGAAGAGCAGGACGCCGTTGCACAGCAGGCTCCAGCCCTGTTCCGGGTGGTTGGCCACCGGGCGCGCGGCCTCCCGGTCGGCGGAGTCTGATGACGGGCAGGCAGGCTGGTGCTGGCACATGGATGCGTTCTTTCGCTGCGGTGTGGTCTGTTCGCTACGGCTCGATGCGTGATTCATGGCCGTCCCCCTGGGTCGTCCCCGCACCTGCGGGGAGGATGTCCTCAGTCTTCCCCCATGACGGCTGCTTCGCAGGGATTTCCCGGCAGCAGTCCTCATGGATGGAGGACGCATCACTCGTGCGGGCGGTTCAAGCCAACTGCCCTGTCCTTTTGGATGGTTCGTACCTGGTCCCGGAGGACTAGGCCGACTGGGTGATTCGGGTCAGCCCGGCGAATAGGGGCGACATTCCGGGGCACGGCCCGCCGGTACGGGCCGCGCCATGGACCCGAGCGGGAGCTTCAGGCCGCCGGGGCCGCCACGGTGGGCGGCGCGGGCGGGGTCGTGGAGGTCAGCCGGCGGGTCAGCACGGGCAGCAGTTCCGTGAGGGGATACGGCCGGTACGGGGCGATGCCGGGCGGCGCCGGTGCCAGCGGCACGAGCAGGTCGGCCGCCGCGGGCAGCCCGGCGGCGGCGTCGGCGCCGACCGCCCCGTGTAGCCACAGGGTGAGCATGTACAGCTCGGGTACGGACAGCAGCCGGGGCTGGTAGTTCTTGCCGAGCTGCTCCGCCTGCCGCAGGGCGCGCTCGGTGGCGGCGACGTAGGGGCCCTCGAAGAAGTGCGAGAAGGCCCAGCCGTCCGGGGTGAGGCGGGTGTCGGCCGCCGCCACGAAGCGGTCGCCGCTGCGGATCAGGAACCGCCAGCCAGTCAGGCGGGTACGGGGCGGCCTGCCGCCGGCCGCGCGGCCGGACATGCTCAGGCGGTCGAGCACGTGGACCGGGAGGGGGAGCTCGGCGGTCATCGGGCCCTGGACCGCGCGCAGGGCGGGGGTGTGTGCCTCATGCACCGCGGTGGGGGAACCGAGTGCCGCGAGGACGCTGCGCAGGGCGGGCGCGGGGGCCGGGTGGACATGCAGCGGCATAGTGGGTCGCCTCTCACTTGGGAGACCTGTGGTGCGGGGGAAGGTGCGGGACGGCGCTGTCGCATTCTGGGGTCAGAGGTGGGCATTGGGGCAATGGCCGCGCGCCAACTCTCTGCCTCGTTTGCGGAGTTTATACGACATGTGTTCATGCAGTGTTTCGGCTAGCTGTCCCGCCCCTTGCCGACAAGGCGCTAACCGGTCCCGCTGTCATGGTATTCATGCCGTACACGCGTGAAGAACCCGCGCTGACCTCGGAGGTTACCGGAAAGGGGCTCGGCTGGAAAGTGCCGGTAATCGCCAACCGGTAATACCCCTGCGGTCATTGCGAAATGCGGGTTGCCAGGTGAATGTGCCGGAGCCCCATCCGGCCACACCGGCGTGCGCTCCCCGCCAAGCCGCTCCCCGCCGCGTTATCGATCACGGCCCCTGGGCATCATCGACCGTAACGTGCGCCCGGGCCGGACCGGGCCCGCTCCAGGAGGGACGCTTCGATGGGGGAGAAGGTCGTGGCAGGCGGATTCGACCTGTCCGATCGGCATCGGTACCGGAGGAAGCTTCACGAGTGCCTGGAGGGACTGGAGCGGCTTCTGGCGGAGAAGAGGTTCGACCGCCCCAAGAACATGATGGGACTGGAGATAGAGCTGAATCTCGCGGGTGCCGACGGTTTGCCGCGCATGGTGAATGCGCAGGTTCTGGAGCGGATAGCGAGCCCTGATTTCCAGACGGAACTCGGAATGTTCAACCTGGAGGTCAACGTCCTCCCGCACCGGCTCGACGGCCGGGTGTTCGACCAGCTCGCGGAGGAGCTGAGCGCGGGCCTGCACTACGCCCACCGGCAGGCCGAGGAGATCGAGGCCGGGGTGGTCATGATCGGGATCCTGCCCACGATCACCCGCGCCGACCTGGCCCTGGCCAACCTGTCGGCCGTGGACCGCTACTCGCTGCTCAACGAGCAGATCCTGATGATGCGCGGCGAGGACTTCCGGCTGGACATAGAGGGGGTCGAGCGGCTGACCTGGAGCACCGGTTCGATCGTGCCGGAGGCCGCCTGCACCTCCGTACAACTGCACCTCCAGGTCACCCCGGCGCGGTTCTCGGACGTGTGGAACGCCGCCCAGGCCGTCACCGCCGTCCAGATAGCGCTGGGGGCCAACTCCCCCTTCCTCTTCGGCCGGGAGCTGTGGCGCGAGTCCCGCCCGCCGCTGTTCACCCAGGCCACCGACACCCGTCCGCCCGAGCTCCAGGCCCAGGGGGTACGGCCGCGCACCTGGTTCGGGGAGAAGTGGGTGGACTCTGCGTACGAGCTCTTCGCCGAGAACGTCCGCTACTTCCCCTCCCTGCTGCCGATCTGCGACGAGGAGGAGCCGCTGCGGGTGCTCGCCGAGGGCGGGGTGCCGAGCCTCCAGGAGCTGGTGCTGCACAACGGCACCGTCTACCGGTGGAACCGGCCCGTCTACGGGGTGGCCGACGGGATGCCGCACCTGCGGGTGGAGAACCGGGTGCTGCCGGCCGGGCCCACCGTCGCCGACGTCGTCGCCAACGCCGCCTTCTACTACGGTCTGGTGCGCACCCTCGCGGACGAACCGCGCCCGGTGTGGACGCGGATGCCCTTCGCGGAGGCCGAGGCCAACTTCGACGCCGCCTGCCGGTACGGGATCGACGCGCGCATCCGCTGGCCGCGCAAGGGCCGCGCCGGGGGGGCTGGTGAGCGTGCCGGCCGTACGGCTGGTGCTGGACGAACTGCTGCCGATGGCCGCGGCGGGCCTGGACGCCTGGGGCATCGAGCCCGCCGACCGGGACCACTACCTGGGGATCATCGAGGAGCGGTGCCGGCGCCGGGTGAACGGGGCGACCTGGCAGGTGGACACCTACCACCGCGCCCGCGCCGGCGGACTCGACCGGGACGCCGCCCTGGCGGCCACCACCCGCCGCTACAGCGAGCTGATGCACCGCGGCGAGCCCGTGCACACCTGGCCGGTCGGGCTGGAGGAGCAGGAGGTGGACGCCGGCGCCGCCGCCCGCCGCTGAACGGCCGTCCCGGTGCTCCCGTCCGGCCCCCGAGGAGGCAGTATGGGGTGATCGGAGCGTGACGGACGGGGCAGGACGGGAGTCGGGGCGTGCGGACGGAGCCGGAACCGGTGGTCGTGGAGCCGCGCGAGGACGAGCGGCGGGGCGTCCTGCGCACCGAGACGCTGCTCGTGCTCGCCCTGTCGCTGGGCGCGAGCGGGGCCTCGGCGCTGATCAGCTTCATCGGCTCCCTCACCAAGCCGGGCGGGCTCAAGGACCAGGCCGCCACCCTCAACGGCTCCTACGCCCCCGGGCGGCCCTGGCTCGACCTGGCCTGGCAGCTGTTCGGGATCGCCACCGCCCTGGTGCCCGTGCTGCTCGTTGCCCACCTGCTCACCCGCGAGGGGGCGCCCGGGCTGCGGGTGCTGGGCTTCGACCGCACCCGGCCCGGCCCGGACCTGGCCCGGGGCGCCCTGGTGGCCGCCGGCATCGGCAGCGCCGGGCTGGCCTTCTACCTGGCGGCACGCGCGACGGGCTTCAACCTGACGGTCGTACCGGAGGCGCTGCCCGACGTGTGGTGGAAGTTCCCGGTGCTGATCCTCTCCGCCGTGCAGAACGCCGTGGTGGAGGAGGTCATCGTGCTGGCCTACCTGCTGCGCCGGCTCGGCCAGCTGGGCTGGTCGCCGACGGCCGCGCTGCTGGCCAGCTCGCTGCTGCGCGGCTCGTACCACCTCTACCAGGGCATCGGCGGGTTCGTCGGCAACATGGTGATGGGCGTGGTCTTCGTCCTCGCCTACCGGCGCTGGGGCCGGGTCGGGCCGCTGGTCGTCGCGCACGCGCTGCTCGACATCGTGGCCTTCGGCGGGTACGCGCTCCTCGCGGGCAAGGTCGGCTGGCTGCCGACGCCCTGACCCTCAGGGCGAGGTGTGCAGTTCGCCGTCGATGACGGTGACCGCGTGACCGGTCAGCAGCGTGCGGTCGCCCGCGAGGCGGACCCGGACCAGGCCCGTGCGGGCCCCGCCCTGGAGGCCGGTCAGCTCGGTACGGCCCGTGCGGGCCGCCCAGAACGGGGCGAGGGCGGTGTGCGCGCTGCCGGTGACCGGGTCCTCGTCGATACCGAAGGCGGGGAAGAAGCCCCGGCTGGCGAAGTCGTACCCGCGGGCGGGGTCCTCGGCGGGGGCGGTGACGATCACCCCGCGGCGGGCGTAGCCGCGCAGGGCCGCGAGGTCGGGGGTGAGCTCCCGTACGGTCCGCTCGTCGGCCAGCTCCACCAGCAGGTCCCCGATGTGCGCGGACGTGTCGTGCACCGAGACGACCGGTGCGCCCAGCGCGCTGACGATCTCGGGGTCCGGCTCGGCCGGGGTCAGGGACGAGGTCGGGAAGTCCAGGGTGATCGTGCCGTCCGCGGCGGCTTCGGCCGTGAGGATGCCGCAGCGGGCGGTGAAGCGGATCAGGCCCTCGGCGAGGCCGCTGGTGGCCAGGGCGTGTGCGGTGGCGAGGGTGGCGTGGCCGCACATGTCGACCTCGGCCGTGGGGGTGAACCAGCGCAGCGCCCAGTCCGCGTCGCCGCCGGGCGGCAGGGGGTGGGCGAAGGCGGTCTCGGAGAGGTTGACCTCGGCGGCGACCTGCTGGAGCCAGGCGTCCGGGGGGAAGGGGCCGTCGAGGAGGAGGACACCGGCGGGGTTGCCGTGGAAGGGGCGGTCGGTGAAGGCGTCGATGATTCGGATGCGCATGGGCCGACGGTAGGGGGGTCGCCGGGGCCGGCGCCAAGGCCAATCGGGGACGACTGGCCTCGGCCGGGGGCCCGGCGGTGGGGCGGTCAGGTGCGGGACAGGGCCTTGGTGCCCGAGAGGAGGGGGATCAGGGTGTAGTTCCCGTCCCCGGAGCCGCAGGCGGGGGTGGTGTCGGCGGTACGGGAGACCTTCGTGCCGGTGGTGAAGCGGCCGTCACCGCTGGGGGGCAGGAAGGTGGTGAAGTGGTCGGCGAGGCGGCCGTAGTAGTACTGGCACTGCTGGAGGTTGAGGTAGCGCCCGGCGGTGAGGTCCAGCGCCTTGACGGAGGACAGCAGGGGCACCAGCTGGTAGAGGCCGCGCCCGGGGCCGCAGGAGACCTGGGTGTCCGGGGTGTCGGAGACGTTGGTCCCGGCGCTCCACTCGCTGCCGCGGTTCTGGGCGATCACGGTGAGGTGGTCGTGCTGGAGGTCGGAGTAGTAGACGCACTGGTGCAGGTTCAGGTAGCGGCCGGAGCCCAGGTCGAGGGAGTGCAGGGCGGCCCAGGGAGGGACCGTCGTGTAGTTCCCGTCGCCGCTCCCGCAGGACAGGGCCCCGTCGGGGTCGCCCGAGATGTTCGTGGCCGCCGTGAACCGGCCGTCGCTGCCGGGTACCACCGTCGTGAGGTAGTCGACCCCCGGGGTGGGGGCGTACACGCACTGGTGCAGGTTGAGCGTGTTCCCCGCCAGCGGCCGCACCTCGTCGGCGGTGGCCGGGGCCGGTAGTACGGAGAGCAGCGCGGCGGCGACCGCTGTGGCGAGCCATGTCCTGATCCGGCCCTGGTGGCGCACGGATGTCCCCTTTCTTTGGCTTCCCGTGGATTCGCGGGGCAAGAACAGCACGTATGGACGAGCGTCGCCTAGGAGTCCGCCTGGCAATCCATCCCAAAGGATGCAGGTGGGAGCGGTGTTGACGCCCTCCCGTCCGGCTCTCGTAGCAGCCTTCTACGATAGCTTCCGATATATCGTTGACGCATCGCGATGGATCAGCGATAGTGGAACACGTCAAAGACAGACACAAGACGGAAGGAGCGCAGTGATGCGTTCACGCGGACAGCACGACCACGGACATGAGCACGGACGGGGTCACGGCCACTGCGGGCCGGACCGTCGGGAGGAGTTCAGGGGGCTGCGCGCGGCCTTCGGGCCGTTCGGGCCCGGATTCGGCGGCGGGCCCTTCGGCGGAAGGGGCGGGCGCGGCGGCCCGCGCGGGAGGGCGCGGCGCGGCGACGTGCGCGCGTCCATCCTGGCGCTGCTCGCCGACCGGCCCATGCACGGCTACGAGATGATCCAGGAGATCGGCGAGCGCAGCGGCGGGGCGTGGAAGCCCAGCCCCGGCTCGGTCTACCCGACCCTCCAGCTGCTGGAGGACGAAGGGCTGATCAGCAGCGCGAGCGAGGGCGGCAAGAAGCTGTTCACGCTCACCGACACCGGCCGCACCGAGGCGGAGTCCGGCCCGGACGCCCCCTGGGCGGACGCCGGGCGCGGCTTCGACTTCGAGGCCATGCACGAGGTCCGTGCCGCCGGCGTCGGGCTGATGGAAGCCTTCGGGCAGGTCTTCAAGACCGGCACGCCCGAGCAGCGCGAGAAGGCCCTCGCGGTCATCAACGACGCCCGCAAGAAGCTGTACCTGATCCTGGCCGACGAACACTGACCGGGCCCTGGCCCGATACGGGGCGGCGGGGGGGGCCGCGGGGGGCGGGGGCGGCGCCGCCCCCGCGCGGGGGGGGGGGGGGGGGCGGGCCCCGCGGGGGGGCCGGCCGC
>NZ_JBEYJJ010000029.1:0-27337 GCF_040636215.1 Streptomyces sp. NPDC006687 | reverse complement strand
CCTCCACACCTACAACCACCACCGCTGCCACACCGCACTCGACGGACACCCGCCCATCACCCGCGTCAACAACCCTGCAGGTCAATACACCTAGCCCGTCCGGGCGCTCCCGGCGTGCGCCGGAGGCGCCGCACGCGGATGTTCGGATTGTTGCGGCGGGATGAAATACGCCGGTCGGAGCGTTGGGGGTCTCGGCAGGACAGGACCTACGGGGAGGCACCCACGTGACGGCGGCAGGGGAGAAACAGGGCTGGGGCAGGCGGCTGGCCGCCTACACCTGGCGGTACAGACTCAACGTGCTGCTGGCACTCGGCTCCTCGCTGGCCGGCATGGCCGTCATGGCGCTCGTCCCGCTCGTCACCCGCGTGATCATCGACGAGGTCATCGGGGAGAAGAGCAAGCCGATGGGGCCCTGGGCCGGCCTGCTCGTCGGCGCCGCCCTGCTGGTCTACGTGCTCACCTACATCCGCCGCTACTACGGCGGCCGCCTCGCCCTCGACGTGCAGCACGACCTGCGCACCGAGATGTACGCCACCATCGCCCGCCTCGACGGGCGGCGGCAGGACGAGCTGTCCACCGGGCAGGTCGTCGGGCGGGCCACCACCGACCTCCAGCTGATCCAGGGGCTGCTGTTCATGCTGCCCATGACCATCGGCAACTTCCTGCTGTTCGGGATATCCCTGGGCGTCATGGTCTGGCTGTCGCCGCTGCTGACCGTGGTCGCCCTGCTGATGGCCCCCGCGCTGTGGTTCATCGCCAAGCGCAGCCGCAAGAAGCTCTTCCCCGCCACCTGGTACGCCCAGGCCCAGGCCGCCGCCGTCGCCGGCGTCGTCGACGGGGCCGTCACCGGGGTGCGCGTCGTCAAGGGGTTCGGGCAGGAGGAGCAGGAGACCGGCAAGCTCCGCGAGGCCGGCCGGCGCCTGTTCGGCGGCCGGATGCGCGCCATCCGGATGAACTCCCGCTACACCCCCGCCCTCCAGGCCGTCCCCGCGCTGGGGCAGGTCGCCATGCTGGCCCTCGGCGGCTGGCTGGCCACGCGCGGGCACATCACCCTCGGTACCTTCGTCGCCTTCTCCACCTACCTCGCCCAGCTCGTCGGCCCCGTCCGCATGCTCGCCATGGTGCTCACCGTCGGCCAGCAGGCCCGCGCCGGTGTGGAGCGGGTCTTCGAGCTCATCGACACCGAGCCGGTGATCGAGGAGGGCACGCGGGAACTGCCCGCCGACGCCCCCGCCACCGTCGCCTTCGAGGACGTCCGCTTCGGCTACGACCCCGAGCGGCCCGTCCTCGACGGGTTCTCGCTGAGCATCGCCGAGGGCGAGACCGTCGCCGTCGTGGGGGCCTCCGGCTCCGGCAAGTCCACCGTCTCCCTCCTCCTGCCGCGGTTCTACGACGCCGACCACGGCACCGTCCGCGTCGGCGGCCACGACGTGCGCGAGCTGACGTACGACTCCCTGCGTGCCGCCATCGGCCTGGTGCCCGAGGACTCCTTCCTCTTCTCCGACACGATCCGGGCCAACATCGCCTTCGGCCGCCCGGAGGCCACCGACGAGGAGATACGCGCGGCCGCCCGCGCGGCCCAAGCGGAATCGTTTATTCAGGCGCTGCCCGACGGCTACGACACCAAGGTCGGCGAACAGGGCCTGACCCTCTCCGGCGGCCAGCGCCAGCGCATCGCGCTCGCCCGCGCCCTGCTGACCGACCCCCGGCTGCTCCTCCTCGACGACGCCACCTCCGCCGTGGACGCCCGCGTCGAGCACGAGATCCACGAGGCACTGCGCGCCGTCATGGCCGGCCGGACCACCCTGCTGATCGCCCACCGCCGCTCCACCCTCGCCCTCGCCGACCGGATCGCCGTACTCGACGGCGGCCGCCTCGCCGATGTCGGCACGCACGAGGAGCTGGAGCGCCGCTCGCCCCTCTACCGCCGCCTGCTGACCGACCCCGAGGCCCTCGGCGCCGGCTCCCCGCGCACCTCCGACGCGCCCTCCATGACCGAGTTCGAACGCGACATCCAGCGCGACGGCCAGCGCGACCTCGAACGGGACATCGAGCTGGAGGCCGAGATCGACTCCGAGCAGGTGAGCGCCAAGCGGCGCGTCGCCGACGGGGTCACCCCCGAGCTGTGGCGGCGCCGCGACAAGGGCGAGGAGCCCGCGCCCGGCGCCACCCCCGAGCTGCTCGCCCAGGTCGCCGCCCTCCCGCCGGCCGACGACCGGCCCGAGGTGGACGAGGCCCGCGCCGCGTCCGCCGAGGAGAGCTATGGACTGCGCCGGCTGCTGCACGGCTTCTGGGCCCCGCTCGCCATCAGCCTCGGCCTCGTCGCCCTCGACGCCGGCGCCGGTCTGCTGCTGCCGGTCCTGATCCGGCACGGCATCGACCAGGGCGTGGAGAAGGCCGCCCTGGGGGCGGTGTGGGCCGCCTCCGCCCTGGCCCTGGCCCTGGTGGTCGCCCAGTGGGCCGCCCAGGTCGCCGAGACCCGGATGACCGGCCGCACCGGCGAGCGCGTGCTCTACGCCCTGCGCGTCAAGATCTTCGCCCAGCTCCAGCGCCTCGGCCTGGACTACTACGAGCGCGAGCTCACCGGCAAGATCATGACCCGGATGACCACCGACGTGGACTCCCTCTCCAGCTTCCTGCAGACCGGGCTGGTCACCGCCGTCGTCTCCGTCCTGACCTTCTTCGGCATCCTGATCGCCCTGCTCGTCCTCGACGTCGAACTCGCGCTGATCGTCTTCGCGACCCTGCCGGTGCTGGTCCTCGCCACGATCGTCTTCCGCCGCAAGTCGGTCGCCGCGTACGAGCTCGCCCGCGACCGGGTCGGCCTGGTCAACGCCGACCTCCAGGAGTCCGTGGCCGGGCTGCGCCTGGTGCAGGCGTTCCGCCGCCAGCACTCCGGCGCCGGCCGCTTCGCCGAGCGCAGCGACTCCTACCGCCAGGCCCGGGTACGCGGCCAGTGGCTGATATCCGTCTACTTCCCCTTCGTCCAGCTGCTGTCCTCGGGCGCGGCGGCGGCCGTGCTGATCGTCGGCGCGGGCCGGGTGGAGGCGGCCACCCTCACCACCGGCGCGCTGGTGGCGTACCTGCTCTACATCGACCTGTTCTTCGCCCCGGTCCAGCAGCTCTCCCAGGTCTTCGACGGCTACCAGCAGGCCACCGTCTCCCTCGGCCGCATCCAGGACCTGCTGCGCGAGCCCACCACCACCCCGGCCCCGGCCGCCCCCCGCGAGGTGGCCGCGCTGCGCGGCGAGATCGCCTTCGAGGACGTGCGCTTCGCGTACGCCACCGCGGAGGAGCGGGGTGAGAAGGGCGAGGCGCTGCGCGGCATCAGCCTGCGGATCCCGGCGGGGCAGACCGTCGCCTTCGTCGGGGAGACCGGCGCGGGGAAGTCCACCCTGGTCAAGATGGTGGCCCGGTTCTACGACCCGACCGCCGGCCGGGTCACCGCCGACGGCGCCGACCTGCGGGAGCTGGACCTGACCGGGTACCGCCACCGGCTGGGCGTCGTCCCCCAGGAGCCGTACCTCTTCCCGGGGACGGTCCGCGACGCCATCGCCTACGGGCGGCCGGAGGCGAGCGACGCGGAGGTGGAGGCCGCCGCCCGCGCGGTCGGCGCCCACGACATGATCGCCACCCTCGACGGCGGCTACCTGGCCACCGTCAGCGAACGCGGCCGCAACCTCTCCGCGGGCCAGCGCCAGCTGATCGCCCTGGCCCGCGCCGAGCTCGTCGACCCGGACGTGCTGCTGCTGGACGAGGCCACCGCCGCCCTGGACCTCGCCACCGAGGCCCAGGTCAACCAGGCCACCGACCGGCTCGCGGGCAAGCGCACCACCCTGGTGGTGGCGCACCGGCTGACCACCGCCGCCCGCGCCGACCGGGTGGTGGTCATGGACCGGGGCCGGGTCGTGGAGGACGGCACCCACACCGAACTGCTGGCCCGGGGCGGCCGCTACGCCGAGCTGTGGCGGACCTTCGCCGGCGAGGACGAGCCGGCGGCCGCCGCGTAGCGGGCCCCCCAGGAGGAGTACGCCCCGGGTAGCGGAGCGGGTGTCAGAGCTCGCCGAAGAGCAGGTTGCCCGGGGCGTCCTCGTCTTCACCGGTGTAGTACTCGCGTACCGCGTCCAGGAGCTCGTCCAGCGACAGGTAGCCGTCGTGGTTCTTGTCGATCCGCGCGAAGAGGGCGTCCGCGTCGGCCGGCTCCAGCCGGGTGTCGAAGGCCAGCTGCGCCTTGTGGAACTCCTCGGGGCTGATGTGCCCGTCCCCGTTGGTGTCCGCCACGGTGAGCATCGCCTTCATCATCGGCCGGAACGACTTCTCGTAGGCCGGCCCGCCGTCCTTGTACAGGCGGGTCATCCCGTCGCGGTACTGCTGCGGGGACAGCTTCTGGTCCTGGCCGACGCCCAGCTCGTTGAAGAGCTCCACCCAGAAGTCGGTCAGCCCGCGGAACACCTCCACCGCCTTGGGGGAGTCGGCGGGCTCGGCCAGCGCGGTCAGCAGCCGGGAGCCGAGAGCGATCATGTCCTTCTCGTCGATCACGCCGTTGTCGTCCGCGTCCAGGTGCGCGAACGCGCGCTCCAGCTTCCGGTCGAGCAGGTCGGTCGTCATGGGCGGGGGCCTTTCATGGCTACGGAATGCAAGGGATCGATCGCCCAGGGTAGTGCAACCTTCCGGGGGTCCGGCGCGTCGTATGTACACCAGTACGTGGTACGTACGACGGATCGGGGGGCCGGGGATGTCTCAGGGGTGGAAGGCGCGGGGGCGGGTGCCGCTGGGGGCGGCCGGGGCCGCGCTCTGGCTGGCCGTCGGCGGCGTGTTCGCGGCGGCGCCGCAGGCCGCGGCCGCCACCGGCGGCTGCGCGGGAGAGCTGGTCCGCACGCTGCCGCTGCCGGACGCCGAGGTGCGGGTCTACCGGAGCCGGGCGCAGGTCTGCGCGGTGACCGTCGCCCTGCACCCCGGGCAGCGCCGCCACCTCGCGGTGAGCGTTCAGCCGCGCGGCGGGGTCCCGGTGGGCGATGCGGGGCAATTCACCCGGTACGCGGGCCCCGTCACCGTGGGTGCGATCAGCCGATGTGTGTATGTAAAGGGGAGTGTGGCGGCCGGATCCGTGGAGTCCGGCTGGATCCTGTGCTGACGCCGAGGCCCAACCGGTACTGTTCACGGGCGTGTTGGCCCCGCTAGGTTCACGGCGACCACCAGTGGACCGAATGGGGAGAGTGCATGCGCAAGACGCTTGGCCGGCTGCTGCCGCTCGCGGTGCTGATCGGCACCTTCGGCTCGGCCGGACTCACGGCTCAGGCGGCCATCGCCGCAGAGCCGTCCGCCGCACCGACCACCGCCGGGCAGGGCACCAGCAGACAGGGCGCCACCGCGGACATCAAGGACCGGATCCTCGCCATCCCGGGCATGAGCCTGATCGAGGAGAAGCCGTACCCCGGCTACCGGTTCTTCGTCCTGAACTACGAACAGCCCGTCGACCACCACCAGCCGTGGAAGGGCACCTTCAAGCAGCGCATCACCCTGCTGCACAAGGACGACTCCCGGCCGACCGTGTTCTACACCTCCGGCTACAACGTCAACACCAACCCCCGCCGGGCGGAGCCGACGACCATAGTCGACGGCAACCAGGTGTCCATGGAGTATCGGTTCTTCAACCCGTCCCGCCCCGACCCGGCGGACTGGTCGAAGCTCGACATCTGGCAGGCCGCGAGCGACCAGCACCGGATCTACACCGCCCTGAAGCAGATCTACACCAAGAACTGGCTCGCCACCGGCGCCAGCAAGGGCGGTATGACGGCGACGTACTACGAACGCTTCTACCCGCGCGACATGGACGGCGTCGTCGCCTACGTCGCCCCCAACGACGTGGTCAACAAGGAGGACTCGGCCTACGACCGGTTCTTCACCAAGGTCGGCACCAAGGAGTGCCGCGACAAGCTGGCCGCCGTCCAGCGCGAGGCCCTGACCCGCCGTGAGCCGCTGGAGGCCAAGTACAAGGAGGCCGCCGCCGCCAACGGCTGGACCTTCAACACCGTCGGCAGCCTGGACAAGGCGTTCGAGGCCGTCGTCCTCGACTACACCTGGGCCTTCTGGCAGTACAGCCTGCTCTCCGACTGCGCGACGCTCCCGGACGCCAGGACCGCGACGGACCAGCAGATCTGGGACAGCGTCGACACCATCTCCGGCTTCTCGGCCTACGCCGACCAGGGCCTGGAGACCTACACGCCGTACTACTACCAGGCCGGCACCCAGCTCGGCTCGCCCGACATCAAGCAGCCCTGGCTGAAGGGCCTCAGCCGCTACGGCTACCAGCCGCCGCGCAACTTCGTCCCGCGCGACATCCCCATGACCTTCCGGCCGGGGGCCATGGCGGACGTGGACACCTGGGTGCGCAACAACGCCCACCAGATGCTCTTCGTGTACGGGCAGAACGACCCGTGGGGCGCCGAGCCCTTCCACGTCGGCTACGGGACGACCGACAGCTACGTGATGATCGCACCGGGCGCCAACCACGGGGCCAACGTCGCCAAGCTCCAGGACGGCGAGAAGGCCCTGGCCACCGCGAGGATCCAGCAGTGGGCCGGAGTGGCCCCCGCCGCCGACGCCTCCGGCCGGCAGGCCGCCCCGCCGGCCCCGCTGGCCGCCCCGGACCCCGAGCTCGACCGGACCGACCTGCGCCACGAGTCCCTGCGGCCGTAACGGCCCGGGCGGCCCCCGCCGGGCCGCGGGCCGGGCGACGTCAGTACGCCAGCCCGTGGCCCAGCGGGTAGCGGCCCGGGACGGGGACCGGGAGGCGGCCCGACGGCCGCCGCGCTCCGGTCAGCACCCGGGCCGCCGCCCGCATCTCCACGTCCGTCCAGGTGTAGGTGGCCACCTCGGCCGCGCAGCCGGGCAGCCGGGCCGGGTCGTACGGGTTGCGGAGGGCCACCAGCACCACCGGGACGCCCGTCGCGACCAGGTCCGCCACCAGCGTCCGCTGCGGGCTCTCGCCCTCCGGGACGTTGTACGTGCACACCACCACCGCCGTACGGCCCGCCGCCGCCGCCACGGCCCGCTCGGGGGGCAGGGCCTGCGCCCGGCAGCCCAGGGCCGTCAGCTCCCGCGCCAGGACGGAGGTGGGGGGTCCCGTCGTCCCTGAGGGGGAGGCCGGGTCGGCGCCGGTCACCAGCAGCCGGGGACCGGCCGACGCGTCCAGCGGGAGCAGCCCGCGCGGGTTGGCCAGCAGGGTGGTCGTCCCGGCCGCGACCGCGTCGGCCACCGCCAGGTGCTCCGGGGTGCCCACCAGCGCGTCCACCCGCGCCTCGTCGGCGTACGGGTCCTCGAACAGGCCCCGGCGGGCCTTCACCTCCAGGATCCGCAGCACCGACTCCTCGACCCGCTCCCGCGTGAGCTCGCCCGACGCGACCGCCGCCAGCACGCTGCGGTGGGCCAGCCCCAGGTCAGGGGCGTTCAGCAACTGGTCGCAGCCCGCCTTGAGGGCCAGCACCGGCACCCGGTCGTCCCCGTACTTCTGGCGGACCCCGGCCATGTCCAGGGCGTCGGTCACCACCACCCCCCGGAAGCCCAGGCGTTCGCGCAGGATGCCGGTCACGATCGGCCGGGAGAGGGTCGCCGGGTCCCCCGAGGGGTCGAGCGCGGGGAAGACGATGTGCGCCGTCATCACCACGTCCGCGCCCGCCTCCACCGCCGCCCGGAAGGGGGGTTCGTCCAGCTCCTCCCACTGGGCGCGGCTGTGCCGCATCACCGGGAGCCCGACGTGGCTGTCGGTCTCGGTGTCCCCGTGCCCGGGGAAGTGCTTCGCCGTCGCGGCCACCCCCGCCGCCTGGTACCCGCGTACCTGGGCGGCCGCCAGCTCCGCCACCGCGCGCGGGTCGGAGCCGAAGGAGCGGACCCCGATCACCGGGTTGGCCGGGTTCACGTTCACGTCGGCGACGGGCGCGTAGTCCTGCCGGACGCCCAGCGCGGCCAGTTCCTCGCCCGCCACCCGGGCGGCCCGGCGGGCATCCTCGGGGGAGCCGCCGGCGCCCAGCGCCATCGCGCCGGGGAACAGGGTCGCGGGGCGGCCGATCCGGGCGACGGCCCCGTGCTCCTGGTCGACGGAGAGCAGCAGCGGGATCCGGGCACCCGAGCCGGTCGCGGCCCGCTGGAGGCCGTTGGAGAGGGCGGCGATCTGACCCGGGGAGCGGGTGTTGTGCGCCCAGGCGAAGTAGATGATCCCGCCGAGGTGGTAGCGGGCCACCAGTTCGGCGGCGGTGCGCACCCCGAACTGGGCCTGGTTCAGCTCGGCGTCGGCCGGGTCCGGGTCGGTCGCCGAGTGCCCGTACGCCCGGGACACGAACAGCTGCCCCACCAGCTCGGGCAGCCCCATCGAGGCCACCAGGGCGCGCAGCCGCGCCGCGTCCGGGCGGCGGTCCTCGGGGGGCGCGGGGGAGCGGGGGTCGTCGGGGGTGCGGCGGTGGCCCGCGGCGGAGGCGCCCGCGGCCGTGGCGGCGGCCATGGCCGCGGCGGCGAGCAGGGCCCGGCGGGAGGCTTGGTACGGCACCCCCGGGACGCTACTCCGGGTCCTCGCCCCGCGTCACCGGGACACCCGGGGCGTCCCCCGGAAGTACGCCGGACACCGTCGGCCAGTGCTCCCGCAGGGTGCGCACGGTCTCGGTGATCGCCGGTCGGCGGGAGGCTCCCGTCCGCCACAGGGCGTACAACCGGCGTACGGGGACCGGCTCCAGGGGGACCGCCACCGCTCCCGGCGGCAGCGGCCCGGTCCCCAGCCGCGGTACGACCGCGATGCCGAGCCCGGCCGCGACCAGGGCGACCACGGTGTGGTTCTCCTCGGCCATGTGCGCCACGTCGGGCTCGAACCCGGCCGTCCGCAGGGTCCGCATCAGCCAGTCGTGGCAGACCCGTCCCGGCGGCTGGCACACCCACCGCTGGCCGCCGAGGTCTTCGCGCCGCACCAGCCGCCGGGCGGTGAAGGGGTGCCCGGCCGGGACCACCAGATCGCACCGGTCGTCCCCGATCAGCGCGTGCTCCACCCCCTCGGGGGCGGGCAGCGGGGCGATGTCCCAGTCATGGGCCACCGCCAGGTCGGTGACGCCCCGGGCCACCAGGTCCACCGAGAGGTGGGGGTCCACCTCGGTCAGGCGCACGTCCAGCGCCGGATGGCGGACGGCCAGGTCGGCCAGCACCCCCGGCAGCAGTCCGCGCGCCGCCGAGGCGAAGGCGGCCACCGTCAGCAGCCCGCCGGGCCGGCCGCGCCGCTCCTCCAGGGTGGTCTCGGCCCGCTCGACGATCGCCAGCAACTCCCGGGCGGTCTCCGCCAGGTGGCGGGCCTCCTCGGTGAGGGCCACCCCGCGCCCGCGCCGCTCCAGCAGGGTGGTGCGGGTCTCCCGCTCCAGTTTGCCGATCTGCTGCGAGACGGCGGAGGGGGTGTAGCCGAGGGCGGCGGCCGCGGCAGCGACGGAGCCGTGGACGGAGACGGCGTGCAGCGCGCGCAGCCGGGGCAGGTCGAGCATCCGGCCATCGTAGGGGGTGTAGGGGTGCACGCGTAAGGAATGCTTCATCCTTCCCGGAAGTCATTCGCGCTGGTGCTACATGGTCCGGCCCGCCGATGCTCGGGACATGCGTCCCGTACACACCGCTCTCGCCGTCCTCGTCGCCGCCGTCTGGGGGTTCAACTTCGTCGTCATCCAGATCGGGCTCGGCCACTTCCCGCCGCTGCTGCTGTCCGCCCTGCGCTTCCTGGTCGCCGCGCTGCCCGCCGTGTTCTTCGTCGGGCGGCCCACGGTCGCCTGGAAGTGGATCCTGGGCGTCGGAGCGGCCCTGGGCATCGCCAAGTTCGGGCTGCTGTTCACGGGCATGGCCGCCGGGATGCCGGCCGGGCTGTCCTCGCTGGTGCTCCAGATCCAGGCCGTCTTCACCGCGGTCCTCGCCGCCGCCGTCCTGCGCGAGCGGCCCGGACGGGTGCGGCTGCTGGGCATGGCGGTGGCGCTGACGGGGATCGCGGTGGCCGCCGTGGAGCGCGGCCTGTCCGGCCCCGCGACCGGGTTCACGCTGGTCGTGGCGGCCGCAGCCTGCTGGGGCGTGTCCAACGTGCTGACCCGCAAGGCCGCACCGCCCGACGCGCTGAACTTCATGGTGTGGGTGTGCACCGTCCCCGTGGTGCCGCTGCTCGGGCTGTCGCTGCTGCTGGAGGGGCCCGGGCGGGACCTGGCCGCGCTGCGCTCCCTGGACTGGTCCGGGGTGGCCGTCATCGGCTACGTCGCCTGGGTGTCCACGGTGTTCGGCTTCGGCGCCTGGGGCTACCTGCTGCGCCGCTACCCGGCCTCGGCCGTGGCGCCGTTCTCGCTGCTGGTGCCGGTGTTCGGGATGTCCTCGGCCGCGCTGGTGCTCGGCGAGCCGGTTCCGGGGCTGCGCTGGCTGGCGGCGGTGCTGCTGGTCGGCGGGGTGGGGCTGACCTCGCTGGCCCCGGCGGGCGGCAGGCCGCGCGGGGCGGCCCTCGGCGGTGCTCCGGCGGGGGCGGTGGCCGGGACCGCCCGCTGAGGCGGGCGGCCCTGTGCGGGCGGCGCCCCCTCCGGGCGGCGCCGTGCGGGCGGCGCCCCCTCCGGGCGGCCCTGTGCGGGCGGCGCTCCCTCCGGGCGGTGCCGGGGCGGGTGCCGCTCCGTCCGGCCGCTGTCCGGGCGGCGCCGCGCCGCTACTTCCGGCCGCCGCCGAGGATCTGGCCCAGCAGGTCACCGAGCCCGCCACCGCCCTCGCCGGCCGGGGCTCCCGCGGTGGCCGGCCCCGCCCCCGCGCCCTTGCCGGCGGAGGCGCGCCTGGTGAGGACCGCCAGCACCACGGGGATCAGCATCTCGATCACCCGGGTGACGGCCGGGGCGGGCAGGCCCGTCTTCTTCGCCACCGCCGCGGCCACCGGCTTGCTCACCTTGCCGAGGACCCCGGCCATCATCCCGCCGCCGAGCAGCCCGCCGAGGCCGCCGCCCAGGGTGGCCACGCCCTGGAGGGGCGGCTGGGCCACCTCCGCGACGGCCTGGCGGACCTCGTCGTCGCCGCCTTCGGCCTTCTCCTGGAGGCCGCCGGCCATCGCGCCGACCGTCGTCGAGACCACGTCCTGCGCTCCGGCCCGGTCGGTGCCGAGCACGGAGGCGATCTCGGTCAGCCGGTCGTCGCCGAGCTCGTGCAGTACGTCGTCCTGGAAGGAGGATTCGCTCATGGGGGGAACGCTACGTCTGCGGTGATATATCGGCATCTCAGAGCGACTCGGAGGGCACCGACAGTAACGGAAAGGTAAAGCTGTGGTTCCGTATGCAACCCTCCGGGCCTGACGCGGGTCGTAGGGAGCGTCGGGACTTCCGGGAGGGATCCGGGGGGATCGGGAAGTCCGACGAGGGAGGGGTAACCGTGAGGGGGTCCGGCCGATGAGGCCGGACCCCCTTTCGTTTGTCCACAGGCCGGCCGCGCTGTCGGCGCGGGACGGTAGCTTCGTGCCATGGCGAACAACGGGGCGGTGCAACTGGCGGTGGTCGAGGGGGTGCTGGAGCGCATCACCTACGCCAACGAGGAGAGCGGCTACACGGTCGCCCGGGTGGACACCGGCCGCGGCGCGGGGGACCTGCTGACCGTCGTCGGCTCGCTGCTCGGCGCGCAGCCCGGCGAGTCCCTGCGGATGGAGGGCCGCTGGGGCTCGCACCCGCAGTACGGAAGACAGTTCAGCGTCGAGAACTACTCGACGATCCTGCCCGCCACCATCCAGGGGATCCGGCGCTATCTGGGCTCCGGACTCATCAAGGGCATCGGCCCGAGGATCGCCGACCGGATCGTGGAGCACTTCGGCCTCGACACCCTCGATGTGATCGAGGCGGAGCCGAAGCGGCTGATCGAGGTACCGGGCCTGGGCCCCAAGCGGACGAAGCTGATCGGCGCCGCCTGGGAGGAGCAGAAGGCCATCAAGGAGGTCATGGTCTTCCTCCAGGGGGTCGGCGTCTCGACCTCCATCGCCGTCCGCATCTACAAGAAGTACGGGGACGCCTCCATCTCGGTGGTGCGCAACCAGCCGTACCGGCTCGCTGCGGACGTCTGGGGCATCGGCTTCCTCACCGCCGACCGCATCGCCCAGGCCGTCGGCATCCCGCACGACAGCCCCGAGCGGGTCAAGGCCGGGTTGCAGTACGCCCTGTCCCAGTCCGCCGACCAGGGCCACTGCTTCCTCCCGCAGGAGCGGCTCATCTCCGACGGGGTGAAGCTGCTCCAGGTGGACACCGGGCTGGTCATCGAGTGCCTGGCCGAACTCGCCGCCGATCCGGAAGGGGTCGTACGGGAGTCCGTGCCCGACCCGCAGGGCGGCCCGGACCCCCTCACCGCCGTCTACCTCGTCCCCTTCCACCGGGCCGAGCTGTCGCTGGCGGGCCAGGTACGCCGGCTGCTGACCGCCGAGGAGGACCGGATGCCCGGCTTCCGGGACGTGGACTGGGAGAAGGCCCTGAGCTGGCTGGCGGGGCGGACCGGGGCCACGCTCGCCCCGGAGCAGCGGGAGGCGGTGCGGCTGGCGCTGACCCGCCGGGTCGCCGTCCTCACCGGCGGGCCGGGCTGCGGGAAGTCCTTCACCGTGCGCTCCATCGTGGAGCTGGCCCGGGCCAAGAAGGCCAAGGTGGTGCTGGCCGCCCCCACCGGGCGGGCGGCCAAGCGCCTCTCGGAGCTGACCGGGGCCGAGGCGTCCACCGTGCACCGGCTGCTGGAGCTGAAACCGGGCGGGGACGCGGCCTACGACCGGGACCGGCCGCTGGACGCCGATCTGGTCGTGGTGGACGAGGCGTCCATGCTGGACCTGCTGCTCGCCAACAAGCTGGTCAAGGCGGTGGCTCCGGGGGCGCATCTGCTGCTGGTCGGGGATGTGGACCAGCTGCCCTCGGTCGGAGCCGGCGAAGTGCTGCGGGACCTGCTCGCCGAGGGCGGCCCGGTGCCGGCCGTGCGGCTGACCCGGATCTTCCGCCAGGCCCAGCAGTCGGGGGTGGTCACCAACGCCCACCGCATCAACACCGGGGTCCCGCCGATCACCGACGGCCTGCCGGACTTCTTCCTCTTCCCGGAGGAGGACACCGAAGCGGCCGGAGTCCTGGCGGTGGATGTCGCGGCCCGCCGGATCCCCGCCAGATTCGGGCTCGACCCGCGCCGGGACATCCAGGTGCTGGCGCCCATGCACCGGGGACCGGCCGGCGCGGGCCATCTGAACGGTCTGCTCCAGCAGGCCATCACCCCGGCCAGGCCGGATGTGCCCGAGAAGCGGTTCGGCGGGCGGGTCTTCCGCGTAGGTGACAAAGTCACCCAGATCAGGAACAACTATGAGAAAGGCGCCAATGGCGTCTTCAATGGCACCGTCGGCGTGGTGACCGCTCTCGACGTGGACGAGCAGCGCTTGACCGTCCGTACGGAGGAGGACGAGGAGGTGGGGTACGAGTTCGCGGAGCTGGACGAGCTGGCGCACGCCTACGCCGTGACCATCCACCGCTCCCAGGGGAGCGAATATCCGGCGGTCGTGATCCCGGTCACGACCGGGGCTTGGATGATGCTCCAGCGGAACCTGCTCTACACGGCTGTGACCAGGGCGAAGAAACTCGTCGTCCTCGTCGGGTCGCGCAAGGCCCTCGGACAGGCGGTGCGCACCGTTTCCGCAGGCAGGAGGTTCACGGCGGTCGCCGCCCGGCTCGCCGGACGGATACCGGTGGGAAACATCACCTAGATGATCGATCATTTGGGTTCCCACAAGTACCGCGCGCAGGGCAGGATGAGCAGGTTGGCGGCACTCAGTGCCGTCAAAAAGACCAAAGGCCGACCCCGAGTGCACTCTCCTGCGCCAAATGGGGGAAGGTAGAGGCAGTCAGGGCACCTCGAAGAAGAGGCACTACGTCGGTGAGGGATGACGTGAGCGACAACTCTGTAGTACTCCGGTACGCGGACGGCGAATACACCTACCCGGTGATCGAAAGCACCGTCGGTGACCAGGGCTTCGACATCGCGAAGCTGAGGGCCCAGACCGGGCTCGTCACTCTGGACAGCGGCTACGGCAACACCGCCGCCTACAAGTCCGCGATTACCTACCTCGACGGTGAGCAGGGCATCCTGCGCTACCGCGGTTACCCGATCGAGCAGCTGGCGGAGCGCTCGACCTTCATCGAGGTCGCCTACCTGCTGATCAACGGTGAGCTCCCGACCGTCGACCAGCTCGCGTCGTTCCGCAACGAGATCACCCAGCACACGCTGCTCCACGAGGACGTGAAGCGGTTCTACGACGGCTTCCCGCGCGACGCGCACCCGATGGCCATGCTGTCGTCGGTCGTCAGCGCGCTGTCCACCTTCTACCAGGACAGCCACAACCCGTTCGACGAGAAGCAGCGCCACCTCTCGACGATCCGCCTGCTGGCCAAGCTCCCGACGATCGCGGCCTACGCGTACAAGAAGTCGGTCGGCCACCCGGTGGTCTACCCGCGTAACGACCTCGGTTACGTCGAGAACTTCCTGCGCATGACCTTCTCCGTGCCGGCCCAGGAGTACGAGCTCGACCCGGTCGTGGTCTCCGCGCTCGACAAGCTGCTGATCCTGCACGCGGACCACGAGCAGAACTGCTCGACCTCCACCGTGCGCCTGGTCGGCTCCTCGCAGGCGAACATGTTCGCCTCGATCTCCGCCGGCATCTCGGCCCTGTGGGGTCCGCTGCACGGTGGCGCCAACCAGTCCGTCCTGGAGATGCTCGAAGGCATCAAGAAGGACGGCGGCGACGTCGACGCCTTCATCCGCAAGGTGAAGAACAAGGAGGACGGCGTCCGCCTGATGGGCTTCGGGCACCGCGTCTACAAGAGCTTCGACCCCCGGGCGAAGATCATCAAGGCCGCGGCGCACGACGTCCTCTCGGCGCTCGGCAAGAGCGACGAGCTGCTGGACATCGCGCTCAAGCTGGAGGAGCACGCGCTCGCCGACGAGTACTTCGTCTCGCGCAACCTCTACCCGAACGTGGACTTCTACACCGGTCTGATCTACCGGGCCATGGGCTTCCCGACCGAGATGTTCACCGTGCTGTTCGCGCTCGGCCGCCTCCCCGGCTGGATCGCCCAGTGGCACGAGATGATCAAGGAGCCCGGCTCCCGCATCGGCCGCCCGCGCCAGATCTACACCGGCGAGGTCCTGCGCGACTTCGTCCCGGTCGAGGCCCGCTGAACCTGAGCCCCCAGGGCCCGGACGCACGAGAAGCGCCCCGCCGTCGATCCCCCCACGGGTCGGCGGTCGGGGCGCTCCCCTTTTCCCCGGCGACGGATTCCCCCCACGGGATCCGCGCCGGGGCGTCGGTGTGTGCCGGGACCCGTTCGGGTCGGGAGGGGCCGCTCAAAGCTTCCCGAGGGCACGCGTCCCGGCCGGCTGATGCCTCGGACGTCCCCCAAGACCTCCGCGAAACATCCCCCAAGATGTTTCCGGCATCGCCTCATTAGACCCGGGACCAGCCCGAATGGTTACGTCGCCGTCACTGTGATCTGCGTCTCCAGTGAAGGAGTTGTGGAGGAAGCGGGGAGGAGGTCCGCTACCGGAACGAGCGCAGCCGCAGGCTGTTGGTCACCACGAAGACCGAGGAGAAGGCCATCGCGGCCCCCGCGATCATCGGGTTGAGCAGGCCGGCCGCCGCCAGCGGCAGCGCCGCCAGGTTGTAGCCGAAGGCCCAGAACAGGTTGCCCCTGATGACGGCCAGGGTCCGGCGCGAGAGCCGGATGGCGTCGGCCGCCACCCGCAGGTCGCCCCGTACGAGGGTCAGGTCGCCCGCCTCGATGGCGGCGTCGGTGCCGGTGCCCATGGCCAGGCCCAGGTCGGCCCGGGCGAGGGCGGCCGCGTCGTTGACCCCGTCGCCGACCATGGCGACCGTACGGCCCTCCGCCTGGAGCCGGCGGACCACCTCCACCTTGTCCTGCGGGAGCACCTCGGCGATCACCTCGTCGATGCCCACCTCGCGGGCCACCGTCTCGGCCACCGCCCTGTTGTCGCCGGTCAGCAGCACCGGAGTGAGGCCGAGCGCGCGCAGCCGGGCCACGGCCTCGGCGCTGGTCGGCTTCACCGCGTCGGCCACCGTCAGCAGCCCGCGGGCCTCCCCGTCCCAGGCGACCAGAACCGCCGTGCTGCCGGCGGCCTCGGCGGCGGCCCCCGCCCGGGCGAGGGCGCCGGGCACGGTGACGCCCCGCTCGGCCAGCAGCCGTGCCCGGCCCACCAGGACGGAGCGGCCCTCGACCACGCCCCGCACGCCCAGCCCGGCGAGGTTCTCGAAGGACTCGGGGACGGGCAGCCCGCCCGCCGCCTCGGCCGCCTCGGCGGCTCCGGCGGCGATCGCCCGGGCGACGGGGTGCTCCGAGGCGTGCTCCAGGGCCCCGGCGAGCCGCAGCAGCTCCTTCTCGTCGGTCCCCTCGGCGGGGTGCGTCCCGGACAGGGCCATCCGTCCCGTGGTCACCGTCCCGGTCTTGTCCAGGACGACGGTGTCCACCCGGCGGGTGGACTCCAGCACCTCCGGCCCCTTGATCAGGATGCCGAGCTGCGCGCCCCGGCCGGTGCCGACCATCAGGGCGGTCGGGGTGGCCAGCCCCAGGGCGCAGGGGCAGGCGATGATCAGGACGGCCACGGCGGCGGTGAAGGCGGCGGCGGTGTCGTCGGTGATCAGCAGCCAGGCCACCCAGGTGCCGAGCGCGAGCAGCAGCACGACGGGCACGAACACCGCGGAGATCCGGTCGGCGAGCCGCTGCACCGCGGCCTTGCCGTTCTGCGCCTCCTCCACCATCCGCGCCATCCGGGCCAGCTGGGTGTCGGCCCCGATCCGGGTCGCCTCCACGACGAGCCGGCCGGAGGTGTTGACGGTGGCGCCGGTGACGGGATCACCGGCGGACACCTCGACGGGGAGGGACTCGCCGGTCAGCATCGAGGCGTCCACGGCGGAGGAGCCCTCGACCACCCGGCCGTCGGTGGCGATCTTCTCCCCGGGCCGGACCACGAACCGGTCGCCCGCCGCCAGGGAGCCCACCGGGATCCGGACCTCCCCGCCGCCCCGCAGGACGGCCACGTCCCTGGCGCCCAGCTCCATCAGCGCCCGCAGGGCCGCGCCCGCCTTC
Organism: Streptomyces sp. NPDC006687; assembly: GCF_040636215.1. Lineage (NCBI taxonomy): Bacteria > Bacillati > Actinomycetota > Actinomycetes > Kitasatosporales > Streptomycetaceae > Streptomyces > Streptomyces sp. NPDC006687. The sequence goes on along the minus strand of NZ_JBEYJJ010000029.1, from coordinate 10,211 downwards.
CGCTTGGAGCGGGCTTCCAGGTAGCGGCCGAGCAGGATGAAGGTGACGACGCCCGCCGCGACCTCCAGGTAGAGGGCGGAGGAGCCGTCGGTACGGGTGAGGGTGAGCTCGAAGCGGTGCCGCATCCCGGTCATACCCGCGTGCCCGAAGAACAGGGCCCACAGGGACCAGGAGTAGGCGGCCAGTGTGCCCACCGAGACCAGGGTGTCCATGGTCGCGGCCCCGTGCCGGGCGTTGGTCCAGGCGGCCCGGTGGAAGGGCAGGGCGCCCCAGACCGCGACGGGCGAGGCCAGGGTCAGGCAGAGCCACTGCCAGTTGTCGAACTGGAGGGCGGGCACCATCGACAGCAGGACGACGGGCAGGGCCAGGGCGGCGGACACCAGCAGCCGCTGCCGCAGCGAGGCGAGCGCGGGGTCGTCGGAGCCGGTCCGGGGACTTCCTTGGGGCTGCTCGGCCTCCGGTTCCGGCGGCGGCGGGGGCTCCTCGGCCGTGTACCCGGTCCGGACCACCGTCGCGATCAGGTCGGCCACCTCGACGCCCTCGCCGTAGGAGACGTACGCCTTCTCGGTGGCGTAGTTGACCGTGGCGCTGACCCCGTCCATCCGGTTCAGCTTCTTCTCGATACGGGCCGCGCAGGAGGCGCAGGTCATCCCGCCGATCGTCAGCTCGACCGCCGGGGCTATGGGCCCCTGGTGCACTGCGCTGCTGCTGCTCATGACCCGCTCCGGGGGAAGGGGCCGGGCCGCACGGTCCGGTCGGGGGACGGAGGGTGCGGCCCGGCGGGGTACTGCGGAAGGAAGGGGGCTCAGACCTGGCCGGCGAGCTCGTAGCCGGCCTCGTCCACGGCGGCGCGCACGTCGTCCTCGGCGAGCGGGGCGGCGGACACCACGGTGACCTCACCGGTGGCGGCGACGGCCTTGACGGAGGTGACGCCCGGCAGGGCGGACAGCTCGGCGGTCACCGCGCCCTCGCAGTGCCCGCAGGTCATTCCGGTGACCTTGTACACGGTTTCCGTCACGGCGGTCATGTCGTTCTCCAATCAGGGGGTGTCTCTCTCTATCAGAGAATATACCCCTAGGGGGTATTGAGTCGTCATCCGGCACCTCTCCAGTGTGTGCCGGACGGGTGCGGAGTGACGAGCGGCCCGGGGCCGCCCGCGCGGCTCACTCCTCGCGGCGGCTCCGGTTGCCCGGGCGGCGGGCCACCCAGGTGCGGATGGTGTCCGCGTACCAGTAGGGCTTGCCGCCCTCCACGTGGTCGGGGGCGGGGAGCAGTCCGTGCTTGCGGTAAGAGCGCACGGTGTTCGGCTGCACCCGGATGTGGGCGGCGATCTCCTTGTAGGACCACAGCTGACGGTCGCTCATCCACGACACCTCCTCGTCCACGCCCGGGGCCGGCCGGGAGGCCGTCGGGGGAGCCGGTGCGCGGACACTGACGATCACTCGCTTTGTGCCCGGTGAACGACGGCCGGTGGAGGTGGGGGAGGGGCTGTGGACCGTCTGTGACGGAAAGCCCGCGTAATCCGGATATGTGTGACACGAGCGCGACTCCTGTGACGGACGCGGCACAGGAGTCCGCCGGTGAGTCCGGGACGCGAGAGGACGCTCAGTGGTGGAGGTCAGCGGTGGAGCTCAGCGGTAGAGCTCACCATGGGCGGTCAGCGGTAGAGGTCCGGCCGCTCCACCAGCCGCACCTCGGTCCGTACGCCGCTGTGCGCGGCCGCGAGCCCCGCCTCCGAGACGGCGGCCGCCGCGTACCCGTCCCAGGCGTCGGGGCCGTCCACCCGGCCCCGCGCGGCCGCCGCCACCCACCGCCGCACCTGGCGGTCGTAGGCGTCCGCGAACCGGGTGGTGAAGTCCTGGGCGATCTCCCCGCCCCACCGGCCGCCCGACTCCACCACCATCGCCCGGCCGTCGCCGATGCTGGCGCTGCCGGACTCCCCGACCGCCTCGCACCGCACCTGGTAGCCGAACTGGCAGTTGACGAAGATCTCCACGTCCACGACGGCCCCGCCCGAGGTCTCCAGCAGCACCAGACGCGGGTCGCGCAGCCCCTCGGGGGCGGCCGAGGACGGCCTCGGCGACAGCACGGTCACGGCCGTCACCTCCTGACCCAGCAGCCAGCGGGCCGCGTCCACCTCGTGCACCACGGAATCGCTGATCAGCATGGAGCTGGTGAAGAAGGACGGCGAGGCGGCGTTGCGGTGCCGGCAGTGCAGGAACAGCGGCCGGCCGATCCCGCCCGCGTCCAGCAGCTCCTTGAGCCGCTCGTACTCGGCGTCGAACCGCCGCATGAACCCCACCTGCACCAGCCGCCGGCCCACCCGCCGCTCCGCCTCCAGCACCCGCAGCGCCCCCTGCGGATCGGGGGTCAGCGGCTTCTCGCAGAGCACCGGCAACTCCCGGTCCAGGGCGTGCAGGATCGCTTCCTCGTGGGCCGGTCCGGGCGAGGCGATCAGTACGGCCTCCACCCCGGGGGCCGCTATAGCCGCCGCCGGATCCGTGAACGCGGCCGCGCCCTCCACCCGCGCCGCGACCTCCTTGACCCGGTCCCCGTCCGGATCGGCGAGGGCGACCACCCGCGCCCCGCCGACGGTGTCGCCGATGCGCCGGACGTGGTCGGCGCCCATCTTCCCGGTGCCGATGACGGCGATGCCGAGCGTGCTCATGTCTTCTCGTCCCTCCGAGATGAACGGTCCAGGATCAGCGGGCGCCGCAGGAGCGCAGGTAGGCGCGGGTGCGCCGGGCGATGGGCAGCGGACGGTCCGGCGGGCACGGGTACATGTCCTGCTCCACGATCGCGAACAGCTCCACCCCCCGCTCCGCCCCCAGCGCCTGCGCGGCGGCCAGGACCGGCTCCAGCGCGGGCACCCCGGACGGCGGCTCGCACATCACCCCGCGCCCCACGGCCGGCCCGAACGGCACCTGCTCCGCCAGCACTTCGGCGAGGATCCGCGGGTCCACCTGCTTGAGGTGGAGGTACCCGATCCGCTCACCGAAGGCCCCGATCGCCTCCACGCTGTCCCCGCCGCAGTACGCGTAATGCCCGGTGTCCAGGCACAGCGACACCAGCTCCGGGTCGGTCGCGTCCAGGAACCGGGCCACGTTCTCAGGGGTGTCGATATGGGTGTCCGCATGCGGGTGGACCGCGATCCGCAGCCCGTACCGCTCCCGCACCTCCCGGCCCAGGCGCTCGGTCTGGGAGGCCAGTTCACGCCATTGGCCGGCCGTCAGGACCGGATCCTCCAGCATCCCGCCCGTCTTGTCGTCCCGCCAGAAGGAGGGGATCACGACGAGGTGCTCCGCGCCCGTGTCGCGGGCCAGCGCGGCGATCCGCGACACGTGCGCCCAGGTCTGCTCCCAGACGGCGGGGCCGTGATGGAGTCCGGTGAAGACGGTGCCGGCGGACACCCGCAGGCCCCGCTTCGCGGTCTCGTCGGCGAGGCGGGCCGGATCGGTGGGCAGGTAGCCGTAGGGGCCGAGCTCGATCCACTCGTACCCGGCGTCGGCGACCTCGTCGAGGAACCGGTCCCAGGGAAGCTGCAGCGGATCCTCCGGGAACCAGACACCCCAGGAGTCCGGAGCCGAACCGACACGGATACGGGTCAACGCGGGCGGGGAGGAGGTCATGACGGCCACCTTAGGGTGCGGGTCCGAGGTCCGAGGGGAAAGGGAGGACGAGTGCGACTGGGAGGAGTACCCGGCATGAGCACGGGGGACACAGCGGGCGGGGCCGCGAACGAACCCCCGTACGACCTCATCACGATGGGGCGGATCGGGGTGGATCTCTACCCGCTGAAGACGGGGGTACCGCTCGCGGAGGCCGACACCTTCGGGAAGTTCCTCGGCGGCTCCCCGGCGAACGTCGCCGTCGCCGCCGCCCGGCTCGGGCGCCGCACGGCCCTGATCAGCCGCACGGGAGCGGACCCCTTCGGGGCCTATCTCCGCGCTGAGCTGCGGGGGTTCGGCGTGGACGACCGCTGGGTGGGGGAGGTGGCGCGCTACCCGACGCCCCTCACCTTCTGCGAGGTCTTCCCGCCGGACCGCTTCCCGCTCTACTTCTACCGGCTGCCCAAGGCGCCCGACCTGGAGATCGACCCGGACGGGATCGACCGCGAAGCCGTGCGCGCCGCGCGGGTGTTCTGGATGACCGGTACGGGCCTCAGCGTCGAGCCGAGCCGCGCGGCGACCCTGGCCGCGCTGGAGGCCCGCTCGAAGTCCGGGACGACCGTCTTCGACCTCGACTGGAGGCCGATGCTCTGGGACGAGGGCCCGCCGCGCCCCTGGTACGAGCGGGCGCTCGCGCTGGCGACGGTGGCGGTCGGGAACGCGGAGGAGTGCGCGGTCGCCACCGGCGAGAGCGAGCCCCACGCGGCCGCGCGGGCGCTGCTCGCGGCGGGGGTGGAGCTGGCGGTGGTCAAACGCGGCCCGGAGGGGGTGCTGGCCGTCCACCGCGACGGCACCGTGGTGGAGGTACCGCCGGTCCCGGTGACGGTGGTCAACGGCCTGGGCGCCGGCGACGCGTTCGGCGGGGCCCTGTGCCACGGGCTGCTGGCCGGCTGGGACCTGGAGCGGGTCCTGCGGTACGCGAACGCGGCGGGGGCGATCGTGGCCTCCCGCCTGGCGTGTTCGACGGCGATGCCGTTCCCGCACGAGGTGGAGGAGGTGCTGGGCCGTGCCGGTGCTGTCTGAGACGGGGATGGAACACACCCGGCTGGTGGTCGTGGAGCTCGCGGCGGGGGAGACGTACGCGCACGCGTGCGGGGAGGCGGAGTGGATCGTCCTCCCGCTGACGGGCGCCTGCGAGGTCCGCTGGGCGGAGCCCCCTGAGGGTGCCCGGGGCGCGGACCCGGTTCCGGGAAGGGGCCGGGTGGGGGAGGGCGCCGCCGGGACCTTCCGGCTGCGCGGCCGCGGCTCGGTGTTCGACGGGCCCAGCGACTTCGCTTACCTGCCCAGGGACGCCTCCGCCGAGCTGACCTCCTCGGCCGGCGGCCGCTTCGCGCTCGCCGGAGCCCCCTGCGAGCGCCGGCTGCCCGCACGCTACGGCCCGGCCGCGGACGTCCCCGTCGAGCTGCGCGGAGCCGGCCGCTGCTCCCGCCAGGTGCACAACTTCGCCGCCGCCGACACCTTCCCCTGCGACCGGCTGATCGCCGTCGAGGTGCTCACCCCGGGCGGGAACTGGTCCTCGTACCCGCCCCACAAGCACGACGAGCACCACCCGGGCGAGGAATCCCGCCTGGAGGAGATCTACTTCTACGAGATCGCCCCCCACGGCGCCACCCCCGGCGTCGGCTACCAGCGCGTGACGCCCTCACCGGCGGGGAAGACCGATGTGCTCGCCGAGGTCCGCTCGGGTGACGTCGTCCTCATCCCCGACGGCTGGCACGGCCCGTCCATCGCGGCGCCCGGCCATGACATGTACTACCTGAACGTGATGGCCGGCCCCGGCCCGGAGCGCGAGTGGCTCATCCGCGACCACCCCGACCACGCCTGGATCCGCGCCGAGTGGGCCGGCCAGGAGACCGACCCCCGCCTCCCCCTGAACGGCCCCGCACCCCGACCCGAGGAGGCCCCGTGACCGCACCGCGCAGCGTCCGGCTGACCACCGCCCAGGCGCTCGTACGGTTCCTGAGCCGCCAGTACACCGAGCGCGACGGGCGCCGGAACCGGCTGATCGCCGCCACCTGGGGGATCTTCGGCCACGGCAACGTCGCCGGCATCGGGCAGGCCCTGCTGGAGAGCGGCCCCGCGGCCATGCCCTTCCTCCAGGGCCGCAACGAACAGGCCATGGTGCACGCCGCCGTCGGCTACGCCCGCCAGCGCGGCCGGCTGTCGGCGCACGCCGTGACCACTTCCATCGGGCCCGGCGCGACCAACCTCGTCACCGGTGCCGCCCTCGCCACCGTCAACCGGATCCCCGTCCTCCTGCTGCCCGGGGACACCTTCGCGACCCGGCCCGCCGACCCGGTGCTCCAGCAGCTGGAGGTCCCCCACGCGGGTGACGTCTCCGTCAACGACACGCTGCGGCCCGTCTCCCGCTACTTCGACCGGATCGTCCGGCCCGAGGCCCTGATCCCCGCCGCCCTCCAGGCGATGCGCGTCCTCACCGACCCGGTGCAGACCGGAGCCGTCACCCTGGCGCTGCCGCAGGACGTGCAGGCGCAGGCGTACGACTGGCCCGAGGAGTTCTTCGCGCGGCGGGTGTGGCGGGTGCGCCGCCCCCGGCCCGACACGGACGAGCTGCGGGCCGCCGCCGAGGCGGTACGGGAGGCCCGCCGCCCCCTGCTCGTCGTCGGCGGCGGCATCCGGCACAGCGCGGCGCAGGAGGCACTGGGCGCGTTCGCCGAGGCCACCGGCATCCCCGTCGCCGCGACCCAGGCCGGCAAGGGCGCCCTGCGCCACGACCACCCCGCCGAGGTGGGCGCCGTCGGCCACACCGGCACCGCCGCCGCCGACGCCCTGGCCCGCGCCGCCGACCTGGTCATCGCGGCCGGGACCCGGCTGACGGACTTCACCACCGCCTCCTCGACCCTCTTCCAGAACCCGGCCGTCCGCTTCCTCGGCCTCAACCTCGACCCCTACGACGCCCACAAGCAGGCCGCCCTCCCGCTGGTCGCGGACGCCCGGGAGGGTCTGGACGCCCTGCGCACGGAGCTGGCCGGCCACCGGGTCGACCCCGCGTACGAGCAGGCGTACCGCGCGGCCAAGCTCTCCTGGGAGGCCCTGGTGGACCGGGCCTTCCACGCGCCCGACGAGAGCGCCGTCCCCACACAGGCGCAGGTGCTCGGCGCCCTGGACGCCGTCGTCGACGACACCGACGTGATCGTCAACGCCGCCGGCTCCCTCCCCGGCGACCTGCACCGGCTGTGGCGCGCCCGCTCCGCCGACCAGTACCACGTCGAGTACGGGTACTCCTGCATGGGCTACGAGATCCCCGGCGCCCTCGGCGTGGCCCTGGCGGCCCCCGGCCGGCCGGTGTGGGCGCTCGTCGGCGACGGCTCGTACCTGATGAACCCGACGGAGATCGTCACCGCCGTCCAGGAGTGCGTCCCGCTGAAGGTGGTCATCCTCGACAACCACGGCTACGCCTCCATCGGCGGTCTCTCGGACGCGGTCGGCGGCGAGGGGTTCGGCACGGCGTACCGCTTCCGGGGGCCCGGCGGCGCGTACACGGGCGACCCCCTCCCGGTGGACCTCGCGGCCAACGCGGCCTCCCTCGGCATGGCCGTCATCCGCACCCGCACCATGGGTGACCTGCGGAAAGCCCTGGCCGAGGCGCGCGGGTCCGACCGTCCCACATGTGTCTACGCACAGACCCGAACACCCGACACTGTGTCGGGCCCACCCCCGGCACAGGCGTGGTGGGATGTTCCCGTGGCCGAGACCGCGACCCGTGCGTCGGCGGCCGAGGCCCGCGAAGAGTACGACCGGCAAGCCGCGCAGCGACGTCGCCATCTGTGAAGGAGCAAGCATGAAGACCGTCAACCACTGGATCGGTGGCACGACCGTCGAGGGCGCGTCGGGCAACTACGGCCCGGTCACCGACCCGGCCACCGGCGAGGTCACCACCCAGGTCGCCCTGGCCTCCGCCGAGGAGGTCGACGCCGCGGTACGGGTCGCCAAGGAAGCCTTCCTGTCCTGGGGCCAGTCCTCTCTGGCCGCCCGCACCAAGGTGCTGTTCGCCTACCGCGCCCTGCTGGACGCGAACCGCGACGCGATCGCCGAACTGATCGTCGCCGAGCACGGCAAGGTGCACTCCGACGCCCTCGGCGAGGTCGCGCGCGGCCTGGAGATCGTCGAGCTGGCCTGCGGGATCACCACGCAGCTCAAGGGCGAGCTGTCCACGTCCGTCTCCAACCGGGTGGACGTGGCCGCCATCCGCCAGCCGCTCGGCGTGGTCGCGGGCATCACCCCGTTCAACTTCCCGGCGATGGTGCCGATGTGGATGTTCCCGCTGGCCGTGGCCTGCGGCAACACCTTCATCCTCAAGCCGAGTGAGAAGGACCCGTCGGCCGCGAACAAGCTGGCCGAGCTGGCCGCCGAGGCCGGCCTTCCGGCGGGCGTGCTGAACGTCGTCCACGGTGACAAGGTCGCCGTCGACGCCCTCCTCGCCCACCCCGACGTCGCCGCCGTCTCCTTCGTCGGCTCGACGCCGATCGCCCGCCACATCCACACCACCGCCTCCGCCAACGGCAAGCGCGTCCAGGCTCTGGGCGGCGCCAAGAACCACATGCTGGTGCTGCCGGACGCCGACCTCGACGCCGCCGCCGACGCGGCCGTCTCCGCCGCCTACGGCTCGGCCGGCGAGCGCTGCATGGCCATCTCGGCGGTCGTCGCCGTGGGCGCCATCGGCGACGCGCTCGTGGAGAAGATCCGCGAGCGCGCCGAGAAGATCAAGATCGGCCCCGGCAACGACCCGGCCTCCGAGATGGGCCCGCTGATCACCGCCGCCCACCGCGACAAGGTCGCCTCGTACGTCAAGGGCGCCGCCGGCCAGGGCGCGGAGGTCGTCCTGGACGGCACCGGCTACACGGTCGACGGCCACGAGAACGGCCACTGGATCGGCCTGTCCCTCCTCGACCACGTCCGCACCGACTCCGACGCCTACCGTGACGAGATCTTCGGCCCGGTGCTGTGCGTCCTGCGCGCCGAGACCTACGAGGAGGGCGTGGCCCTCATCAACGCCTCGCCGTTCGGCAACGGCACCGCCATCTTCACCCGCGACGGCGGCGCGGCCCGCCGCTTCCAGCTGGAGATCCAGGCGGGCATGGTCGGCGTCAACGTGCCCATTCCGGTGCCGGTGGGCTACCACTCCTTCGGCGGCTGGAAGGACTCGCTCTTCGGCGACCACCACATCTACGGCAACGACGGCATCCACTTCTACACCCGCGGCAAGGTCGTCACCACCCGCTGGCCCGACCCGTCCGAGGCCCCGGACGGCGTCGACCTCGGCTTCCCCCGCAACCACTGACGGCCCTTCCGCTCCGCGAGCCGCAGGAACCCCTGGCCCACCCTCACCGGCCGGGGGTTCCTGCCGTGTGCGGCTCCTCGGACGCCGGCTGCTCCTCGGGCGGGGCCGCCCGGCGGCGCCGGCGCAGCACGAGGAGGGCGGTGGCGGCCCCGGCCAGCAGCAGGAGCGCGGCCGCCGCGGGCCAGGGCACGGCCAGGAAGGCGGTACCGGCCCGGTCGCGGAGGTCCGGGTAGGCGGCGGCCGTCGCCGTGACCGTGACGGAGACCCGGTCCAGCTGCGGGGCGTCCGGCCAGGGTTCGGTGAGGATGATCCGCCGGCCGGGCAGCAGCGCCGGCTTGGGCTCGCCGCCGGGCCGGTCCAGCACCCGGCGCCCGAACAGCCCCCGCGCGGCCACGGCCACCCTCGGCTCCACCACCACGTTGCCCCGGTTGACCAGGGTGTAGGTGACGGTGGCGCGGGCCTCCTTGGTCCAGGGCAGCAGCGGGGCACCGCGGTCGACCCGTACGTCCTCCACAGCCAGCGCCGGGGTCAGCGGGCCCGGCACCCTCAGGTACAGCCGGGCGCCCACCTGCCGCTTCACCCCGACCTGGACCCTGCCGTCCCGCTGGACGCCCTCGACCTGCGTGTTCAGCGCGACGATCCCGCCCACATGGTCCCCGGGGGCGGCGTCCTGGGGGACGTGGAGGGTGAAGGGGATGTCCTTGCGGCCCTTGGGCGGCACGGTGACGGTGCCCGCCGCCGCGGGCCCGAGCGCGATCCAGGTCCCGACGTCGTGGGGCCTGGTCTCGACGGGCAGGAGGGCGAAGGCGCCGCCCGACGGGGTGTTCACGGCGTCGGTGGCGAAGACCTGGAAGGTCAGCTCCCTGTCGGAGGAGTTCAGGATCGTCACGCTGTCACCGAGGGTGGAGCCCGCCGCGCCCTGGTGGAAGAAGTACGCCCGGTCGGTCGTCGCCGCGCCCGCAGGCGGTGTCGGGAACACCCCCCAGGTGCCGTTGTCCGCGGCCGTGGCCGGAGCGGCGGGGAGCATCAGCAGCCCGCACAGGCCGAGGAGGAGGGTGCGGAGGACGGTCGTGCGCAGGCGCATGGGCGGTCTTCTCCAGGTCGTGGCGGGGCAACGGGGTGGGTGGTGGGGGGGGGGGGGGGGGCGCCCCCCCCCGCCCCCCCCCCCGGCCCGCCCCGCCGCCCCCCCCCCCCCCCCCGGAAGACAAACACAAACAAAACAAAAAAGTAAGCAGGCAGGA
>NZ_JBEYJJ010000028.1:0-38604 GCF_040636215.1 Streptomyces sp. NPDC006687 | reverse complement strand
GGTACCCGTGGCCGCGGGGCGCCCCACCCAGACCGCCGGCTGGCCCGTGACGCGGGCGATGGTGTCGAAGTCCTTGTCGTGGTGGAGCAGGGTCAGGCCGGAGAGCTCGGCGGTGGCCGCCACCATGAGGTCGACGGGCCCCGCGCTGCGGTGTTCGCCGCGGTCTCCCCCGGGCGGGCCTCGGCTTAGCCGAGGTGGGTCGGGGCGAACATCCGCAGGGTGGTCGGGAGGACCAGGACCGAGGGGCCGGGGGTGGTGAGGGCTTCGGTGAGGTCCTCGCGGAGGGTGGCGGGGGTGGTGGTGGCCGCCGGGACGCCGAAGGAGTGGGCCAGGGCGGTGAAGTCGGGGCGGGTGAGGTCGGTGGCGGTGGTGCGGCCGTCGAAGGCGTCCGTCATGTACTCGCGCAGGATGCCGTAGCCGCCGTCGTCCACGATGAGCCAGGTGACGTCGAGGTCGTACTGCCGCGCGGTGGCGAGCTCGGAGACGGAGTACATCGCGCCGCCGTCGCCGGAGACCGCCAGGACCGGGGTGCCCGGCTCCGCGAGGGCCGCGCCGAGGGCCGCCGGGAAGGCGTAGCCGAGGCCGCCGGCGCCCTGGGCGGAGTGCATGGTGTTGGGGTGCTTGGCGTCGAAGGCGGACCAGGCCCAGTACGACAGGATCGTCATGTCCCAGAAGGACGGGGAGCGGGCCGGGAGGGCGGCCCTGATCGAGGTCAGGAGCCCCTGTTCGAGGGTGAGGTCCTGCGCGGCGAGGCGGGCGGCGATATCGGCCAGGACCGCCCGGACACGGGCGGGGGCACCGGCGTCCTCGCGGGGCGTGACCGTCTCCAGCAGGGCCTGGAGGGCCAGGCGGGCGTCCGCGTGGATGCCCAGCGCCGGGTGGTTGGACTCCAGCTTGCCGAGGTCGGCCTCGATCTGGACGACCCGGCCCGTGGGGAAGAACGTGTGGTAGTTCGAGGAGAGTTCCCCCAGGCCCGAGCCGACGACGAGGAGGACGTCGGCGTCCTCCAGGAAGTCCGTCATGTGGCGGTCCTCCAGCCAGGACTGGAGGGAGAGCGGGTGGTTCCAGGGGAAGGCGCCCTTGCCGCCGAAGGTGGTGACCACGGGGGCGTTCAGGCGTTCCGCGAGCTGCTTGAGCTTGCCGGCCGCGTCGGAGCGGATCACCCCGCCGCCCGCGATGATCACCGGGCGGGAGGCGCCGGACAGCCAGTGCGCGGCCAGCGCGGTCAGCTCGGGGCGAGGGGCCAGCTCGTGCGGGCCGGCGTCCATGCCGGTGACCTGCGGAATCACCGTCTCCGCGCGGAGCACGTCCTCGGGGATCTCCACCCAGACGGGACCGTGCGGGGCGGTGAGGGCCGACTCCCACGCCTCGGCGACGGCCGAGGGGATCTGGGAGGGGGTGCGGACGGTGTGGACGGACTTCACCACGTCCCGGAAGGACGCGGACTGCTCGCGCAGCTCGTGCAGGTGGCCGCGCCGGCCGCCGCCGAGGCCGGCGGTGGGCACCTGGGAGGAGATCGCGACCACGGGCGCGGAGGCGGCCGCCGCCTCCGCGAGCGCCGGCAGGGACATGAGCGCCCCCGGGCCCGTGGACAGCAGCAGCGGGACCGCCTCGCCGGTGAGGCGGCCGTAGGCGTCGGCGGCGAAGCCCGCGTTGTTCTCCGTCCGCAGTCCGACCAGGCGCAGGTCGGAGCGGCCGACGGCGTCGAAGAGGGCCAGCGCGTGCTGCCCCGGCAGACCGAAGACGGTGGTCGCGCCGAGGCCGCGCAGCGTCTCCACGACCAGGTCCCCGCCCGTGCGGCCCGGCGGCGGGGCCAGGGCGGCGGCCGTCTGGGCCTCGGTGGGGCGGAGAACCAGGTCGTGGTCGTGCGTCACGTGCGTGTGTGCCCTTCGTGCCGGTGCGGTGCGCTGCGCCGCCGTCCCGGCCGTCGCGGCTGGTGTTACTTCGCCTTCGCGGCGGCGATCTGGCGGCTCATGATCGTGGTGAGCTCGTACGCGGTGTGCGAGGCCGCGACCGAGGTGATCTCGGCGTGATCGTACGCCGGGGCGACCTCGACCACGTCGGCGGAAACGAGGTTGCAGGAGGACAGACCGCGGATGATCTCCAGCAGCTCGCGGGAGGTCATGCCGCCCGCCTCCGGCGTACCGGTGCCGGGGGCGTGCGCCGGGTCCAGGACGTCGATGTCGATGGAGATGTACAGCGGGCGGTCGCCGATGCGCTGGCGCAGCTGGTCGGCGACCTCGTCGGCGCCACGGCGGTAGACGTCGGCCGAGGTGACGATGCCGAAGCCCATCTTGGCGTCGTCGTCCAGGTCCTGCTTGCCGTACAGGGGACCACGGGTACCGACGTGGGAGAGGGCCTCCGTGTCGAGGATGCCCTCCTCGACGGCGCGGCGGAACGGGGTGCCGTGGGTGTACTCGGCGCCGAAGTAGGTGTCCCAGGTGTCCAGGTGGGCGTCGAAGTGCAGCAGGGCGACCGGGCCGTGCTTCTTCGCGACCGAGCGCAGGAGCGGCAGGGCGATGGTGTGGTCGCCGCCGAGGGTCATCAGGCGGGAGCCGTTGCCGAGGAGCTCGTCGGCGGCGGCCTCGACCGTCTCGACGGCCTCGTTGATGTTGAAGGGGTTCACCGCGATGTCGCCGGCGTCGGCGACCTGCGCGAGGGCGAACGGGGAGGCGTCCTGCGCCGGGTTGTACGGGCGCAGCAGGCGGGACGCCTCGCGGATGGCGTTGCCGCCGAAGCGGGCGCCGGGGCGGTAGGAGACACCGGAGTCGAAGGGCACGCCGACGACGGCGACGTCGGCGGAGCCGACCTCGTCCAGGCGGGGCAGCCGGGCGAAGGTCGCCGGACCGGCGTAGCGCGGGATCCGGGAGGAGTCGACGGGGCCGCGCGGCGTCTGCTCGGTGCTCATGGGGGGTGCCCTTCTGCTGGTCCTGCGGGTGCGGTCCTTCGAGCGTAAGCGTGCCGCGCGGGGGTGGGGAGGGTACGTTTCATCCATCTGGCCACCCTGCAATGTACGGAGCATCCATGGCCGACCGGCCGACCCCCTCGCACCCCGGCACCGGTCCCCGGACGGCGGCGTCGGCCTCCGCCGGGGAGCCGATGACGCCGCCCGTGGGGCTGGCGGACCTGCTCGGGGAGCGGGGGCTGGGGCTGCGGCACCTCGCCGGGCCGGTGGCGGCGGAGGTGCACGGGGTGCACGCCTCCGAGATGGCGGACCCGTCCCCGTACCTGCTGGGCGGCGAGCTGCTGCTGACGGCCGGGGCCGCGCTGACGGAGATCGGGGCCGCCGCCTACGTGGACCGGCTCGCCCGCGCGGGGGCCGCCGCGCTCGGCTTCGGCGTGACCCCGGTGCACGAGGTGGTGCCGCCCGGTCTGGCGGAGGCGTGCGCGGAGTACGGGCTGCCGCTGGTGGAGGTCCCGCCCGGAACTCCCTTCACGGCGGTCGCCCGCGCGGTGTGGCGGCTGATGGCGGAGGCCCGTACGCGTGAGCTGCGCCGCGTCACCGAAGCCCAGCAGTCCCTGGCGGCGGCCGCCGCCCGCCCGGACCCCGTCCCGGCGGTCCTGTCCCGGCTGGCCGCGGCCCTGGGGGGCTGGGCGGCGCTGCTGGGTCCGGGAGCGGCACCCGGGCCCGGATCGGCGGGCCGCCCCCCGACGGCCGGGGCGCCGGGGGCCGGGACGGGTCCGGCGGGCGTAGGCGGCCCCGCCGCTGCCGGCGGGGCCCGGCCGGAACCGGTACGCCCGGGGGCCGTCCCGGTGGGCGGGGCGGGCGGCGCCGGGGACGACGCGACCCCCGCCTTCCGCCCGGCCAGGGCCGCGGCCGGGACGGAGCCGGGCGAGGAGGTGAGGGCGGCGCTGGCGGCGCTGGCCCTGCGGGTGGCCCCGGGGAGCGCGGCCACCGCCACCGACAGCCTCGGCGGCACCCAGCTGGCCGCCTACGCGGTCGGTGGAGGACAGGTGCTGGTGCTGGCCACCCCCGGCCGGGCTCCCGGCGACCACACCATCGCCTCGGTGGGCGCCGTCCTGCTGACCCTGCTCACGGCGGGCCGCCCGGCCGGCGCGGAGGCGGCCACGCTGACCCGCCTCCTGCTGGACGGTGACCCGGCCGCCGCCCTCCCCCCGGGCCCCTGGTACGCCGTCCACGCCCGGGGCGGCGGGGACCCCCAGGCCCTCGCGGCGGCGCTGGGCACCGTACTGCTGGACCCGCGGGGCGACGGCGTACGCCTCCTCACCGACCGGGAGCCCGGACCGCAGCCGGGGTGGCGGCTCGGGGTCAGCGCCCCGGCCGCGCCGGACGCCCTGCCCGCCGCCGGGGCCCAGGCCCGGCGCGCCCTCTCCCGCGCCGAGGCGTCCCGCACCCCGCTGGCCCGCCACAGCGACCCCGGCGTCACGGGCCTGGTCGGCGAGGCGGAAGCCCGCGCCCACGCCGAGGCCCTCCTCGCACCCCTCTCCCCCACCCTCCGGGAGACCCTGCGCGCCTGGCTGGCCCACCACGGCAGCTGGGACCGCACGGCCACGGCGCTGGGCGTCCACCGGAACACGGTCCGCCAGCGCATCGCCCGTTGCGCGGTCCTGCTGGACGACGCCGACCTGGACGACGCGGACACCCGCATGGAGCTGTGGTTCGCCCTGCGGTGGCTCACTCCAGCACCGGATCGGCCATCCGCGCCCCCCGGCTGACGGCGATCCGATGCACGTCCCGCAACGACTCGGCCATGCGACGGCCGAGGTAGCGCAGCTGCGCGCCGGTGGCCTTGTAGTCGGTGAGCATGTCGTCGGCGTGGGCCAGGAGTTCGACGGCCATGCCGAGCTGAACCCGCTCCATGTCGTCCGCGACGCGGGAGAGGTAACCGTGCCCGTCGGTGGCGAGGAAGCACGGCTTCCCGTCCGCGGTGACCCACGGCAGCAGCCGCGCCTGTTCGTGCCCCATGTCCGACCCTTTCGTTGTGTAGCGATCCGCTCACACTGTGAGATGGCCGGGAGTAGGCTCGCCAGGGCAAGCAGCGTGACTTCGACTCCGTCACAGGGGAGTTGACCTTGAGCAACATCTACGGCGACTGGCTGAGGGACCAACGGAAGTCGGCGGGCCTGACGCAGCAACAGCTGGCCGACGACGCCCTGATGACGCGGTCCCACATCGCCCACATCGAGGCGGGCCGCCGGATCCCGTCCCTGGAGGACGCGGTGCGGCTGGACCGGGCATTGGGGACCGGCAATGTACTGGCCAGCTTCCTGCCTCAGGAAGACGTGGTCGTCGCCGACTACTTCGAAGCAGCTCGGCAGTTGGAGAAGCAGGCGACGGAGATCAGAGAGTTCGCCATCTCGTTCGTGCCGGGAATCCTTCAGACCGAGGCGTATATGCGCGCTGTGCTCAGCACGGCGTTCCCTCCCTGGACAGACGAAGAGTGTGACCGGATTGTCGTCACACGACTGGAACGAGCAGAGATCCTCACCCGGCCGGCACCACCCGTAGTGTGGGCGCTGCTCGACGAGGCGGTGCTACGTCGCCCGATCGGCGGCCCGCACGTCATGGCCGAGCAGTTGATGCACATCGTGCGTCTTGCCGAGTCACTTCGCATTCGGCTGCATTTGCTTCCGTTTTCCGTAGGGGCTCACCCACTTGGGCAAGCCATGCTGACCCTCATGCGGTTCCCAGACCAGCCGCCTGCGGGCTACACAGAGGCGATCTATTCAGCCAAATTGCACGACAGTCCGCACGTTGTCGAACGCCTGCACTCGGCCTACGATCTTGCGCTAGGCGATGCCTTGCCCCGCCAGGAATCCATTGCCTTCCTGCGGGCAACAGCAAAGGAATACGGACACCATGAGTGAGCATGTCCTCCCCGACGCGTCCACGCTGCCCAGCTGGCGCAAGTCCTCGTACAGCGGCAGCAACGCGGACAGCTGCCTGGAGGTGAGCGACCTCTGGCGCAAATCGTCCTACAGCGGAAACGAATCCGGCAGCTGCGTCGAGGTCCTGGACGGACACCCCACCGTCGTGCCCGTCCGGGACTCCAAGGACCCCGCCGGGCCCGCCCTGCTGATCCCCGCAGCCGCCTGGGTCTCCTTCGTGAACTCCCTCGGGTAGGGCCCGTCACCGCGACGGCGTCAGCGTGCACCGTCCGTCCTCGCACGAGCGGCGCAGGCGGCCCCGGGACAGGGTCTGCATCAGGCCGACCGCCCAGCACATCGGGCAGCCCCGCAGCGCGAGCAGGCCGGCCGGCAGCAGGGCCAGGCTGACCGGCCACGCGTACGGCAGGAGTACGACGGCCAGCGCCAGCGAGCCGAAGCCGAGCACACCCCGCGCCAGGTGCCGCGGCAGCGAGGCGCTCGCGAAGTCGCGGCCGGCGTCAGTGTTCGTCACGGGCATCGTTTCCTCCAGGTCCGAGCGGGGTCAGGAGTGCGTGCCGGACCGCCGCGCGGGCCCGGTGGAGGCGGGACTTCATCGCCGCCGTGCTGAGGCCCAGCGCGTCGGCGACCATGCGCCCGCTGAGGCCCTGGATGTCCCGCATGACCAGCACCCGCCGCTGGTCCGCCGGCAGGGCCGCGACCGCAGCCGCCACCCGGCCCGCTTCCAGGCGGCGCAGCACCTCGTCCTCGGCCGAGTCCACCCCGGTGGCGGCGACCGGCGGCCGGTCCCGGTCGCGGACGGCGGCCCGGGCGCGCCGCAGGCACTCGTTGCGGACGATGCGGAACATCCACGAGGCCAGCGCGCCGGAGGCCCGCAGCATCCCGATCTTCCGGTACAGGATGATCAGCGCCTCCTGCGCCGCGTCCTCGGCGTCTTCCGGGGTCGCGCAGAGGGAGCGGGCGAAGCGCCGTACGTTCGGGTGGGAGCCCGACACCAGGGCAGTGAGGGAGTCGACGTCACCGCGCTGCGCGGCGAGGATCAGCCGTTCGCCGGGCCAGGCCGCCGTCTCAGCCACGCGCACCGCGCCCCCGCTTCAGCACGAACACACAGGTGCACAGCAGCACCGCGCCGACGGCGATGCCGATACCGATCATCACGAAGACCACCTCCGGGTCAGGTCCCGTACCGACGACGTCCGCCGGTACGGGGATAAGAGGCACCGGCTCCACGAAAGGATTCAGCAGCGGTCGGCCGCGTCTGGACAGGATCGACAACCCGCCGGTAACTTAGCTATGAGCAAGCGCTTAGACATAAGCGGCGGACCGCCGCGACGAAGGGAGCCGGCCGTGCGCCGTACGGTGTTCAACGAGGACCACGAGGCGTTCCGCGAGACCCTCCGCGCCTTCATCGAGGCCGAGGTCGTCCCCGTCTACGACGAGTGGTTCCAGGCCGGCCAGGCGCCGCGCGAGTTCTACTACAAGCTCGGTGAGCTGGGCATCTTCGGGATCAACGTCCCCGAGGAGTTCGGCGGCGCGGGCCTGGACACCCACAAGTTCGAGGCCGTCCTGTACGAGGAGACCTCCCGCGCGGGCGTCAACTTCGGCGGCTCCGGCGTGCACGTGCTGCTCGCCCTGCCCTACATCAAGATGCTCGCCACCGACGAGCAGAAGAAGCGCTACCTGCCGAAGTTCGTCTCCGGTGAGGAGATGTGGGCGCTGGCGATGACCGAGCCGGGCACCGGCTCCGACGTCGCGGGCATGAAGACCACCGCCAAGCTCTCCGAGGACGGTACGCACTACGTCCTCAACGGCGCCAAGACCTTCATCACCGGCGGCGTCCACGCCGACCGCGTGATCGTCTGCGCCCGCACCTCCGCCCCCAGCGAGCAGGACCGCCGCTTCGGCATCTCCCTCTTCGCCGTGGACACCAAGTCCGAGGGCTACTCCATCGGCCGCAAGCTGGACAAGCTCGGCCTGCGCACCTCCGACACCGCCGAGCTGGCGTTCGTCGACGTGAAGGTGCCGGTCGAGGACCTCCTCGGCGAGGAGAACAAGGGCTTCTACTACCTCGGCGCCAACCTGCCGTCCGAGCGCTGGGGCATCGCCTTCGGTGCGTACGCGCAGGCCAAGGCCGCCGTCCGGTTCGCCCAGCAGTACGTGACCGAGCGCACCGTCTTCGGCAAGCCCGTCGCGCACTTCCAGAACACCAAGTTCGAGCTGGCCTCCTGCCAGGCCGAGGTGGACGCCGCCGAGGCCGTCGCCGACCGCGCCCTGGAGGCCCTGGACGCCGGTGAGCTGACCGCGGCCGAGGCCGCGTCCGCGAAGCTGTTCTGCACCGAGGTGGCGCACCGCGTCATCGACAAGTGCCTCCAGCTGCACGGCGGCTACGGCTACATGAACGAGTACCCGATCGCCCGCCTGTACGCCGACAACCGCGTGAACCGCATCTACGGCGGCACCAGCGAGGTCATGAAGTCGATCATCGCCAAGTCGATGGGTCTGTAAGTCCCCTTGAACGAAGCGCTCAGCGGTCTCCTCGATCTGCTCGACCTGGAGCAGATCGAGGAGGACATCTTCCGCGGGACCAGCCGCCCGTCGCTGGTCCCGCGCGTCTTCGGCGGACAGGTCGCGGCCCAGGCGCTGGTCGCGGCCGGGCGGACCGTGCCCGGGGACCGTACGGCGCATTCGCTGCACTCGTACTTCCTGCGCACGGGCGACCCGGGCGCGCCCATCGTCTACACGGTCGACCGGATCCGCGACGGGCGTTCCTTCACCACGCGTCGGGTCGTCGCCGTGCAGCACGGGCAGCCGATCTTCCACCTGTCGGCCTCCTTCCAGGTGGACGAGGAGGGGCTGGACCACCAGGTCACGATGCCCGACGCGCCCGACCCGGAGACCCTGCCGACGGCCGCCGAGGCCCTGCCCGCCTACCGGCACCTGTTCCGGGACCCGGGCACGGTGGAGCGGCTGCTGGAGGCGCGCGGCGCGGTGGACCTGCGGTACGCCACGACGCCGCCGTGGGGGACGATCGGGGAGCCGGTGGAGCCGCGCTCGCAGGTGTGGTTCCGCACGTCCGGCAAGCTGGACAGCGCCGACCCGCTGCTGCACACCTGCCTGGCCACGTACGTCTCGGACATGACCCTGCTGGACTCGGTGCTGCTCGCGCACGGGCGCGGCGGCTGGGCGGTGGGGGACGTCGTGGGGGCCTCGCTGGACCACGCGATGTGGTTCCACCGGCCGCTGCGGGCGGACGAGTGGCTGCTGTACGACCAGGACTCGCCGACCTCGCACGGCGGGCGCGGTCTGGGCCAGGCCCGGATCTGGACCCAGGACGGCCGGCTGGCCGCCACCGTCATCCAGGAGGGCGTGGTCCGCGTACCGCGCGCCTGAGCTCCGCTTCCCATGCACCAAGGCCCCCGGACCGGCGTCCGGGGGCCTTCGGCGTCGGCTACTGCTTCGGGCGGGACTTCAGCTTCGTCCAGACCGCCCCCAGAGCGGCGATGTCCTCGTCGTCCAGCAGGGAGTCGAAGACCTCCGCGAGGACCTCGCGGCGGGTGGCGTCGGCCTCGGCGTAGGTGCGGCGGCCGGCTTCGGTGAGGGCGATGCGCACCGAGCGGGCGTCGGTCGGGGAGGGTATCCGCTCGATGAGCCCGCGGGCCTGGAGGGAGTCGGCGACGCGCGAGACCTGGCTGCGGCTGAGCAGGGTCATCGCCCCCAGCTCGGAGGCGGCCACGGGCTCCGGCTGCGCCTGAAGCCACAGGATGACCTCGAACCAGGACAGCGGGAGGTCGTGGCGGCGCGTGAGGGCCTGGTCAACGCGGGCGCTGAGCGTCGCGCCGGCCCAGACGAGCCCGTAGAAGGCGTGGTCGCGGGGGGTCAGGCCGCCCAGGGTGAGGTTGTTCTTCGCCATACCGGCAGGGTACCCGGTTGCGTGCACACGCACAGAAAGATAATGTGTGCGTGCACACGCACTTAACCGCTGCCTTCGGGAGACCCTCATGACCGGCACCACCACCCCCAGGACCGTCCTGATCACCGGCACCTCCTCCGGCATCGGCCTCGCCGCCGCGGTCGCCGCGGCGCGGGCCGGCTGGCACGCCGTCGCCACCATGCGCGACACCGGCCGCGCCGACGCCCTGGTCAAGGCCGCCGCCGAGGCCGGCGTCAGCGACCTCGTCCAGGTCAAGCGGCTGGACGTGACCGACGCCGAGTCCGTGGCCGCCTGCGTGAGCGAGGTCGTCGCCGAACACGGGCACCTCGACGCCGTCGTGAACAACGCGGGCGCCGGCTTCGTCGGCACCATCGAGCAGCACGGCATGGAGCAGGTGCGGTCGGTGATGGAGGTCAACTTCTTCGGCGTCGTCGAGCTCACCCGGGCCGCGCTCCCCCACCTGCGCGCCTCCGGCGGCCGGGTCATCACCGTGACGAGCGTCGGCGGCGTGGTCGGCCAGCCGTTCAACGAGTCCTACTGCGCCGCCAAGTTCGCCGTCGAGGGCTTCATGGAGTCCCTCGCGCCGGTCGCCGCCGCCGCGGGCGTCCAGGTGTCCGTCGTGGAGCCGGGCGCCGTCTCCAGCGAGTTCGTCAACAACGTCGGGCTCGACATCCCGGCCCTGCTCGCCCAGGCCGGCCCGTACGCCCCGCAGCTCCAGGGCTACATCGACCACGCCATGCGGTCCTTCGGCAGCGACACCGCGCAGACCCCGGAGCAGGCGGCGGCGCCGGTGATCGAGGCGCTGACCGCCGAGACGATGCCCTTCCGCGTCCAGACCTCCGACTGGGCGCGCGGCTTCGTGGGCATGAAGCTCGCCGACCTCGACGGCTCCGCCGTCCAGACCGAGATGGGCTCCTGGCTGGGCTGAGCGCCCGGGCTAGCGCAGGCCGGCCGCGCTGAGCAGGTACGCCACCATCGGGTCGTAGAAGCGGGGGTCGCGGACGTGGTCGTCCAGGGGGACCGCCACCTGGAGGGTGCCCTCCGCCTCCGCGAGGAACAGCGCGGGGTCGTTGGAGTCGGCGTAGCCCACCGCGTCCAGGCCCCGCTGCGCCGCGCAGCCCGCCCAGCCGTGGTCGGCGACGACCAGGTCCGGCAGCGGGCGGCCGTCGTTCACGAGGGCGTCGAGGATCGCGGCCATCGGGGCCGGGGAGTGGGTGTGCCACAGGGTCGCGCCCCGCTCCATGACGGCCACGTCGGCGAACTGCCACACCGAGCCCTCGTCGGCGAAGAGCCCCGCCGGGATGCGCACGATCTCGCAGCCCGCCGCGCGCAGCGCCTCGGCCGTGGCGCGGTGGACGTCCAGCAGGCCGCCCGGGTGGCCGGTGGCGAACAGCACGCTCTGCCGGTCCAGGGCCGCCTTGCGCAGGCGGGCCGCCATCCGGTCCAGGCCCGCGACCGTCAGCTCCGGGTCGATGGTGTCCTGCCCGGTCCGGTGCGCCGGGTCGTCGGCGACGCCGACGCGCTCGGCCATCACGGCCAGGACGTCCTGCTCGTCCGTCCAGCGGTCGCCCAGTTCCAGGCCGAACCAGTAGTGCCGGTCGCCGTTGGCGAGCCTGCGGTAGTGGGAGAGGTTGTTCTCGCGCGGGGTGGCCACCGGTCCGGCGATGCGGGTCCGCACCAGGTGGTCGACCAGCTGCGCGCGGCTGGGGGCGGTCGAGGGCTCAGTCGGCTCTATCGGCTTCGGCATGGGCTCCATTCTGCCGCCGCCCGGCCGGAGTCGTCGGTTCCACCAAGCCGCCCTCGATCCGTCGCCCCGCTTCACCCCGACAGCGCCCCGAAGGATCCGTGCGCGAGCCTGCGCAGCAGCGACTCCGTCGCCTCGCGGCTCAGCGCTCCCAGGTGCGGGGTGGAGTTCAGCAGGCCGAACACCGCGTGCACGGCGACCCGCACCTCCGCCTCCCCGACATCGGGGTGCAGCTCGCGTACGACGGCCACCCACAGCTCGACGTACTGGCGCTGGAGCTGCCGTACGAGCTTGCGGTCCTCGTCGCGCAGCCGGTCGAGCTCCCGGTCGTGCAGGGTGATCAGCGCCCGGTCGTCCAGCGCGAAGTCGATATGGCCCTCGACCAGGGAGGCCAGCAGCGCCCGCGGGTCCCCCGCCGCCTCCTCCACCCGGCGCCGGCCGCCCGTCAGCAGGCGCTCGCTGATCCCGACGAGCAGCTCGGCGAGCATCGCGTCCTTGCCGGCGAAATGCCGGTACAGGCCCGGGCCGCTGATGCCGACCGCGGCCCCTATCTCGTCGACGCCCACGCCGTGGAAGCCGCGCTCCGCGAAAAGACGAGCGGCTTCACGGAGGATCTGCTCGCGGCGGGTCGGGGTGGCAGCTCTGGTGCTCATGGGAATCCATTCTAGACAGGGCGGTTAGCGCTCGTTAACCTGTGACCCATACGCGTTAACGGTCATTAACACAGCAGGTACCGAGCAAGGGAGCTCGACCGATGCAGCAGGCACCAGTGCTGACGAGCGCCGCGGACCCGGCGTCCGCGGCCTGGCGGACCAATGAGGCCGCCCACCGCGAGCTCGCCGAGGGGCTGCGCGCCCGGCTGGACGCGGCCCGCCTCGGCGGCGGCGAGAAGGCCCGCGCCCGCCACACCGCGCGCGGCAAGCTCCTGCCGCGCGACCGCGTCGACACCCTCCTCGACCCCGGATCCCCCTTCCTGGAGCTGGCCCCGCTGGCCGCCGAGGGGATGTACGGGGGTGCGGCCCCGGCGGCGGGCGTCATCGCGGGCATCGGCCGGGTCAGCGGCCGCGAGTGCGTGATCGTCGCCAACGACGCCACCGTCAAGGGCGGCACGTACTACCCGATGACCGTCAAGAAGCACCTGCGGGCGCAGGAGGTGGCGCTGGAGAACCGGCTCCCCTGCCTGTACCTCGTCGACTCCGGCGGCGCCTTCCTGCCCATGCAGGACGAGGTCTTCCCCGACCGGGAGCACTTCGGCCGGATCTTCTACAACCAGGCCCGCATGTCGGGCGCCGGCATCCCGCAGATCGCGGCCGTCCTCGGCTCCTGCACGGCGGGCGGGGCGTACGTCCCGGCGATGAGCGACGAGGCCGTCATCGTGCGCGGCCAGGGCACGATCTTCCTCGGCGGCCCGCCGCTGGTGAAGGCGGCCACCGGCGAGGTGGTCACGGCCGAGGAGCTCGGCGGCGGCGAGGTGCACTCGCGCACCTCCGGCGTCACCGACCACCTCGCGGAGGACGACGCGCACGCGCTGCGGATCGTCCGCAACATCGTGGCGACCCTGCCCGAGCGCGGGCCCCTGCCGTGGTCGGTCGAGCCGGCCGAGGAGCCGAAGGTGGACCCGTACGGGCTCTACGGCGCGGTCCCCGTCGACTCCCGTACCCCCTACGACGCCCGCGAGATCATCGCCCGGGTGGTGGACGGCTCCCGCTTCCAGGAGTTCAAGTCCGAGTTCGGCCAGACGCTGGTCACCGGCTTCGCCCGGATCCACGGCCACCCGGTCGGCATCATCGCCAACAACGGCATCCTCTTCTCCGAGTCCGCGCAGAAGGGCGCCCACTTCATCGAGCTGTGCGACCAGCGCGGCATCCCGCTGCTGTTCCTCCAGAACATCTCCGGCTTCATGGTCGGCCGCGACTACGAGGCCGGCGGTATCGCCAAGCACGGCGCGAAGATGGTCACGGCCGTGGCCTGCGCCCGGGTCCCGAAGCTGACGGTGGTGGTCGGCGGCTCCTACGGGGCGGGCAACTACTCGATGTGCGGGCGGGCGTACTCGCCGCGCTTCCTGTGGATGTGGCCCAACGCCAAGATCTCCGTCATGGGCGGCGAGCAGGCCGCCTCCGTCCTGGCCACGGTCAAGCGCGACCAGATCGAGGGCGCGGGCCAGGAGTGGCCCGCCGAGGACGAGGAAGCCTTCAAGGCCCCGGTCCGCGCGCAGTACGAGGAGCAGGGCAACGCCTACTACGCCACCGCCCGGCTGTGGGACGACGGGGTCATCGACCCCCTGGAGACCCGGCAGGTGCTGGGCCTGGCCCTGACCGCGTGCGCGAACGCCCCGCTGGGCGAGCGCGGCTACGGCATCTTCCGCATGTGACCCGTGATCTGTGACTTGTGACGTGAGGACCTCACTGATGTTCAGCACTGTTCTGGTGGCGAACCGGGGCGAGATCGCCGTACGGGTCATCCGCACCCTGCGGGAGCTCGGCATCCGCTCCGTGGCCGTCTTCAGCGACGCCGACGCGGACGCGCGGCACGTCCGGGAGGCCGACACGGCCGTCCGGATCGGCCCGGCGGCGGCCGCCGAGAGCTACCTGTCGGTGGAACGGCTCCTCGACGCCGCCCGCCGCACCGGCGCCGAGGCCGTCCACCCCGGCTACGGCTTCCTCGCGGAGAACGCGGGCTTCGCGCAGGCGTGCGCGGAGGCGGGTCTGGCCTTCATCGGGCCGCCCGCATCGGCGATCTCCCTGATGGGCGACAAGATCCGGGCCAAGGAGACCGTCAAGGCCGCCGGGGTCCCGGTCGTCCCGGGCTCCTCCGGCAGCGGCCTGTCGGACGCCGAGCTGGTGGAGGCGGCCGAGAAGATCGGCATGCCGGTGCTGCTGAAGCCCTCGGCGGGCGGCGGCGGCAAGGGGATGCGGCTGGTCCGGGACGCGGGCCTGCTGGCGGACGAGATCGCGGCGGCCCGGCGCGAGGCCCGCTCCTCCTTCGGTGACGACACCCTGCTGGTGGAGCGCTGGGTGGACCGGCCCCGGCACATCGAGATCCAGGTACTGGCCGACGCGCACGGCAACGTGGTGCACCTGGGCGAGCGCGAGTGCTCGCTCCAGCGGCGCCACCAGAAGGTCATCGAGGAGGCCCCCTCCGTCCTCCTCACCCCGGAGATCCGGGCGGCGATGGGCGCGGCGGCCGTGGAGGCGGCCCGCTCCTGCGGGTACGTCGGCGCGGGCACGGTGGAGTTCATCGTGCCGGGCGGCGACCCGTCCTCGTACTACTTCATGGAGATGAACACCCGCCTCCAGGTGGAGCACCCCGTCACGGAGCTGATCACCGGGCTGGACCTGGTGGAGCAGCAGCTGCGGGTGGCGTCGGGGGCTCCGCTGGACTTCGGGCAGGACGACGTCCGGCTGACCGGGCACGCCATCGAGGCCCGGGTCTGCGCGGAGGACCCGGCGCGCGGGTTCCTGCCGTCCGGGGGGACGGTCCTGGCGCTGTCCGAGCCGTCGGGCGGTGCGGTGCGGACGGACTCCGGGCTGGTGGCCGGGGTGGACACGGGGTCGACGTACGACCCGATGCTGTCGAAGGTGATCGTCCACGGCCCCGACCGGGCCACGGCCCTGCGGATGCTGCGGGGGGCCCTCGCGGACACCGTCATCCTGGGCGTCCAGACCAACGCCGGCTTCCTGCGCAGGCTCCTGGCCCACCCGGACGTGGTCTCGGGCAACCTGGACACGGGGCTGGTGGAACGGGACCTGCCGACCCTGCTCCCGGAGGGCGTCCCGCCGGAGGTCTACGCGGCGGCCGCGCTTCTGGACCTCCCCCACCCCGCCCCTTCCCGGAACCCTGCCGGGGGCACCGGCTGGGCGGACCCGTTCGACGCCACCCACGGCTGGCGCCTGGGCGGCACCCCGGCCTGGACGGTGCACCACTTCCGCCTCCCGGGCCAGGACCCGGTCACGGTCCGCACCCGGCAGCGGGGGCTGGAGCAGGAGATCCTCCTTGATGGGCCCGCAGCCGACAACGGCGGCGCACCAAGTTCAGCCCCGTCCGGGGGTACCCCCGGACGGAGTCCGGGCGAGCTTGAGACGCGGGGTCCGGGGCAGAGCCCCAGCGCACCGGCCCGCGGCCGCGTCCTCAGCCTCACCCCCGACCGCCTCACGGTCGAACTGGACGGCGTCACGCACCACTTCTCCCACGCCCCCTCCCCGGACGGGACCTGGCTCGGCCGCGACGCAGACTCCTGGCACGTCCAGCGCCACGACCCCGTCACCGCGGCCCTCAGCGGCAGCGGAAGGGCAGGGGCCGACACCCTCGCCGCCCCCATGCCCGGCACCGTCACCGTCGTCAAGGTGGCCGTGGGCGACAAGGTGGCGGCCGGCCAGAGCCTCCTGGTGGTCGAGGCCATGAAGATGGAGCACGTCATCTCCGCCCCGCACGCCGGCACCGTCACCGAACTCGACGTCACCCCCGGCTCC
Source organism: Streptomyces sp. NPDC006687 (assembly GCF_040636215.1). Taxonomy (NCBI): domain Bacteria; kingdom Bacillati; phylum Actinomycetota; class Actinomycetes; order Kitasatosporales; family Streptomycetaceae; genus Streptomyces; species Streptomyces sp. NPDC006687. The sequence continues at coordinate 22,613 of NZ_JBEYJJ010000028.1, read as the reverse complement.
ACGGTGGCCATGGACCAGGTCCTGGCCGTGATCACCCCCGACGCGGAGGAGGAAGCGGCGTGAACGGGCTGCCCATGACCGTCCCGGCCCCCGCCGGGCTCCCGCCACGGGTGCGGATCCACGAGGTCGGCGCGCGGGACGGGCTCCAGAACGAGAAGACGGCCGTCCCCACCGAGGTGAAGGCCGAGTTCATCCACCGGCTGGCCGCCGCCGGCCTGACCACCGTCGAGGCCACCAGCTTCGTCCACCCCAAGTGGGTCCCGCAGCTGGCGGACGCCGAGCAGCTCTTCCCGCTGCTCTCCGACGTCCCCGCCGACCTCCCCGTCCTCGTGCCCAACGAGCGCGGCCTCGACCGCGCGCTCGCCCTCGGGGCCGGCCGTATCGCGGTGTTCGGCTCGGCCACCGAGACCTTCGCCGCGCGCAACCTGAACCGTACGGTCGCCGAGTCCCTCGCCATGTTCGAGCCCGTCGTGGCCCGGGCCAAGGCGGCCGGGGCGCATGTGCGCGGGTACCTGTCGATGTGCTTCGGCGACCCCTGGGAGGGCGCGGTCCCGGTCCAGCAGGTGGTCGGCGTCGCCAAGGCCCTCCTCGACCTCGGCTGCGACGAGCTGAGCCTCGGCGACACGATCGGCGTCGCCACCCCCGGCCACGTCCAGGTGCTGCTGCACGAGCTGAACGCGGCGGGCGTGGCCACCCCCCGGATCGGCGTGCACTTCCACGACACCTACGGGCAGGCCCTCTCCAACACCCTCGCCGCGCTCCAGCACGGCGTGACCACGGTCGACGCCTCGGCGGGCGGCCTCGGCGGCTGCCCGTACGCCAAGAGCGCCACCGGGAACCTGGCCACCGAGGACCTGGTGTGGATGCTCGACGGCCTCGGCATCGAGACCGGGGTCGACCTGGCCGCCCTCACCGCCACGAGCGTGTGGATGGCCGACCAGCTGGGCCGTCCCAGCCCCTCCCGTACCGTCCGCGCCCTCTCCCACAAGGAGTAACGAAGCCATGCCCCTCGACCACCGGCTCACCCCCGAGCACGAGGAACTCCGCCGTACCGTCGAGGCGTTCGCGCACGACGTGGTGGCTCCGAAGATCGGCGACCTGTACGAGCGCCACGAGTTCCCGTACGAGATCGTCCGCGAGATGGGCCGTATGGGCCTGTTCGGCCTGCCCTTCCCGGAGGAGTACGGCGGCATGGGCGGCGACTACCTCGCCCTCGGCATCGCCCTGGAGGAGCTGGCCCGCGTCGACTCCTCGGTCGCCATCACCCTGGAGGCGGGCGTCTCCCTGGGCGCCATGCCGATCTACCTGTTCGGTACGGAGGAGCAGAAGCGGGAGTGGCTGCCGAAGCTGTGCGCCGGCGAGGTGCTCGGCGCGTTCGGCCTGACGGAGCCCGGTGCCGGCAGCGACGCGGGCGGCACCCGCACCACGGCCGTCCGCGACGGCGACCAGTGGGTGATCAACGGCTCCAAGTGCTTCATCACCAACTCCGGTACGGACATCACCGGTCTGGTCACGGTCACCGCCGTCACCGGCCGCAAGGCGGACGGCCGCCCGGAGATCTCCTCGATCATCGTCCCGTCCGGCACCCCGGGCTTCACGGTGGCCGCGCCGTACTCCAAGGTCGGCTGGAACTCCTCGGACACCCGCGAGCTCTCCTTCGACGACGTCCGGGTTCCGGTCGCCAACCTGGTGGGCGAAGAGGGCCGCGGGTACGCCCAGTTCCTGCGGATCCTCGACGAGGGCCGGATCGCCATCGCGGCGCTGGCCACCGGTCTGGCGCAGGGCTGTGTGGACGAGTCGGTGAAGTACGCCAAGGAGCGGCAGGCGTTCGGCAAGGCCATCGGCGACAACCAGGCCATCCAGTTCAAGCTGGCCGACATGGAGACGCGCGCGCACATGGCCCGGCTGGGCTGGCGGGACGCGGCCTCGCGGCTGGTGGCGGGCGAGCCGTTCAAGAAGGAGGCGGCCATCGCGAAGCTGTACTCCTCCACGGTCGCCGTCGACAACGCCCGTGACGCCACGCAGATCCACGGCGGCTACGGGTTCATGAACGAGTACCCCGTGGCCCGGATGTGGCGGGACTCGAAGATCCTGGAGATCGGCGAGGGCACGAGCGAGGTCCAGCGGATGCTCATCGCCCGCGAACTGGGCTTCGCCGGCTGATCCCCGTCCCGTATCGCCCTTGCAGCGGCCCGCGCCCCAGGCGCGGGCCGCTTTGCTGTCGTGCACCGGTACACCGCGAAGTTAGGGCCCCCTTACCGCTTTCGGCCAAGGTTAGGCTAACCTTCCTTCCGAACGGCCCACCTTCGCAGCCGCCCTGCACGTACGAAAGCGGACACCGACATGCCCAAGCCCAGCTCCACCCTCCTCTCCCGCCGCGGTCTCCTCGCGGCCGGCGGCGCCCTCGGCCTCGTCGCGGCGCTCACCGCGTGCGGCGGCGGCGACACGGCGAAGGACGGCGCGGGCGACAAGGGCGGGGCTTCGGCGGGCGCCTGGAGCTTCAAGGACGACCTGGGCAAGGAGGCCACCGCCAAGTCCACGCCGAAGAACGTCGTGGCCTACACCGGCACCGCCGCCGCGCTCTACGACTACGGCGTGCAGGTCAAGGGCGTCTTCGGACCGACCAAGCTGGCGGACGGCAAGCCCGACCCGATGGCCGGCTCCATGGACATCTCCAAGGTCGAGATCCTCGGCAACGTCTACGACGAGTTCAACGTCGAGAAGTACGCGGCCCTGAGGCCCGACCTCCTCGCCACCAACACCTGGGACGGCTCGTACTGGTACGTCCCCGAGGCGTCCAAGGACAAGATCCTGAAGCTGGCCCCGGCCGCCGCCATCGGCGTGGGCGACAAGGTCTCCATGGACAAGGCCCTGGAGCGCACCGCGGACCTGGCCAAGTCCCTCGGCGCCGACCTGAACACCAGGAAGAGCGCCGACGCCAAGGCCCGCTTCGACGCCGCTTCCGCCAAGGTGCGCGAGGCCGTCAAGGCCAACCCGGGCGTCAAGGTCCTCGTCGGCTCCGGCTCCGACCAGATGTTCTACGTCTCCACCCCGAAGACCTCCGCGGACCTGAAGTACTTCGAGTCCCTCGGGGTCGAGTTCGTCACCCCGGAGCAGGACAAGCTGGACCCCCAGGGCTTCTTCGAGAGCCTCAGCTGGGAGAACGCCGGCAAGTACAAGGCCGACGTCATCCTGCTCGACAACCGCACCCAGGCCCTCCAGCCCGAGGCCCTGAAGGCCAAGCCGACCTGGAACGAGCTCCCGGCGGTCAAGGCCGGCCAGGTCGCCCCGCGCGTCACCGAGCCGATCTACTCGTACGAGAAGTGCGCGCAGCTGCTCGAGGACCTCGCGAAGACCATCCAGAACGCCAAGAAGCTCGGCTGACCCGGCAACCGAGGGGGACCTCTCCGCATGACCGCCACCGCTTCCGCCACCGCCTCCGACGCGGCACCCGCCGCCGCGCACTACCGCTTCTTCACCCTTGAGGTCCTGCGCACCCGCCGCCTCGGCCACTCGTTCCTGCGCGTGACCTTCGGCGGCGACCGCCTCGCGGAGTTCCGCTCGGGCGGCTACGACCAGAGCGTGTCCCTCTTCCTCCCCGTCGGGGACCGGGAGCACACCGAACTCCCCTCCACCGACGAGGACACCTGGTTCGCGGCCTGGCGGGCGATGCCCGAGGAGGAGCGCCCGGTGATGCGCTCGTACACCGTGCGCGAGCAGCGGCGTACGCAGGGCGGGGCGCACGAGGTGGACGTCGACTTCGTCCTCCACGGGGACACCTCCCCGGCCTCCCGCTGGGCGGGCCGGGCCGTCACCGGCCGCCGCATCATGGCGATCGGCCCGGCGGTGGCGGAGAACAAGTCGGTCCGCTTCCAGCGGCCGGAGGGCTCCGACACGGTACTGATGTACGCCGACGAGACGGCCCTGCCGGCGGCCGGCGCCATCCTGGACCGGCTGCCCGCCGGGACCAGGGTGAAGGCATGGTTCGAGGTGCCCCACGCGGACGACCGCCTCGGCCTGCACACCCTCGCGGACGCGGACATCACCTGGATCGTGCGCGAGAAGGGCGCGGACGCGGCGGCGCGCACCGGGAGGGTGCTCGACGCGCTGCGCGCGACCGAGCTGCCCGCCTCCGGGACCCCGTACGCCTGGCTCGCGGGCGAGGCGGGGACGATCAGGGCGGTCCGCCGCCACCTGGTGCAGGAACGTTCCATCGACCGGCGGGCGGTGCGGTTCACCGGCTACTGGCGGCTCGGCGCGAGCGAGGAGCAGCTGCTGGCGGAGGCGTACGCGGGCACGGCGCCGAGCGAGGACCCGACGGCCGACCTCTAGTCAACTCACGTCTTTTACAAGCCATTTGGGAAGGGCCCCGGCAGCTGCCGGGGCCCTTCCCTATTTGTGATCCAACTTAGGTTAGGCTAACCTAATCCTGCTTATCCCGCCCCCCGCTCTCCCCGCCCGGAGGAAAAGTCGATGCGCTCGCATCTGCTGAACGAGACGACCACGGACCTCTACCGGCGCACCGTCTCCGAGGGCGTCGACCGCGTCGCCGCCAGACTCGCGGCCACGCACCGCCCGCACACCGGCATCTCCGTGGACGAACTCGCCCCGGTCATCGACGGCATCGACCTCGACCGCCCGCTGGGTGACGCCACCGCCGCCCTCGACGAGCTGGAGGAGGTCTACCTGCGCGACGCCGTCTACTTCCACCACCCGCGCTACCTGGGCCACCTCAACTGCCCGGTCGTCATCCCGGCGGTGGTCGGCGAGGCCGTCCTGTCCGCCGTCAACTCCTCCCTCGACACCTGGGACCAGTCCATCGGCGGCACGCTCATCGAGCGCCGCCTCATCGACTGGACCGCCCGCCGCATCGGCCTCGGCGAGGGCGCGGACGGCGTCTTCACCTCCGGCGGCAGCCAGTCGAACTTCCACGCGCTGCTCCTCGCCCGCGACGAGGCGTGCCGGATCGTCATGAAGCGGGCCCTGGACGAGGGCACCGAGCTCACCAAGGCCGAACTCCTGCCCCGGCTGCGCGTCTTCACCTCCGAGGCCAGCCACTTCAGCGTGCAGAAGTCGGCCGCCATGCTCGGCCTCGGCTACGAGGCCGTCATCTGCGTCCCCGTCGACCGCCACCGCCGGATGGACACCTCCCTGCTCGCCCTGGAGCTGGAGAACTGCGCCGCCGAGGGCCTGTTCCCGATGGCCGTCGTCGCCACCGCCGGCACCACCGACTTCGGGTCCATCGACCCGCTCCCCGAGATCTCCCGCCTGACCGCCGAGCACTCCGCCTGGATGCACGTGGACGCCGCCTACGGCTGCGGGCTGCTGGCCTCTCCCACCCGCCGGCACCTCCTCGACGGTATCGAGCACGCCGACTCGGTCACCGTGGACTACCACAAGTCCTTCTTCCAGCCGGTGAGTTCCAGCGCGATGCTGGTACGCGACCGCGACACCCTGCGGCACGCCACCTACCACGCGGACTACCTCAACCCCCGGCGGATGGCCGAGGAGCGGATCCCCAACCAGGTCGACAAGTCGATCCAGACCACCCGCCGCTTCGACGCCCTCAAGCTGTGGATGACCCTGCGCGTGATGGGCGCCGACGGCGTCGGCTCGCTCTTCGACGAGGTCGTGGACCTGGCCGCCGCCGGCTGGGAGATCCTCGACGCCGACCCCCGCTTCGAGGTCGTCGTCAGACCGCAGCTCTCCACCCTGGTCTTCCGCTACGTCCCGACCTTGGACGGTGACGGTGGCGAACCGCGCCCCGACCTCCTGGACGAGGCCCAGCTGCACGCCCGCAAGGCCCTGTTCGCCTCCGGCGAGGCCGTCGTCGCCGGGACCAAGGTCGACGGGAAGCAGTACCTGAAGTTCACCCTCCTCAACCCGCAGACCACGACGGCCGACATCACCGCCGTCCTCGACCTCGTCGCCGCACACGCCGAACAGTTCCTGGGAGAGTCCCTTGCCGTCCACCGCTGAGCCCTACGACTTCATCGGCATCGGCCTGGGTCCCTTCAACCTGGGACTCGCCTGCCTGACCGCGCCCATCGACGAGCTGAACGGCCTGTTCATCGAGTCGAAGCCGCACTTCGAGTGGCACGCGGGGATGTTCCTCGACGGCGCGCACCTCCAGACGCCGTTCATGTCGGACCTGGTCACCCTCGCCGACCCGACCTCGCCCTTCTCCTTCCTGAACTACCTGAAGGACAAGGACCGGCTGTACTCCTTCTACATCCGGGAGAACTTCTACCCGCTGCGCGCCGAGTACAACGACTACTGCCGGTGGGCCGCCGACCGGCTCGACAACGTCCGGTACTCCACCTCCGTCACCGAGGTCACGTACGACGAGGCGGCCGGGGTCTACGCGGTGCGCACGGACGGCGGTGAAACGTTCCTGGCCCGCCGCCTGGTCCTCGGCACCGGCACCCCGCCGCACGTCCCGGCGTCCTGCGAGAACCTGGGCGGCGACCTCCTCCACAACTCCGCGTACATGGAGCACAAGGAGGCCCTCCAGCGGAAGAGGTCCATCACCCTGATCGGCTCCGGCCAGAGCGCCGCCGAGATCTACTACGACCTCCTCACCGAGATCGACGTCCACGGCTACCAGCTCAACTGGGTGACCCGCTCCCCGCGCTTCTTCCCCCTCGAATACACCAAGCTCACCCTGGAGATGACCTCCCCGGAGTACGTGGACTACTTCCACGCCCTCCCCGAGGAGACCCGCTACCGGCTGGAGACCCAGCAGAAGAACCTCTTCAAGGGCATCGACGGCGACCTCATCAACGCCATCTTCGACCTGCTCTACCAGAAGAAGATCACCATGCCGGGCCCGGTCCCCACCACCCTGCTCACCAACACCTCCCTGAACAGCACGGCGTACGACACCACCACCGGCACGTACACCCTGGGCCTGCGCCAGGAGGAGCAGGAGCGGGACTTCTCCCTGACCACCGAGGGCCTGGTCCTCGCCACGGGCTACCGGTACCGCGTCCCGGAGTTCCTGGCGCCCGTCCGCCACCGCCTGAACTTCGACGGCCACGGCCGTCTCGACGCCGGCCGCAACTACGCCGTCGACGTCACCGGCCGCGGGGTCTACCTCCAGAACGGCACCACCCACAACCACTCCCTCACCTCGCCCGACCTGGGCATGGCCGCGTACCGCAACGCGTACATCGTGGGTGAGCTCCTCGGCCGGGAGTACTACAAGGTCGAGAAGTCCATCGCGTTCCAGCAGTTCGCGGCCCCGGAAGGCACGTACGTATGAGCACCACCACCCTCTTCTCCCGCACCGACCCGGTCCTGGGCACCTTCTCGATCCGCCCCCTGGACCCCTTCGCCGACGCGGAACTCCTGCACGCCTGGGTCACCCACCCGAAGGCCGGGTTCTGGATGATGCAGGACGCCACCCTCACCGACGTCGAACGCGAGTACGTCCGGATCACCGCGCACGAGCACCACCACGCCTTCCTCGGCCTCCACGAGGGCCGCCCGGCCTTCCTGATGGAGAGCTACGACCCCGCGCACCTGGAGCTCGTCGGCCTGTACGAGACCCGGCCGGGGGACGTCGGGATGCACTTCCTCGTCGCCCCGACCGACACCCCGCTCTCCGGCTTCACCCGCGCGGTCATCACCACCGTCATGGCGGCCCTCTTCGCGGACCCGGCCACCGAGCGCGTCGTGGTCGAGCCGGACGTCCGCAACACGGCGGTCCACGCCCTCAACGAGGCGGTCGGCTTCGTCGCGGAAGGCCCCGTCACCAAGCCGGAGAAGGAAGCCCTCCTCAGCTTCTGCACCCGCGCCCAGTTCGAGGCGGCCACCGCCCACACCACCGGGGTCTCGATATGAACCTCTCCGACGCCGTCACCCACCTCACCCCCGAGCTGTGGGCCCGCGCCAACCGCGCCCTGGTCCGCAAGGCCCTGGCGGAGTTCTCCCACGAACGCCTGCTGACCCCGGAGCCCCTGGGCGATGACCACTACCGCGTCCTCAGCGACGACGGCACGGTCGAGTACCGCTTCCGTGCCGTCGTCCACGCCCTGGACCACTGGTCGGTGGACGAGTCCTCCGTCACCCGCCACCGCGACGGCGCGGCAGCGGGCCTGGACGCCCTGGACTTCCACATAGAGCTCCGCCACTCCCTGGGCCTGAGCGAGGAAGTCCTCCCGGTCTACCTGGAGGAGATCTCCTCCACCCTGGCCGGCACGGCCTACAAGTACACCAAGCCGCAAACCCCCTCCCCCACCCTCGCCAAGTCCTCCTTCCAGGACATCGAGACGGGCATGACCGAGGGCCACCCCTGCTTCGTGGCCAACAACGGCCGCCTGGGCTTCGGCGTCGACGAGTACCGCGCGTACGCCCCCGAGACCGCGAGCCCGGTCCACCTGGTCTGGGCCGCCGCCCACAAGGAGGTCTCCACCTTCACCGCGGGCGCGGGCCTGGACCACGACACGTTCCTGCGCGAGGAACTGGGCGAGGCGGCCATCGCCGGCTTCGAGGCGAAACTGACGGCCCTGGGCCTCGACCCGTCCGACTACCACTACCTCCCGGTCCACCCCTGGCAGTGGTGGAACAAGACGACGGTCACCTTCGCGGCCGAGATCGCCAACCAGCGCCTGGTCCTCCTGGGCGAGGGCGAGGACGCCTACCTCCCCCAGCAGTCCATCCGCACCTTCTTCAACACCACGACGCCCACGAAGCACTACGTCAAGACGGCCATCTCGGTCCTGAACATGGGCTTCATGCGCGGCCTCTCCGCCGCCTACATGGAGGCCACCCCGGCCATCAACGACTGGCTCCACCGGCTGATCGAGTCGGACGAGACCCTCCGCTCGGTCGACTTCTCGATCATCCGCGAGCGCGCGGCGATCGGCTACCACCACCGCCAGTACGAACGCGCGACGGACCGCTACTCCCCGTACCGCAAGATGCTGGCCGCGCTGTGGCGCGAGTCCCCGGTGAACTCCCTCCGGGACGGCGAACGCCTGGCCACGATGGCCTCCCTCCTCCACGTGGACGCGGACGGAAAGTCCTTCGTGGGCGCCCTGATCGCCGAATCGGGCCTCACCCCGTCGGAATGGCTCCGCCCCTACCTCCGGGCCTACCTCCTCCCCCTCCTGCACTGCTTCTACCAGTACGACCTCGCCTACATGCCGCACGGCGAGAACACCATCCTGGTGATCAGGGACGGGGTGGTGCAGCGGGCGGTCTTCAAGGACATCGCCGAGGAGATCGTGGTCATGGACCCGACCGCGGTCCTCCCGCCGGCCGTCGAACGCATCCGGGCGGACATCCCGGAGGACATGAAGCTCCTGTCCGTCTTCACGGACGTCTTCGACTGCTTCTTCCGCTTCCTGAACGCGATCCTGGTCACGGAAGGCATCTGCGACGAACCGACGTTCTGGCAGGCGGTGGCGGACTGCGCCCACGACTACCAGCAGTCCCACCCCACCCTCGCGGACCGCTTCGCCCGCTACGACCTCTTCACCCCGGAATTCCAGCTCTCCTGCCTGAACCGCCTCCAACTCCGCAACAACCAACAAATGGTCGACCTCTCCGACCCCTCGGCGGCCCTCCAACTGATCGGCACCCTCGAAAACCCCATAGCCCCCTACGCCCACCGCTGACGGTGACCAAGGAGGGGGCGGCTCCGATCCGGTCCTTCGTAGCCGCCCCTCCGGCTTCGGCGTGAGACTCACCCGCGTCAGGCTCTTCAACCCGAGCCACGAGCAGCTCGCTCCCCGCACCGGGTGACCGCCGGGCCCGCTACGGCCACGGCACCTCCGGAGCCCGGTAGTAGGTGATGTCCTGGGCGTCCAGCCGGGGGCCCTGGGCGGCCAGGCGTGCCCGGTGGGCGGTCCAGTCCAGGGCGGTCGCGGGCGACCAGGCGAGTTCCGCCAGGCTGAGGAGGCGGGGGAAGGCCATCAGCTCCCAGTCGGAGCGGCTGGAGATGGTCTCCGTCCAGAGCGGGGCCTCCACGCCGAGGACCGCGGACTCGGGGACACCGGGGAGGTAGCTGCCCGGGTTCCAGGAGTAGGCGCGCGGGGCGGGGACGTAGCCCGCCCAGGCCAGACCCGGCCCGGTCCGCTTGTCGTACTTCATGTCCAGGTAGGCGTGGTCCGCCGGTGAGAGGACCAGGCGGTGGCCCGCCTTGGCCGCCGCCGCGACCGCCGTCTTCTCCGCGTCGGGCGTCCGGTCATGGCCCCAGTACTGGAGGACCGCTCCCGGCGCCGGGCGGGCGGAGGCCAGCTGGTGCCAGGCCATCACCGTCTTGCCGTGCGCGGCCACCACCGCCTGGGCGCGGTCCATGAACGCCGCGTAGTCCGCCGCCGGGGTGGAGTGGGCCTCGTCGCCGCCGATGTGGAGGTAGGGGCCGGGGGTGAGGGCGGCGAGTTCGCCGAGGACGTCGTCGACGAACTCGTACGTGCGCTCCTTGCCCACGCACAGGGAGCTGAAGCCGACCTTGGTGCCGGTGTAGCGCGCGGGCGCCTTGCCGTCGCAGGTCAGCTCGCCGTAGGCGGCCTGGGCGGCGTTGACGTGGCCCGGCATGTCGATCTCCGGTACCACGGTGACGTAGCGGTCCGCCGCGTAGGCGACCAGCTCGCGGTAGTCCTCCTTGGACCAGGAGCCGCCGGGGCCGCCGCCGACCTCGCTCGCGCCGCCGTACTCGGCGAGCCGGGGCCAGGAGTCGATCGCGATGCGCCAGCCCTGGTCGTCGGTGAGGTGCACGTGCAGGGTGTTGAACTTGTACTGGGCGAGCTGGTCGACGTAGCGCTTGGCCTGCTCCACCGGGAAGTGGTGCCGGGCGATGTCGATCATGGCTCCGCGGTAGGCGAAGCGCGGGCTGTCCGTCACCGTCGCGCCCGGGACCGTCCCCGCGCCGCGCACCGGCAGCAGCTGCCGCAGGGTCTGGCCCGCGTGGAAGAGGCCCGCCGGGGTGCGCGCGGTGAGGGTGATGCCCGTGGGGGTGCTCCGCAGCCGGTAGCCCTCCTCGCCGAGCCCCCCGGCCCCCGGGTCGAGGAGCAGCCGCACCCCGTCGCCGGCCGCCCCGTCCGAGCCGTCCGCCACCGGCAGCGGCAGACCGCTCGGCCCGCGCAGCTGCTCCGCGAGGAGTTCGCCGATCCGCCGGACCTCCTCCGGCGTGCCGGGACCGCCGGTCCGGATGACCGTGCCCGCGCCGAAGGCGTACCCGGGGCCCTCGGCCCGTACGGAGGACGGTGCCGGCAGGAGCCGCTGGTAGGGGGTGAGGGGGGCGGCGGCGGCCGGTTTGGCGTCGTCGCCGTGGGCCGCGGTGCAGGAGACGGCGGCGGACAGGAGCAGGAGGCCGCACAGGGAGCCGAGCGTGCGGCGCGGTACGCGCAGGACTGACATGCGCCCAGGTATAGGCCCAACACCCCCCACCGGGGCTCCACATACCGGTGGGAGAATGCCCGGATGGCGGAAATCATCCAGAAGGACGGTACGTGGACCTTCGACGGGGACGCGGTGCGCGTCGTGCCGGGCCGCGACAAGGGGGTGGGGCTGCTCCGGCAGGCGCTCGGTGAGGTGGTGGTGCCGCTGCGCGCCATCGGGGGGATCAGCTACGAGCCCGGCCGCAGGGCCGGCCGGCTGCGGCTGAGGCTGCGCGACGGCGCCGACCCGCTGCTCCAGGTGACGGGCGGACGGCTGCCGGAGTCCTCGGACCCCTACCGGCTGACCGTGGAGCCGGACCGGTCGGGTGTGGCGGAGTACTTCGTGGACGAGGTCCGGCACGCGCTGCTGCTGGACCAGGTGGACCCCGGGCCCTCGGACACCTACCTGCTGCCGGGCCCGGCGGTGCCGGTCTCGGCCGGCGCGGGCGACGGGACGGCGTCCTTCGACGGCGACCGGGTGGTGCTCGACTGGAACTGGACCACCGAGGAGGCGAAGTCCTCGGGCGGCCCGCGCACGTTCCGGGTGGCGGACGTGCGGGCGGTGGAGTGGGCCCCCTCGAAGGGGCTGGACAACGGCTGGCTGCGCTTCACCCTGGCGGGCGCCCCGCCGGCGCCGGCGCCCAAGTACGACCCCTGCACGGTGGAGCTCTTCGGCTTCAAGAAGGACCCGCTGATGGCGCTGGTCGCGGCGGCCGTGGCCGTCCGGATGCCCCACCCGGCGGCCCCCGCCCCGGCGGCGGCGCCCGCCGTTCCCGCCCCGGCCCTCCCCCTCGCCGACGCCGCCCCCGTCCTGGCCGGTGAGCCGGCGGACCACGACACCCTGCTGCGGCGCCTGCGCGAGCTCGGCGAACTGCACCGGGCCGGGGTGCTCACGGCGGAGGAGTTCTCGGCGGCAAAGGCCGCCATCCTGGGCGGCTTCACCACCCCTTGAGACCGGCATCGCGACGGAATCGAGCCGGGATCGAGACCGGAATCATCCGTTCCTTGGTCCAGACCAGCAGGATCCTGCCCGCTTCCGGGCAGGATCTTTGCGTTTCCGCCCCCGGACCGTCAATATCTACTGGTGCTCGACCGCCGACCGTCCCATGACGAACTCGTCGACCACCTGGTACGCACCACCGCGCTGCAGCGCGGCGAGGCCGCCCGGGTGGTGCTCGACGTGCTCGCGTACTTCGACGAGACCACCGAGGAGTTCGTCCGCCGCCGCCACCGCGAGCTGCAGTCCGGCGGGTCGGTCAACGCGGAGATCTTCGAGCGGATCGCGGCGGAACTGCCGCACCGTGCCGTGGCGCCTCCGGAGCTCTCGCTCCGGCAGCTGCGCCGCATCGTCTACGGCTGAGACGCCGCATCGTCTCAAGACCAGGCGGGCCCGCACGGGCCGGTACGCGTCCGGGCACGGACACCGAACTTCAGGAGGGGCAACACCGTATGTGCGGAATCGTCGGTTACATCGGCAAGCGCGACGTGGCACCACTGCTGCTGGAGGGCCTCCAGCGGCTCGAATACCGCGGCTACGACTCGGCGGGCATCGTCGTCAACAGCCCCAAGTCCGCGGCCCTGAAGGTCGTCAAGGCCAAGGGCCGGGTCCGTGACCTGGAGTCGCGCGTCCCCAAGCGCTTCGCCGGCACCACCGGCATCGCCCACACCCGCTGGGCCACGCACGGCGCGCCGAGCGACCTCAACTCCCACCCCCACCTCGACGCCGAGAACAAGGTCGCGGTCGTCCACAACGGCATCGTGGACAACGCCGCCGAGCTCCGCGCCAAGCTGGAGGCCGACGGTGTGGTCTTCGTCTCCGAGACCGACACCGAGGTGCTCGTCCACCTGATCGCCCGCTCCCAGGCCGTCACCCTGGAGGAGAAGGTCCGCGAGGCGCTCAAGGTGGTCGAGGGCACGTACGGCATCGCCGTCATGCACGCCGACTTCGCCGACCGCATCGTCGTCGCCCGCAACGGCTCGCCGGTCGTCCTGGGCATCGGCGAGAAGGAGATGTTCGTCGCCTCGGACGTCGCCGCGCTCGTCGCCCACACCCGCCAGGTCGTCACCCTCGACGACGGCGAGATGGCCACCCTCAAGGCCGACGACTTCCGCACCTACACCACCAGCGGTACGACGACCACCGCCACGCCGGAGACCGTGGAGTGGGAGGCCGCCTCCTACGACATGGGCGGCCACGACACCTACATGCACAAGGAGATCTCCGAGCAGCCCGACGCGGTCGACCGCGTGCTGCGCGGCCGGATCGACGACCGGTTCTCCACCGTGCACCTGGGCGGCCTGAACCTGGACCCGCGCGAGGCTCGCGGTATCCGCCGGGTCAAGATCCTCGGCTGCGGCACCTCGTACCACGCGGGCATGATCGGCGCCGGCCTCATCGAGAGCCTGGCCCGGATCCCCGCCGACGCCGAGCCGGCCTCCGAGTTCCGCTACCGCAACCCGGTCGTGGACCCCGACACCCTCTACATCGCGGTCTCCCAGTCCGGTGAGACCTACGACGTGCTCGCGGCGGTCCAGGAGCTCAAGCGCAAGGGCGCCCGCGTCCTCGGCGTGGTCAACGTGGTCGGCTCCGCCATCGCCCGCGAGGCCGACGGCGGCGTGTACGTGCACGCCGGCCCCGAGGTCTGTGTCGTGTCCACCAAGTGCTTCACGAACACCGTCACCGCCTTCGCCCTGCTCGCCCTGCACCTGGGCCGCATCCGCGACCTGTCCGTGGCCGACGGCAAGCGGATCATCGAGGGCCTGCGCAAGCTCCCCGGCCAGATCCAGGAGATCCTGGAGGGCGAGGAGGACATCAAGAAGCTGGCGGCCGAGTACGCCGAGGCCAAGTCGATGATGTTCATCGGCCGGGTCCGCGGCTACCCGGTGGCCCTGGAGGCGTCCCTCAAGCTGAAGGAGATCTCCTACATCCACGCCGAGGCGTACCCGGCCTCCGAGCTCAAGCACGGTCCGCTCGCGCTCATCGAGCCCGCGATGCCGACGGTCGCGATCGTCCCGGACGACGACCTGCTGGAGAAGAACCGCGCGGCGCTGGAGGAGATCAAGGCCCGCAGCGGCCGGATCCTCGCGGTCGCCCACCGGACGCAGGAGAAGGCCGACCACACGATCCTCGTCCCCAAGAACGAGGACGAGCTGGACCCGATCCTGATGGGCATCCCGCTCCAGCTGCTGGCCTACCACACGGCCCTGGCCCTGGGCCGGGACATCGACAAGCCGCGCAACCTGGCGAAGTCCGTCACCGTCGAATAGCACGCGGCAGGGGCGCCACCGGAACTCCGGTGGCGCCCCTGCGCGTTGTGCGGTGCGTACGGTGTCCGGCCGCCCGTTCAGCCGGCCGCGACCGCTCCCCGCCGGGACGTCCTGCCCAGGGCCATCGGCCAGTGCGCCAGCGCGGCGGTGGCCCCGTACCAGGCCAGCAGCCCGGACACGGCCGCGACCCAGCCGCCCGCCTTGGCCAGGGTCGCGCTGTCCGCGAAGGAGGCGATGGCCAGCAGCAGGAGGGCGAGGGTCAGCAGTCCGTAGACGCCCTGTCCGAACACGCCGCTCGCGGCGGCGAGCGTCAGGCTCAGCGCCAGCAGCGCGAAGAAGACCAGAAACGTTCCGGCAGCCTCGTCGGACAGCGGGGCGCCCGCGCCCTTGGCCCAGGTGAACCAGAAGACGCCCAGGCCCGCGAAGGCCGTGCCGTTGAACCCGTTGCCGCCCCGGTATTCGAGGAGGCCGAGGAGGAAGAGGGCCGCGCCGCCGACGTACATCGCGAGCGACACGGAGCTGGCAGCGGTGACACCGTCGAGGACGCCGGTGTGGCCGATACCGAACGCGAGAAGGGTGAGACCCAGGGCGATGTTCCCCAGGGTCGAAGTCGAGGCCGTGCTTCCCGCAGAGACACCATTGTCCACGGCGGGCTCCCTTCGATCTGCAGTTGTTTGCTGCGTCCCAGCAGCACTTATCTACCCTTTACGCGGGTTCACAACCGCACAACCGGCTTACACAGGGTCACGGAATGACAACGACGGGTCGCTGCGCCCGCTTGGCCAGCCGCCCCGCGACCGAGCCGAAGACCCGGCCGACGAGGCCGTGCGTGGAGCCCACCACGATGGCGTCCGCCGAGTACTCCCGGCCGACCTCCTCCAGCTCGTGGCAGATGTCCCCGCCCCGCTCGACGAGGATCCACGGCACCTCGGTCAGGTAGTCCGCGCAGGCCAGCTCCAGACCCAGCACCTCGGTGCGGTGGTCCGGCACGTCCACGAAGACGGGCGGCTCGCAGCCTGCCCACACGGTGGTGGGGAGCCGGTTCGCCACATGCACGATGATCAGGCCGGAGCCGGACCGCCGGGCCATGCCGATGGCGTACGCGAGGGCGCGCTCACTGGACGTGGAGCCGTCGAAGCCGACCACCACCCCGTGCCGGAAGGCCGGGTCGCAGGGCAGGCGTGTCTGTTCCACCGCGCGCAGGTCGCTCGATACGGAATCGGCGGAATGCTTGCGCTTGCGGTCCGCGGGTTCGAAGAATTCGTGACCGGCCATGGATGTCTCGGCGAAAAGTCCTCGGGGGAAGCGACAGGGACGGTTGCGGCGGCTCGGGGTTTCTGACGACGAGGCGGGGGTTTCGGCGACGCTGCGTGACGGAGTTCTGTCCTGGAAGCATCTTTCCAAGCCCTTGCTCCCAGGGTACGGCGACACTCCCGTCCTGCACAGGGCTTGCCGTCCCTGGAGAGCGTCCAAGGGAGCATGCCGGAGCACGGCCCCCTTTGCAATGGCCGCTGCCCCCTACAGCCAGTGACGGAAGGCGCCCGCGCCACCCGTGCGCGCAGTGACCGGGACCCGCACACGGCGTTGGACAAGGGTCCGCCCGTCCAGGAAGAGCCCGCAGGGAGTACGCCGTGCCCGGACATCCGGTTCACCCCGTCCCGCCCGTCCAGCCCGCTCCGCCGGCCGCGTCCGCCCCGTCCCGGGCCGCCCTCACCCCGCCGGGCCGTCGCCGGCTTCACCCGTCCGTGGGGTCCGCCGCGGGGCGGCCGCATGACGACCCCGCGGGTGACGTGGTGCGCTGGGCGGCCTTCAGCTGCCTGCTCGTCCCCGTGGTGCTCGTCGTCTACGGGACCTCGTACGGCGGGGCCGCCGTGGCCACCCTGGGGCTGGCCGCCGTCACGGCCGCCTGCCGGGTGCTGCTGCGGCACTCGGAGAAGAACGGACGGGCCGCGGCGCGGGTACTGCCGCAGGAGCCGGTCGCGCACGGGCACCGCGGCCGGCACTCCCGCAGCGGGTCCGGCGCGCACCGCGGCTGCCACGGCTCCCCGGCCCCTTCCCCTCACGACTGACCGGTTCGCACGTACACACCCGGTTGTTTTCAGCCAACTTCCGGACCAGATGCTTCCCTTGCCGGAATGTCCCCCCAACCCCCCTACCACCAGGGACTACAGAGCGAAGGGGGCCAAAACACCCCATGGGTACTGGCCACGCCCGGATCGCGAGGTTCCCGTACGGCTAGCGGAGTGGAACGCTTCCTGATCGAATGCTTTTCGCCAAGTTGCCAAGTCGACATAGCGCTGCGTGCTGAACTTGTCACGCCGACACCACGGGACGCAGTAGATTCGATCATGCTTTTACGGCGGGGGATCCACGTGCAAGGCCGAGGGGAAACGTGCAGGTGCGACCAGACCA
Source organism: Streptomyces sp. NPDC006687 (assembly GCF_040636215.1). NCBI lineage: Bacteria > Bacillati > Actinomycetota > Actinomycetes > Kitasatosporales > Streptomycetaceae > Streptomyces > Streptomyces sp. NPDC006687. The sequence goes on along the minus strand of NZ_JBEYJJ010000028.1, from coordinate 5,547 downwards.
AGGAGTCGCGACACCCAAGGGGGGCTTAGCGTCATGAGCCAGGATTCCACCGCAGTCATCGCCGACGCGGGCAGGAAGCTCGCGGGGCGTCGCCGCAGGGAGATCGTCGCGGTGCTGCTGTTCAGCGGCGGACCGATCTTCGAAAGTTCCATTCCGCTGTCCGTGTTCGGCATCGACCGCCAGGACGCCGGAGTTCCGCGCTACCGGCTGCTCGTGTGCGCCGGGGAGGACGGTCCGCTGCGGACCACCGGCGGACTCGAACTGAGCGCGCCGTACGGACTGGAGGCCATCGCCCGGGCGGGCACGGTCGTCGTCCCGGCCTGGCGCTCCATCACCTCCCCGCCGCCGCCGGAGGCGCTCGACGCCCTGCGGCTGGCCCACGAGGAGGGCGCCCGCATCGTCGGCCTGTGCACGGGGGCGTTCGTCCTCGCCGCGGCCGGACTGCTGGACGGCCGGCCCGCGACGACGCACTGGATGTACGCGCCGACGCTGGCCAAGCGCTACCCGTCCGTCCATGTCGACCCGCGCGAGCTGTTCGTCGACGACGGCGACGTGCTGACCTCCGCCGGGACCGCGGCCGGAATCGACCTGTGCCTGCACATCGTGCGCACGGACCACGGCAGCGAGGCGGCCGGGGCGCTGGCCCGCCGGCTCGTCGTCCCGCCGCGCCGCACCGGCGGCCAGGAGCGCTACCTCGACCGGTCGCTGCCGGAGGAGATCGGCGCCGACCCGCTGGCCGAGGTCGTGGCCTGGGCCCTGGAACACCTCCACGAGCAGTTCGACGTGGAGACGCTGGCCGCCCGCGCCTACATGAGCCGGCGCACCTTCGACCGGCGCTTCCGCTCGCTCACCGGCAGCGCGCCGCTCCAGTGGCTGATCACCCAGCGGGTGCTCCAGGCGCAGCGGCTGCTGGAGACCTCCGACTACTCGGTCGACGAGGTCGCCGGGCGCTGCGGCTTCCGTTCCCCGGTGGCCCTGCGCGGCCACTTCCGCCGGCAGCTGGGGTCCTCCCCGGCCGCCTACCGCTCCGCCTACCGGGCGCGCCGTCCGCAGGCCGACGTGACCCCGGTCTCGGAGCTCTCGGGCGGACCGCTGCCGCACCAGCGCACCCCGCAGCCCCAGCGGGCCGCGGCGGCCCTGGCCGCCTCCGGTCCGAGCGTGACGGAGCTGTACTCCCCGGGGCGGGTGCTGCGCGAGCACGCGTAGCCGCCACCCGCAGGACCCGGACGTCGCATGACGAGGGCCCCCCGCTTCAGCCGGACACCACGGCGGGGGGCCTTCGGCATAAGGTGGGGCGCATGAACGATCGCATGGTGTGGATCGACTGCGAGATGACCGGGCTCTCGTTGACGGACGACGCACTTATCGAGGTGGCCGCGCTGGTCACCGACTCGGAGCTCAACGTGCTCGGCGAAGGGGTGGACATCGTGATCCGCCCGCCGGACGCGGCCCTGGAGACCATGCCGGACGTGGTGCGCGCGATGCACACCGCCTCCGGCCTGCTCGACGAGCTGGCCGGCGGCACGACCCTGGCCGACGCCGAGGCGCAGGTCCTGGCGTACGTACGTGAGCACGTCAAGGAGCCGCGCAAGGCCCCGCTGTGCGGGAACTCCGTCGGGACCGACCGCGGGTTCCTCGCGCGGGACATGCCGGCGCTGGAGGCCCACCTGCACTACCGGATCGTGGACGTGTCCTCGGTCAAGGAGCTGGCGCGCCGCTGGTACCCCCGGGCGTACTTCAACAGCCCGCCGAAGAACGGCAACCACCGGGCGCTCGCGGACATCAAGGAGTCCATCGCCGAGCTGCGGTACTACCGCGAGGCGGTCTTCGTCCCGCAGCCGGGGCCCGACTCGGACACGGCCAGGGCCATCGCCGCCAAGCACGTGGTCGCCGGCGAGTAGGCCCGTAGGACTTCCTGCCGGAGGGGTACGGGGAAAAGGGGGGAGCGAGCACCCTCCCGGACCCTGTACCCTTTTCTTCGGCCGGTCGTTCCACGACCGGACATGGTGGGTGTAGCTCAGTTGGTAGAGCACCTGGTTGTGGTCCAGGTGGCCGCGGGTTCGAGTCCCGTCACTCACCCTGCTGGAAGGCCCCGGTACGCGAAAGCGGACCGGGGCCTTCTGCGTGTCCGCGTGTCCGGGCGTGCGCGGCGGCTCAGGATCAGGCCCAGGCTCAGGCCAGGGAGCGGATCGCGGTGAGGGTCTCCGCCAGCTCCTCCGCCTTCGTGACCGGGGTGACCTCGATCTCGGCGTGGAAGCGGTTGAACAGGTCCCAGGTCAGCAGCGGCAGCTCGGCGCTCTCCTGGAGGTCGAAGACGATCCAGCAGGAGCGCACGCCCTCGTGGAGGCCGAAATACGCCGCCTCCGGCCGGACCCTCTCGATGAACTTCCGCATGGCCTGGACCAGTGCCCCGGTCTGGACGCCCTCGTTGCTGGCGGCCGTGTCCAGGTGCGCCCTGAGCATCACCCTCATGTGCGGTTCCCTCCGTCCCTCCCACCCTCCGTACGGGTGCCGGGCGCGGCAACATCTGCGCCCCCGTCCGGGCGTGGAGGAGGGCGGGTCAGGCGGTCCGCCCGCCCCGGCGGCCGCCGCGGGTACGGCGGGCGCGACGGGCGCCCGGGCCGCGGCCGCCGCGCCGGGCGCGGTCGCCCAGGGCCAGCCACACCCGTACCTCGGTCCCCCCGAGCACCGAGCGCCCCAGCCGTACGTCACCGCCGGTGGACTCCGCGACGCGGCGCACGATGTCCAGGCCGAGCCCGGTGGAGCCGTCGCGGGCGCCGTCGTTGCCGCGTCGCAGGGCCGCGTCCGGGTCGGCGATGCCCGGCCCGGCGTCCGAGACGAGGACGATGACGGCGTCCCCCGCGTCGTGCACGTCGACGGCGAAGGGGGTGCCCTCCGGGGTGTGCCGGAAGACGTTGCCGAGCAGGGCGTCCAGGGCCGCGGCCAGCTCGGGGCGGGCCACCGGGACCCGTACGGTGCGGTCCACGCCCGCGAGCCGCACCGTACGGCCCTCGTCCTCCGCGAGCGCGGACCAGAAGGCCATCCGGTCGCGGATCACCTCGGAGGCGTCGCACCCGGCGGTGGCGGGCGCGGCGGCGGGCGGGCGCTGCTCCCGGGCGGTGCGGATGATCGTGTCCACCTCCCGTTCCAGCTGCTCGACGGCCGCACGGGTGTGCTCGGCGGCCGGGCCGTCGCCGAGCGAGGCCGTGTTGAGGCGCAGCACCGTCAGGGGGGTGCGCAGCCGGTGCGAAAGGTCGGCGGCGAGCTCCCGCTCGTTGGCGAGGAGTTCGACGACCTGGTCCGCCATCGAGTTGAACGCCACCGCAGCCGAGCGGAGTTCCTTCGGGCCGTCCTCGGGGACCCGGGCCCCCAGCCGGCCCTCCCCCAGCTGGTGCGCGGCGTCCGCGAGGCGTTCGGCCGGGCGGACCAGGCGGGCGCCGAGCCGGTCGGCCACCGCCACGGAGCCGACGACCAGGGCGAGGCCGACACCGGCGAGGACCAGCCAGGCGGTGGCCACCCCGTTGCTGACCTCGCTCTCCGGAACGTAGATCTCGATGACGGCGATGTCCCCGGAGCCGAGGGCGATGGGCTGGAGCAGCGCGGAGCCCCCGCCGGTGGCCCGGGCGGTGGTGGCCCGTCCCAGGGAGCGGGTCTCGTCCACCGCGTGCGCGCCCGCCCAGCCCGGGCCGATGTCCACGGGGGCGGCGCCGGCGAGGGCGGGGACGTGGACGGCCATCCGCCGGGCGGCGCCCATCTCGGTGGACTCGACGGCCTTGCGCAGCTGCACCGGGTCGGTGGTGATGGACAGGGTGGGCCCCATGGTGGCGGCCTGCCGCTCGGCGTTGGAGAAGGCCCGGTCGCTGGCCATCTCCTGCACCACCAGCCCCAGGGGCACCGCGAAGGCCACGGCCACCATGGTGGTGACCGCCAGGCACACCTTGACCAGCGCCCACCTCACCTCGGCCGGCCCGCTTCCGCGCCCGCGCGGCGCACCGGTGCGGCCGTCGTGTTCGTCCGCGGCCCGGCGGCCGCGCGTACGGGGCTCACAGCGGCGGCTCCAGCTTCACGCCGACGCCCCTCAGCGTGTGCAGGTAGCGCGGACGGGCGGCGGTCTCGCCGAGTTTGCGGCGGAGCCAGGACAGGTGGACGTCGATGGTCTGGTCGTCCCCGTACGCCTGCTGCCAGACCTCGGCGAGCAGTTCGCGCCGGGCCACGACCACCCCGGGGCGCCCGGCGAGGAAGGCCAGCAGGTCGAACTCCCGCCGGGTGAGGTCGAGTACGGCCCCGTCCAGCTCGGCCTGGCGCCGCAGGGGATCGATGGAGAGCCCGCCGACGCGCAGCACGCACGGGGGCGGTTCGGCCGCCGCGGCCTGGGAGCGGCGCAGGACGGCGGCCATCCGGGCGGAGAGGTGCTCGACGGAGAAGGGCTTGGTCAGGTAGTCGTCGGCGCCGGCGTTGAGCAGCCGGACGATCTCGGCCTCGTCGTCGCGGGCGGTGGCGATGATGACCGGCACGTCGGTGATGCCGCGCAGCATCTTCAGCGCCTCGGAGCCGTCGAGGTCGGGCAGGCCGAGGTCGAGGACGACCACGTCGAAGCGGTGGTGGGCGACCTCGCGCAGGGCCTCCAGGGCCGTGCCGACGCTCCGCACGGTGTGGGCGGCCTCGGTCAGGTGCCGGATGAGGGCGGAACGTACGAACTGGTCGTCCTCGACCACGAGCACACGGGACATGGGCGCACGGTAGTCCATCCGGGCGACGCGGGCGGGCGCCGGGACGGGTCTGTGACGTGTGGTGCAGTATGTGCCCTGATGCGACGAGGACTTGTACATGCCATGGCCTGGGTGGGGGCGACCGCGGCCGCCGCGACCCTGTCGTGGTGGGGTGTGCACACCGTCATGTCCGGTACGGCGTACGATCCTCCGCTCGCGGTCCCGCTGACGACCCGGCCGCTGTCCTCCTCGACGCGGGGCCCGGAGCCCTCGGAATCCGTCTCCCCCTCACCATCGCCGTCGTCGGCGCCGCCCTCGTCCTCCGGGCCGCAGTCCTCGTCGCCGTCCGCCGCGCCGTCGGCTCCCGCGCGGTCGAAGTCCGCCCCGCCCGCGGCCGCGCCGCAGCGCCCGGACGCGGACGGCGGGGTGAAGGGGTACGCCGTCTCGGGCGGCCGGGTGGTCCTGGACCTCGGGGCCTCCTCCGCCGCGCTGGTGTCGGCGACGCCGGAGGCGGGGTGGCGGGTGCAGGTGTGGAAGCAGGACTTCTGGATCCGGGTCACCTTCACCCGTGACGGCCGTGAGGTCTCGGTGTTCTGCACCTGGCACGACCACCCGCCGGTGGTGGAGACCGTCGACCCGTAGCGCGCGTCCAGGTCGTCTCTTTCGGGTCTTGTCGGTCAGGCCCGCGTCTCCCCCGGCTACCGCTGGGAGGTGCCCCCCAGGTGCCGTGCATCGGCGCCTTGGCCGGGCGCCGCCGCACTGGGCGTACTTGGTGCCCGGCCAAGGCGACGCGGTGCGGTGTCGGGCGGCGCGGGTCAGACAAGATCCGGAAGAGACG
>NZ_JBEYJJ010000027.1:0-43312 GCF_040636215.1 Streptomyces sp. NPDC006687 | reverse complement strand
TCAAAGGAACCTCATCCACCGGAGTGGACGGGGTATCAACTTCTGGCGTTGATTTTTGGCACGCTGTTGAGTTCTCAAGGAACGGACGCTTCCTTTGTACTGACCCTCTCGGGCTTTCCTCCGGGCTTTCGTTCTGTTCCGAGTCTATCAGATCCTTTCGGGCCCGATTTCCTCGGTGCTTTCCAGGTCCTTCGCTTTCGCGTTTTCCCTTTCCGGCGGTTCCGACTCTATCAGATCCTTTCGGGCCTGATTCCCAGTCAGAGGGGATTGCGTTCCGGGCTGTTCGGCCCTTCCGGCGAGTGAGACAGTAGCGGATCCTTTGCCCCCGAAGCCAATCGGCGGCTGCGTCCTCGAACGCGGATTCCTCATTCGCAAATACGCATGAAAACGAGACGACAGAGTGCGTCGTTCGTTCGAATGTGTAGTGCGGGATGGTTGTCCGGGGACCGACCGTGGTCAGCAGCTCACGTCGGACAACTCGAAGAACCTTACGGACCAGGAACGGGCGTGTCAACCCCGGGAAACGCCTGCCGTCCACGGGCCCCGCGGGCTACGCTGCCTCCATGACCACGCATGCACCCGAGCTCAGCCTTCGTTGGTGGCCCGCCTGACGGCGGCCGACCATCCACGCGAGCACGCATGCGCTCACGGCCGCCGCCACGGCGGCCGTTTCTGTTTTCTCCCCTCGCGGGAGGGGCGGGGCCGCCCCAGGCGGCGGTCCCGGCACCCACACCGCAGGACATGAGGGAGAGACAGGACATGACGAGGATCTTCAGCGGGATCACCCCGTCCGGGCACCTGACGCTGGGCAACTACCTGGGGGCCCTGCGGCAGTGGGTCGCGGCTGAGCACGCGCCCGCCGACGCGCTGTTCTGCGTCGTCGACCTGCACGCCCTGACCGTGGAGCACGATCCGGCGCGGGTGCGCCGGCTGAGCCGGCAGGCCGCGACGTTGTTCCTCGCCGCCGGGCTGGATCCGCGGCGGTGCACCCTCTTCGTCCAGAGCCACGTCGCCGAGCACACCCGGCTGTCCTACCTGCTGGAGTGCACCGCCACCGACGGGGAGCTGCGGCGGATGATCCAGTACCGGGAGAAGGCCGCGAAGGCGGAGGCGGCCGGGCAGGGCGTACGGCTGTCGCTGCTGACGTATCCCGTGCTGATGGCCGCCGACATCCTGGCCTACGGGGCCGACGAGGTGCCGGTGGGCGAGGACCAGCGGCAGCACGTCGAGCTGACCCGGGACCTGGCGGTGCGGTTCAACCAGCGGTACGGGCAGACCTTCACCGTGCCCCGGGTGACGCTGCCGGCCGTGGGCGCGCGGGTCATGGACCTCCAGGACCCGACCTCGAAGATGGGGAAGTCCAGTGAGAACGGCGCCGGGATCGTCTATCTGCTGGACGAGCCCGCGGTGATCACCAAGAAGGTGATGCGGGCCGTGACCGACAGCGGTGAGGACGGCGTCGTCTACGACCGGGCCGCGCGGCCCGGGGTGGCCAACCTGCTGGACGTCCTGGCCGCCTGTACGGGGGGCGAGCCGGAGAAGCTGGCCGCGCAGTACTCCCAGTACGGGCCGCTGAAGCGGGATGTCGCCGAGGCCGTGGTGGAGTTGCTGCGGCCGCTGCGGGAGCGGCACGCCGGGCTGGCGGCCGATCCGGGCGAGGTGGAGCGGGTGCTGCGGGAGGGGGCCGGGCGGGCGCGGGGCATCGCGCGGCCGGTGGTGGACCGGGCGTACGAGGCCATCGGGCTGCTGGCCCCGTGAGACGGGGACGGGGGCCCGGCAGCCGGGCCCCCGTCCCGTCGGCGTCAGCTGTTGCCGGAGGCGAGTTCGCGGCTGCGGTCGCGGGCGGCTTCGAGGGCGGCGATGAGGGCCGCCCGTACGCCGTGCTTCTCCAGTTCGACGATGGCGTTGATCGTCGTACCGGCCGGGGAGGTGACGGCCTCGCGGAGCTTGACCGGGTGCTCACCGCTGTCGCGGAGCATCACGGCGGCGCCGATGGCGGCCTGGACGATGAGGTCGTGGGCCTGGGCGCGGGGCAGGCCGAGCAGGATGCCCGCGTCCGTCATGGCCTCGACGAGGTAGTAGAAGTAGGCCGGGCCGGAGCCGGAGAGGGCGGTGGCCGCGTCCTGCTGGGACTCGGGGACGCGCAGGGTCTTGCCGACGCCGCCGAAGATCTCCTCGGCGTGGGCGAGGTGTCCGGCGGTGGCGTGGCTGCCGGCCGAGATGACGGACATGGCCTCGTCCACGAGGGCCGGTGTGTTGGTCATGACGCGGACGACGGGGGTGCCGGGGGCCAGCCGCTCCTCGAAGAAGGCGGTGGGGATGCCGGCGGCGCCGCTGATGACGAGGCGGTCGGCGGGGACGTGGGGGGCGAGCTCTTCGAGGAGCTTGCCCATGTCCTGCGGCTTGACGGTGAGGATGAGGGTGTCGGCGCGCTTGGCGGCTTCGGCGTTGCTGACGGCCTCGACGCCGTAGCGGGTGTGCAGTTCGGCCGCGCGCTCGGGGCGGCGGGCGGTGACGAGCAGTTTGGCCGCCGGCCAGCCGCCGCGGATCATCCCGCTGAGCAGGGCCTCGCCGATCTTGCCGGTACCGAGGACTGCGACTGTCTGGGTCATGCCCGATTCACCTCGCCGAACGAACGTGGAGACGTACGGGCTCATCCTCGCACCGGGCCGTGATCGGCGGGGCGGGTGTCCGCTCCGTGGGCGCGGGCCGGGGCGGGCGCGGTCACGGGGTGCGGCGGCGGAGGGTGGCGGCGCCGAGGGCGAGGACGAGCAGGGCGCAGGCGGCGACGACGGCGCCGTCGCGGACGAAGCCGGCGGTCATGTCGGTGTGGGTGAGGACCTGGGTCATGCCGTCGACGGCGTAGGACATGGGCAGCACGTCGGAGACGGCTTCGAGGACCGGGTGCATGGTGTCGCGCGCCGCGAAGAGGCCGCAGAGCAGCAGCTGGGGGAAGATCACCGCCGGCATGAACTGGACGGCCTGGAACTCGGACGCGGCGAAGGCGGAGACGAACAGGCCGAGGGCGGTGCCCAGGAGCGCGTCGAGCAGGGCGACGAGGAGGAGCAGCCAGGGCGATCCGACGACGTCGAGGCCGAGGAGCCAGAGGGCGAGGCCGGTGGCCAGGAGGGACTGGACGAGGGCGACGGCGCCGAAGGCGAGGGCGTAGCCGCCGATGAGGTCGGCCTTGCCGAGCGGCAGGGCGAGGAGGCGTTCGAGGGTGCCGGAGGTGCGTTCGCGCAGGGTGGCGATGGAGGTCACGAGGAACATCGTGATGAGGGGGAAGATCCCGAGGAGGGACGCGCCGATGCTGTCGAAGGTGCGCGGGCTGCCGTCGAAGACGAAGCGCAGCAGGGTCAGCATCAGGACGGGGACCAGCAGCATCAGGGCGAGGGAGCGCGGGTCGTGGCGCAGCTGGCGCAGGACGCGGGCGGCGGTGGCGAGGGTGCGGGCGCCGTTCATCGCTGGGTCTCCTGGGGGAGTTCGACGAGGTGGAGGAAGCCTTCTTCGACGGTGTCGCAGTGGGTGCGGGCGCGGAGGGCTTCGGGGGTGTCCTGGGCGAGGATGCGGCCTTCGCGCATGAGGAGCAGGTCGTGGCAGCGCTCGGCCTCGTCCATGACGTGGGAGGAGACGAGGAGGGTGGTGCCCCGGGTGGCGGCGAGGTGGTGGAAGAGGTTCCACAGGTCGCGGCGCAGGACCGGGTCGAGGCCGACGGTGGGTTCGTCGAGGACGAGCAGTTCGGGGGTGCCGAGGAGGGCGACGGCGAGGGAGACGCGGCTGCGCTGGCCGCCGGAGAGGTGGCCGGCGAGGGCGGTGGTGTGGCTGGTGAGGTCGACGTCGGCGATGGCCTGTGCGACGGCGGCGCGGCGGCGGTCGGCGGCTGCCCGGCCGGGGTCGAGGACGGCGGCGAAGTAGTCGAGGTTCTGGCGGACGGTGAGGTCGTCGTAGACGGACGGCGCCTGGGTGACGTAGCCGACGCGGGAGCGCAGTTCCGGGTGGCCGGCGGGGCGGCCGAGGACGTCGAGGGTGCCGCTGACGTGGGCCTGGGTGCCCACGACGGTGCGCATGAGGGTGGACTTGCCGCAGCCGGAGGGGCCGAGGAGGCCGGTGATGCGGCCGCGGGGGACGTCGAACGCGATGCCGTCGAGGACGGTGCGGGCGGCGCGGCCGGCGCCGCGGCGGACGGTGAGGCCGCGGGCGTGGACGGCCGGGGGCGGACCCTCCGGCGAGTTATTCATCATGCGATGAATAATGCTCCCGGGGGTGCCGGGCGTCAATCGAGCGGGCGGTTACTTCTTGCGCTTGGGGCGGCGGCGGGCGGCCGGGTTGCCCGTACGGGCGCTGCGGCGGCGGTCGTACTCGGCGAGGGCGTGCTCGTACTCGGTGCGGTGGAGCTTCTCGCCGGGGGCCTCGGTGAGGCTGCGCACGAAGTACGCGAGGAGGGAGCCGATGAAGCCGATGGTCTTCAGCCCCTTGAGCGCGGCCTCGTCGGAGGACGGGGCGGGGCGGCGGCCGAAGGACTCCCAGGTCTTGGCGAAGGCGATGGCGGTGGCGACCCCGAAGAGCACCAGCACGGAGATGCTGAGGAACGGGCCCACGTTGCCGATCTCCAGGCCCTCGTAGGCGAGGCGCAGGAGGTAGGCGCCGGCGGCGGCGGCGAGGAGCGAGCCGGCGGCGACGGCGGCGCGGCGCAGGGCGTAGCCGTTGCCGTGGTCCACCCAGGTGGTGCCGAAGAACCGGATCGGCTCGGGCTGCGGCCCGGCGTCCGGTCCGGCCGGGGCGTCGGGGGCGGTCTGGTCTCGCTGCTCTTCGCTCACACCGGCGATTATGCTCCCCGGCGGCGTGGACCGCCGGGGGTGTCTCACCTGCCAGAACGGGTGACCGTCCGGTGACCGGCCTCAGCCGCAGCGGCCGGCGACGTAGCCGTCGGAGCCGGTGTGGACGTAGGCGTCGGAGACGAAGCGGCCGTTGCCGATGCAGTCCCAGAGGTCCGTCGTCCCGTACGGGCCCGAGACGGTCGTGCCGGGGCACTGGCAGCGGATGGTGACCGAACCGCCGACGGGCACGGCGTCGATGACCGCGTAGTCCGTGCCGGGGCCGCTGCGGATGTTGACCCGGTAGCCCGGGGCGGTCGGATAGGTCGGGAAGCCGGCGTCGGCGGCCGCGAGGCTCTCGGTCTGGCTGGAAACGTTCTCTACGGACAGGTTCTCTGCGAACATGTGGAATCTCCCCCCATGGGTGTCGCTCCGCGCAACGCGCGCGGGGCAGCGAGCCCTTGGATGTTCGCACGGGCCATCGACTAGGCTCCGGCGGGGGTGGTGAGCGGTGCGGTCGCAGCGCGCGGACTACGCCGGGTTCCCGGAATACGCCGGCCAGTACCGGCTCGAATCGGTGCTCGGCTCCGGCGGCATGGGCGTCGTCCACCTGGCCACCTCCAGTTCGGGGCTGAAACTCGCCGTCAAGGTGGTGCACGCGCAGCACGCGGTGGACCCCGAGTTCCGGGCGCGGTTCCGGCAGGAGGTCGCGGCCGCGCGGAGGGTGAGCGGTGCGTTCACCGCGCCCGTCGTCGACGCCGATCCCGATGCCGAACGGCCCTGGATGGCCACCCTGTTCATCGACGCCCCGACGCTGTCGGAGCGGGTACGGGAGCGGGTGCTGGATCCCGTCGAGCTGACCCGGCTCGCCGCCGGGCTGGCGGAGGCGCTGCGGGACATCCACCGGGCCGGGGTGGTGCACCGGGACCTGAAGCCGAGCAACGTGCTGATGGCGCCGGACGGGGTCCGCGTCATCGACTTCGGCATCTCGCGCCCGGCCGACAGCGACCTGCGGACGGAGACCGGCAAGCTGATCGGGACCCCGCCGTACATGGCGCCGGAGCAGTTCCAGCGGCCGAGGGAGGTCGGCACGGCCGCCGATGTCTTCGCGCTGGGCGCGGTGCTGGTGCACGCGGCGACCGGGCGGGGGCCGTTCGACTCCGACAGCCATTACCTCGTGGCGTACCAGGTGGTGCACAGCGAGCCCGATCTGACCGGGCTGCCGGCCCGGCTGGTGCCGGTCGTGGCCCGCTGCCTGGCCAAGGACCCGGCCGAGCGGCCGACGGCCGAGGCGCTGATCGCGCAGATGCGGGCCCTGGCGTACCCGACGAACGAGGACACGCAGGCGTTCATACCGCAGCCTCGGCGGCCGGAGGCGGTGGAGGAGGCCGGGGAGCTCACTCATCGGCGGGATCTGGGTACCGCTGAACCGGATGCGCCCCGCTCGCCCCGGCGGAGGCGGGTGCCGGCGGCGGTGGCGGCCGGGGTGCTGCTCGCGGCGGGGGCGGTGGGCGGTTACCTCCAGTTCGGCTCCGGCTCCGGTCCGGGTTCGGGAGGGCCCGTCGCCAAGGCGTCCGCGTCGGCGGGGACGCCCTTCTCGCCGTGGGCCGTCACCCCGGGCGGTGCCCCCGTCTCCTGTACGGCCGATGCCGCCGGTCTGTACTGCTCCGGGCGGGGCCTGGCCGCCGCCCGGCTGGCCCTGGCCGACGGCGCGGTGGGCTGGTCGGTGGCCGCGAAGGCCCCGGGCCGGGAGGTCACCGCCGTCGGCGCCCCGCTGCACGCGGGCGGGTCGGTGCTCGTGGTGGTACCGGGCAGCGAGCGGCTCCAGGCCCTGGACCCCGCCACGGGCAAGGAGCGCTGGCAGCGCCCGCTCCCGGGCGGCACCCAGGTGGTGGCCGCGGGCCCGTACGTGGTCACGGTGGCGGCCGACGGCGAGGTCACCGGCCTCGACGGGGCCACCGGCGCCCAGCGCTGGGCGCGGCCGATCGGCGGGACCGGTTCGGTGTGGTGGGGCGGGCCGGGGCCCTCGGGACCGCCCGTGCTCTACGTGTCCTCGGCCGCCGCCGACGGCACCTCGACGCAGCTCGCGGAGGTGGATCCGCAGAGCGGCTCGGTGCGCTGGCAGACCCGGGTGACGGGTCGGCTGCGGCCGGTGGGCACCGCCCGTGGCGCGGTGCACCTGCTGGACAGCGACCCCGCCGGGAAGGCCGTCGCGGTCGTACGGGTGGACGCCGCGACCCGTACGGTGCGCCGGGTCCAGCTGCCGGCCCCGCTGTTCGACGCCGAGGCCACGGCCGCCCCCGACGGCACGGTCTACGCCTTCGGCACCGGCGGCGGGCTCGTCGCGGTGGGGGCCGAACGCGAGACCTGGCGGACGGAGACGGGGGCCGCCAGCGGTTCCCGGCCCGTGGTTGCCGACGGGCGCGTCTTCCTGCTGGCCGGGGACGGCCGGCTCCTGGCGGTCGACGCCGCCGCCGGGCGGCTCCTCGGCCAGACCAAGCCGCGGATGGCCGCCGCGCAGGGCACCTTCAGCGCCACCCTCCCGGCGCCCGTCGCCGTCGGGGGCCGGGTCTACGCCTCGGCCCCCGACGGCACGGTCTTCGCCCTGGACACCCGCGACCCGGCCGCGTGGTGAGCCGGGTCCGGGCTCAGCCCAGCTTGGAGACGTCGCGGACCGCGCCCTTGTCGGCGCTGGTGGCCATCGCCGCGTACGCGCGCAGCGCCGCCGAGACCGTCCGCTCGCGGTTCTTCGGGGCGTAGACGCCGCCGAGGGCCTCGTGGCGGGCGGCCAGCGTGGCCTCGTCCACGAGCAGCTCGATCGACCGGTTCGGGATGTCGATGCGGATCCGGTCGCCGTCCTCGACCACCGCGATGTCGCCGCCCGAGGCCGCCTCCGGGGAGGCGTGGCCGATGGACAGGCCCGAGGTGCCGCCGGAGAAGCGGCCGTCGGTCACCAGCGCGCACACCTTGCCGAGGCCGCGGCCCTTGAGGAAGGAGGTCGGGTAGAGCATCTCCTGCATACCGGGGCCGCCGCGCGGGCCCTCGTAGCGGATGACGACGACGTCGCCCGGCTTGACCTCCTTGCGGAGGATCTTGTCGACGGCCTCGTCCTGCGACTCGCAGACCACCGCCGGGCCCTCGAAGGTCCAGATCGACTCGTCCACGCCGGCCGTCTTCACCACGCAGCCGTCGGCGGCGATGTTGCCGCGCAGGACGGCGAGGCCGCCGTCCTTGGAGTAGGCGTGCTGCACGGAGCGGATGCAGCCGCCCTCGGCGTCGAGGTCGAGGCTGTCCCAGCGCTCGGACTGGGAGAAGGCGGTGGCGGAGCGCTTGCAGCCGGGGGCCGCGTGCCACAGCTCCATGGCCTCCTCGCTCGCCGTACCGGAGCGGGCGTCCCACTTGGCGAGCCAGTCCTCCAGGCCCTTCGAGTGGACGGTGCTGACGTCCTTGTTGAGGAGGCCGCCGCGGTGCAGTTCGCCGAGGATGGCGGGGATGCCGCCGGCGCGGTGCACGTCCTCCATGTAGTACGTGCCGCCGGGGGCCACGTTCGGGGCGACCTTGGCCAGGCAGGGGACGCGGCGCGAGACGGCGTCGATGTCCTTGAGGTCGTAGTCCAGGCCCGCCTCCTGCGCGGCGGCCAGCAGGTGCAGGATGGTGTTGGTCGAGCCGCCCATGGCGATGTCCAGGGCCATGGCGTTCTCGAACGCCTCGCGGGAGGCGATGTTGCGCGGCAGGACGGACTCGTCGCCGCCCTCGTAGTAGCGCTTGGTGATCTCCACGACCGTGCGGCCGGCGTCCTCGTACAGGGCGCGGCGGGCGGTGTGCGTGGCGAGGACGGAGCCGTTGCCGGGGAGGGCCAGGCCGATGGCCTCGGCGAGGCAGTTCATCGAGTTGGCGGTGAACATGCCCGAACAGGAACCGCAGGTCGGACAGGCGTTCTCCTCGATGCGCAGGATGTCGGCGTCCGAGACGTTCTCGTTGGAGGCGTCCACCATGGCGTCGATCAGGTCCAGCTTGCGGACGGTGCCGTCGACGAGGGTGGCCTGGCCGGCCTCCATCGGGCCGCCGGAGACGAACACGACGGGGATGTTGAGGCGCAGGGCGGCCATCAGCATGCCCGGGGTGATCTTGTCGCAGTTGGAGATGCAGATCAGCGCGTCGGCGCAGTGTGCCTCGACCATGTACTCCACGCTGTCCGCGATCAGGTCGCGGGAGGGCAGGGAGTACAGCATTCCGGCGTGGCCCATGGCGATGCCGTCGTCCACCGCGATGGTGTTGAACTCGCGCGGGATCGCACCGGCGGCGCGGATGGCGTCGGAGACGATGCGGCCGACCGGGGCGAGGTGGGTGTGGCCGGGGACGAACTCGGTGAAGGAGTTGGCGACCGCGATGATCGGCTTGCCGATGTCCTCGCTCGCTACGCCCGACGCGCGCATCAGCGCACGAGCGCCTGCCATGTTGCGGCCGTGGGTGACGGTGCGGGACCTCAGCTCGGGCATGCGGTTTCACTCCCCATGGGTGCGGCCGTGCGTACGGCAGGCCGCGAATGTGGATATGGCTCGGTTACGAGGCTACGCCCACCGCCCGCGATCCGGACGCCGTGTCCGGATCGCGGGACGGCCGGATCGCTCCTCGGTCACGCCCTCAGGGCCGCCGGGGCGCTCACGCCTCGGTGAGGTAGCGCTGGAGCGTCGGGGCCACCAGCGCCACGATCTCCTCCGGGTCGGCGGAGGCGAGGGGCTCGACCTGGACCACGTACCGCACGAAGGCGATCCCGATCAGGTGCGAGGCCGCCAGCTCCGCCCGGAAGGTGGGCTGCGGGACGTCGAGGTCGGCGGCGACCCGTTCCAGGACCCGGCGCAGGATCAGCCCGCGCAGCACCTTCGCGGCCGCCTCGTGGGTGAGCGCCGAGCGGATCACCGCCAGCAGCGGGGCGCGGGTGGCCGGGTTCTCCCACACGCCGAGGAAGTAGCGGGCCAGCCGCTCCCCGATCCCGTCCGGGCCCTCGCCGACGACGGCCGGGACGACCAGGGCGGGCTCCAGGGAGACCTCGATGGCGGCGGCGAAGAGGTCGTCCTTGCTGCCGAAGTAGTGGTGCACCAGCGCCGGGTCCACCCCGGCCACCTTCGCGACACCACGCACGGAGGTCTTGTCGTAGCCCCGCTCGGCGAACACCTCGCGGGCGGCGAGGCGGATCCGCTCCTGGGTGCCGGGCCCCTCCTCGGCCTCGTCCTGCCGGGGCCGCCCGGGCCCGCGCCGCCGCCTGACGGGCTCGGTCACCGGTGTCCCCCGGACGGGGCGGCGAGGTGGCGGCGGGTGAAGGCCAGCGCCTCGGCGAGGTCGGCCTCGCGCTCGGCGGCGGACATGGCGCGCCGGGTGTTGACCTCGATGACGATGTGCCCGTCGAAGGAGCTGCGGGCCAGCCCGGCCAGCAGCTCGGCGCAGGGCTGCGTACCGCGTCCGGGGACCAGGTGCTCGTCCTTGGCGGAGCCGTTGCCGTCGGCGAGGTGGATGTGGGCGAGGCGGTCGCCCATCCGGTCGATCATGGCGGTGGCGTCGGTGCGGGCGGTGGCGGTGTGCGACAGGTCGACGGTGAAGTGCCGGTAGTCGTCCTTGGTCACGTCCCACTCGGGCGCGTACGCGAGCATCTCGCGGTCGCGGTAGCGCCAGGGGTACATGTTCTCGACGGCGAAGCGGACGTCGGTCTCGTCCGCCATCCGCCAGATCCCGCTGACGAAGTCACGTGCGTACTGGCGCTGCCAGCGGAACGGGGGGTGCACGACGACGGTCGACGCCCCCAGCTTCTCGGCGGCGGCCTGGGCCCGCTGGAGCTTGGTCCAGGGGTCGGTGGACCACACCCGCTGGGTGATCAGCAGGCACGGCGCGTGCACGGCGAGGACCGGCACCCCGTGGCGGTCCGACAGCCGGCGCAGGGCCTCGACGTCCTGACTGACCGGGTCCGTCCAGACCATGACCTCGACACCGTCGTACCCGAGGCGCGCGGCGATCTCGAAGGCCGTCGCCGTGGTCTCCGGGTAGACGGAGGCGGTGGACAGGGCGACTTTCGGCACACGGCTGCTCGGATTACGGACCACCCCGCCAGATTACGGTCCCCCCACCACCACCCGGACACCCGAACCGGCTCTCGTCATACTTTTCACACCGCCTGGCGGCCGCCGCCTGCGGCCCGCCGCCCGGGGGAAACGAGCTCGTTGCGTGCAATCGGCCAGCCGCGACGGGATCCGGCAATCCGCGGCAATCCGCTCCCAGCGCGCCGTCGTGGGCAGCATCCTGAAGCCCCTCAGTCAGGACGGAGTCCGCCATGACCCTGCGGTTCATCGGCACCACCTCGGAGCACGGCAACTGCCCGACCCTCTACGAGGTCGAGGAAACCGGCGACATCGTCGTCCAGGGCGAGAGGCTGACCGATCCCACGCACCTTGCTCAGCTGCGTGACGTCGGTGAGCACGAGACGTTCGTCGTCATCCCGCGTGCGCTCCTCACCCGCTTCGCTCCGAAGGAGTGACCGTGCCTGTCCCGTTCGACGAGATCACGCACCTGTTCACCGAGTTCGAACTGACCGCGTTCCGACTGGAGACCCGCCGCGGGTACGCGTCTGACCGGGAGGGCGAACGATTCCAGGCGTTCATGCGCGGCACCCATCCAGAACCTCAGCCCGACAACCCGTGGAACGTCAACGTCCGGGAAAAGGCCGCACGGGGTGCCCTCTTCTCCCGGGTGCGGCTCATCGATGACCCGCCCACGGACGGCCAGCGCTTCCTCATGGCCAGCGCGGCGGGAAACATGGACGCGGGCGAGGACATCCGCGTACTGAGCCGCTCGGAGGCAGTACGGCTGGAACTGCCCGACTACGACTTCTGGCTGTTCGACTCGCGCATCCTGGTCCGCTTCCACATCGACGAAGCCGACGTCACCACAGGCGTCGAGCTCATCGAGGACCCGGCCGACGTGCTCGCCGCGTGCCGGGCCCGCGACCGTGCCTGGAACGCGGCTTCTCCTTCTGCCGAGGTATGGGCGCAGGTACGTTCGTCCGTGTGACCACCGACTTCCAGAACGCCAGGCTGGCCCTCGGCGCCCGGCTGCGGGAGCTGCGCGCCGGGACCGGCATGAACGGAAAGGACTTCGCCACCCGTCTCGGCTGGCAGCGTTCCAAGGTGTCCAGGCTGGAGAACGGCAACCAGACCGCCACAGAGGCCGACACCGACGCCTGGGCGGCTGCCGCAGGGGTACCGGAACAGGCTGAGGAACTGAGGAGCCGTCTGCGGGGCCTCAATTCCCAGCAGCGTTCCTGGCGCCGCCAGCTGACCGCGGGACACCGTCCCGTGCAGGACCGCTATGTCGTGGAATACCAGCGCACCGCCACGATGCGCGGATACGAGGCAACGGTCATCCCTGGGTTGTTCCAGACACCGGATTACGCCCGGCACCTGTTCGCAGCGAACAGTGTGCTCATGAGGTCCCCCCGTGACACCGAGGCAGCGGTCGCGGCTCGGATGCGCCGCCAGGAAGTGCTGTACGAATCCGGAAAGCTCTTCCGCGTTCTGCTGTGGGAAGGCGCCCTGCACGCACTCGTATGCCCGTGCGAGGTCATGACCGGCCAGCTCGACCGCCTCGCCGGGCTGATCGGCATGAACACGGTGCAACTCGGCATCGTGCCGCTGGGCACCCCGTTGCCCCTCACCCCGAAGCACGGGTTCTGGATCTTCGACGAGGAACGCGTCATCGTCGAGACCATCAACACCGAGCTGACCTACGACTCGGCCGACGACCTCGACTTGTACGGACGGGTGTGGGACGCCCTGGACTCCGCGGCCGCGTACGGCCCGAAGGCCCACCGCCTGATAGCCCGCGCACGCCACGCGATTGCTCCCGCCTGACCAGCGGGAATCAATCCGCGTCCAGCTCTGCGCAATCCACCGCAACCGGCCGGACGAAATCCCGCGGCCTTCGTATCGTGCTGGTCACGGCGACGCCACCCGGCACCGCACGGGGTGTCAACCCCATACGGCGGCCCCATGGCCGCTGCCGACTCTGCGGATACGGCTGGGCCGTTGCCTCAACCCCACAGGAGACCCTCATGGGCAAGCACAACGGACCTCCCGAGGACAAGCCGTGGACGCCGCCCCCGACAGGCGGCAGCCCGGACGGCAGCCGGCCGGCCCCCCAGCCGTCCTCCCCTCCCCCTCCGCCGCCGGGCAAGAAGTGAACCGGGAGATCTGCCGCGAGGCCCTGCTCACCGCGGGGTTACTGCGCTCACCCTGGCTGGCACGGGCCTTCGACAGCGTGGACCGGGAGGCGTTCGTCCCGGAGGCCCTCTGGCTCCCGGTCCAGGACCCGGAGGGCCTGTGGACCTTCGTGGATCGCCGCGCGGATCCGGACGCCTGGCGCCGGGCGGTCTGGAACCCCCACCAGTCGGTGGTGACCCAGCTGAACGACGGCGCCACGCCGACGGCCCCGGCTACGGGCGAGTTCACATCGTCCGTGTCGGCCCTCGACATCGTCATGCGCAAGCTCACCGCCCTCCAGCTGGACCCCGGACACGCCGTCCTGGAGATCGGTACCGGCTCCGGCTACCACACCGCCCTGCTCAGCGAACGTGTCGGCGCCGAGCGGGTGACCACGGTCGAGGTCGACGAGACCCTGGCCGCCACAGCCGCCGTCACCCTGGAATCCCAGGGCTACGCACCGCTGGTGATCCCGGGGGACGGCCTCCTCGGCGCCCCGGACCGGGCCCCCTTCGACCGGGTGATCAGCACAGCCGCAGTCCGCCGGGTCCCCCACTCATGGGTCGAGCAGACCCACGACGGGGGACAGATCCTGACACCCTTCGGCACGGCCTACAGCAACGCGGGCCTGCTGGGCCTCACCGTCCACGGTGGTCAGGCCCAAGGGCGGTTCATCGGCTCCTCCGCGTACATGTGGGTCCGCGCCGACCGGCCGACCGTCGAACTTCACGTCCCGGAGGAGTCCACGAGCCGCAGATCACCGATCGCGCCGGACCAGGTCCTGTCCGGCGGATACCTCCAAGACTTCGCCATCGGACTCCAGGTACCGGACGTCTCCTTCTCCCACCGTAGCGAAGGCGCCGACCGGAAGATCCAGTTCGTCGACGAGGCAGGCACATCCGCCACCATCGTCCGCTACGCCGACTGGTGGGAGGACGGCGCGGTCACTTCCTGGGGCCCCCGCGACCTGTGGGCTGAGGTGACAGCGGCGTTCACCTGGTACGAGCTCCACGACCGCCCGCACATCACCCGTTTCGGCATCACCGTCGACCCGCACCACCAGTACGCCTGGCTGGACGATCCGAGCAAGGCGGTGGGCGGCTGATCGGTGAAGCCGCACGTCAAGCGCCCCCAAGACGGCCCGCAGCCGCCGAGACGGGAGAAGCGCGCAGCGATCTGCGGCGCAGGGAGGCCCCGGCCACCGCTGAGGCCGGCCCGGATGCCCGGCCTGTCCGGCCCCCGGCCACCCCGCCCCCTCGCCGAGGGAGACGGCGGGCCCGGCGCGTCGTGAGCGGGGTGTGTCGCCGGCCGCGCGCCGCGCGGACCCGTACCCGGGCCCCGGCGCCCTACGGCAGGTGGTCCAGGCGGCGGAGGATGACGCCCTCGCGGAGGGCCCAGGGGCAGATTTCCAGGGTGTCCACGCCGAAGAGGTCCATCGCCGCCTCCGCCACCAGGGCGCCCGCCAGGAGCTGGGAGGCGCGGCCGTCGGAGACGCCCGGGAGGGTGGAACGTTCCGCCGTCGTCATCGTCGCCAGGCGGGGGACCCACTCCTGCAGGGACTTCCGCGTCAGGTCGCGCTGGACGTACAGGCCGTCCGCCTCGCGCGCCGCGCCGGCGATGCGGGCCAGCTGCTTGAAGGTCTTCGACGTGGCCACCACGTGGTCCGGGGCCCCGAAGCGGCTGAACTCGCCGACGGAGCGGGCGATCTGCGCCCGCACGTACCGCCGTAGCGCCTTCACGTCCGCCGGGTCCGGCGGGTCGCCCGGCAGCCAGGCCGCGGTGAGGCGGCCCGCGCCCAGCGGGAGGGAGACGGCGGCGTCGGGGTCCTCGTCGATGCCGAACGCGATCTCCAGCGAGCCGCCGCCGATGTCGAGGACCAGCAGCTTGCCCGCCGACCAGCCGAACCACCGCCGGACCGCGAGGAAGGTCAGCCGGGCCTCGTCCTCCCCGCTGAGCACCGGCAGCTCCACGCCGGTCTCGGCCTTGACGCGGGCCAGGACCTCGTCGGCGTTGGGGGCCTCCCGCACCGCGCTGGTCGCGAACGGCAGCACGTCCTCACAGCCCTTGTCCTCGGCGGCCTGCACGGCCTCGCCGATGACCGAAACCAGGCGCTCGACGCCCTCCGGGGTGATCGCACCGCGCTCGTCGAGCAGCTCGGCGAGGCGCAGCTGCTCCTTGTGGGAGTGCGCGGGCAGCGGGCGCGCGCCGGGGTGCGCGTCCACCACCAGCAGATGGATCGTGTTCGAACCCACATCCAGGACACCGAGTCTCATACGGGAAACGCTACTGGGCCGAACGCGGGGCAGTGGAGTAAGGGGCGCTTACGCTTGGCTTTGTGCCAAATACGAAGAAGGCCAGCAAGAACGAGCCGAAGAAGAGCAAGGGAAAGGCGGCGGCGGACGAGAAGGGCCTGGACTTCCCCCGGGCCTGGGTGGAGTTCCCCGACCCCGCCGACGAGGAGCAGGTCTTCCGCTGCGACCTGACCTGGCTGACCTCGCGCTGGACGTGCATTTTCGGCCAGGGCTGCCAGGGCATCCAGGCGGGCCGGGCCGCGGACGGCTGCTGCACGCTGGGCGCGCACTTCTCCGACGAGGACGACGAGCAGCGGGTCGCCGGGCACGTGGCGCGGCTGACCCCGGAGCTGTGGCAGTTCCACGACGTCGGCAGCGAGAGCGGCTGGACGCAGTTCGACGACGACGGGGAGAAGCAGACCCGCCGCTGGGACGGGGCGTGCATCTTCCTGAACCGGCCCGGCTTCCCCGCCGGGGCGGGCTGTTCGCTGCACATCCTGGCGCTGAGGAGCGGGCAGGAGCCGCTGGAGACGAAGCCGGACGTGTGCTGGCAGCTGCCGATCCGGCGTACGTACGAGTGGATCGACCGGCCGGACGACACGCGGATCCTCCAGGTGTCAATCGGGGAGTACGACCGGCGGGGGTGGGGGCCGGGCGGTCACGATCTGCACTGGTGGTGCACGTCGGCGACCTCCGCGCACGGGGGCGGTGACCCGGTGTACGTGTCGTACCGGGCGGAGTTGACGGAGCTGATGGGGCCGGAGGCGTACGCGGAGCTGGTGAAGCTGTGCGAGGCGCGGCTGGCGTCACTGCTGCCGATGGCCCCGCACCCGGCGGACCCGGCGTAGCCCGGCCGGCCCGGCACCCCCTCAGGGTGCCGGGTCCGGGGTAACCGTTCCTCCTCCCGGGCCGCCCGACGGTGCCGGCTCCGTGGGCTGCGACGGCGTCGGGGTGGGCGTCGGCGGGGCCGGAGTGGGGTCGGGGGCCGGCGGGGTCGGGGTCGGTGTGGGGGTCGGCGTCGGTGTCGGGGTGGGGTCCGGGGCGGGCGGGGTCGGGTCGGGGTCGGGCGCGGGGCGGCCTCGGCCCTGGATCGAGACGACCGCTCCGCCGGGGTCGAGGCCGACGCGGGCGCTCCAGGCGCCGACGGGCTGGGCCTCGGCGTCGACGGTGATCCGCAGCGTGACCGACTCCCCGGGGGCGAGGGTGCCCGCCGTCTGGCTCGCGCGCAGCCAGGGCGCGTCGCACCACAGCCGCCAGTCGACGGGGCTGCCGCCGGAGGCGCTGAGGGTGAGCAGGGTGGTGCCGCCCCGGGTGATGGCGGAGACGGTGAGCCGGCCGGGGGAGCCGGGGCCGGCGGCCTCCGGGGTGGCGGGGGCGCCGCTGCTGATCACCGCGACGGAGACGTCGGGGGCCGCGGTGCCGGTGGCGAAGCCGGGTTCGCCGGTCGTACGGGCGGTGTTGCCGGTGTTCTCGTACGCCGTCAGCGGGCGGCCGTCGATGAGCGGCGGCGGGAACTCCGCCTCGCCGGCGGAGATACGGGTGCCGTCGCCGACGGGTTCGCCGATGGTGGGGGCGCCCCGGTAGGCGGCCCACAGGGCGATGACGGGGGCGGCGACGACGGTGGCCACGACGGTGGTGGTCACGGCCCGGGCCCGGAGCCGGTCGCGCCGGGCGGCGCGGTCCTTGGGGTCCATGGGGAAGCCGGTGCGGTCGAAGCGCGGGCCCGGCCGGCCGCCGCGCCGCCGGCCGGAACGCAGCATGGCCGCGCGGACGGCGCCACGGGGGGCGGCGACGAGGGGGAGCGCGGCGTGCAGACCGCCGGAGCCGGGCCAGGGAGAGGTGGCGCCGACGCGTTCGGCGACGCGGCGGCAGCGGGGGCAGTCGTCGACGTGGCGGACGAGTTCGGCGCGCAGGGTGCTGGACAGCAGGACGTCGCGGTCGCCGTCTTCGCCGGTGAGGCGGGAGACGGCCGGGCAGTTGCCGGTCTCGACGACGGCGAGGGCGGCCCGGGTGCGCTCCACCTCGCAGGCGGCGGCCAGGAGCAGCTCGCGGGCGGCGCCGGCGGCGGTGCCGAGGACGGAGGCGAGTTCGCTGACGCCGAGGCGGTGG
Organism: Streptomyces sp. NPDC006687; assembly: GCF_040636215.1. Lineage (NCBI taxonomy): Bacteria > Bacillati > Actinomycetota > Actinomycetes > Kitasatosporales > Streptomycetaceae > Streptomyces > Streptomyces sp. NPDC006687. The sequence goes on along the minus strand of NZ_JBEYJJ010000027.1, from coordinate 25,852 downwards.
CGGACGGCGAGTTCCAGGGCCTCGCGCTGCTCCGGCGTGGTACCGGCGGCCTCCGGCCAGGCGAGACGGGCGAGCTCGGTACGGCGGTAGGCGCTCACGTCGAGCGGGTCCTGCGCCCGGGGCGCACGCTCGGGGTCGGTGTGCTCCGGCGTGCGCCGGGCGGAGTGCGCCCCCTGGCGGGCGCGCCGCTGCTCGGCCAGCCGGCGCAGGCAGGCCCAGCGGGCGAGGGCGTAGAGCCAGGCCCGCCGGCCGCCCTCGTCGGGGCACCGGCCGGGGTGCCGGTCGGCGACGGCGAGGACGTCGCCGAGCACCTCGGTGGCGGCGTCGTGGTCGCACAGGACGGAGAGGCAGTAGGTGAACAGCCCGTCGAGGTAGGGCTCGAACGGCGAGGCCGGCGTATCGGGGCCCCCGGCGGCCCCGGTGGCCCCGGCGGCCCCGGCCGTCGCGGCGCCCCGAGGCGCCCCGGCATCCCCGACCGTCCCGGCGCCCCGAAACGTCCCGGCATCCCCTGCATCCCCGGCAGCTCCGGCAGGCCGGGGCCTCCCGGGTACGTTCGGGGGGGCGGGGGCGCCCGCCGGGTGTTCCGGTTCGGGGGTGTCCCGTCGGGGTGTGCGCCTGTGCGCCCGGTGTGCGCCGGTGCGTGATGCGGGGTCTCCCTGGTCGCTGCTGGTCACCTGGTGAAGGTAGGCGGCACGCCGGTGAGGCTCCGGAAGCCTTCCCCAGTTTTAGCCCTTACGGGTGAACAGATCGGTATCCCGCTGACCGCGCCCCTGACGCCGGTCCCACCGGCGGGGTCCCGGCCCGCGCCGCGTTGTCAGTGGCGCCGGATACGGTGAGCGCATGGCTGCCCGTACCGCTCGTTCATCCGCCAAGGACCGGCCGTCCTTCCGCTGCTCCGAGTGCGGCTGGACGACCGTGAAGTGGCTCGGCCGCTGCCCGGAGTGCCAGGCGTGGGGCACCGTCGAGGAGATGGGCGCGCCCGCCGTCCGCACCACCGCCGCCGGCCGGGTCACGGCCGCCGCGCTGCCGATCGCCCAGGTCGACGGCAGGACGGCGACCGCCCGCAGCACCGGCGTGGCCGAGCTGGACCGGGTCCTGGGCGGCGGGCTCGTCCCCGGCGCGGTCGTGCTCCTCGCGGGCGAGCCCGGCGTCGGCAAGTCCACGCTGCTGCTCGACGTCGCGGCGAAGGCGGCCTCCGGCGACCACCGCACCCTGTACGTCACCGGTGAGGAGTCGGCGAGCCAGGTGCGGCTGCGGGCCGACCGGATCAACGCCCTCGACGACCACCTCTACCTCGCCGCCGAGACCGACCTCTCCGCCGTCCTCGGCCACCTCGACGCCGTGCAGCCGTCCCTGCTGGTGCTGGACTCCGTCCAGACCATCGCCTCCCCCGAGATCGACGGCGCCCCGGGCGGCATGGCGCAGGTCCGCGAGGTGGCGGGGGCGCTGATCCGCGCCTCGAAGGAGCGCGGCATGGCCACCCTCCTCGTCGGCCACGTCACCAAGGACGGGGCCATCGCCGGCCCCCGCCTGCTGGAGCACCTCGTCGATGTGGTGCTGAGCTTCGAGGGCGACCGGCACGCCCGGCTGCGCCTGGTGCGCGGGGTGAAGAACCGGTACGGGGCGACGGACGAGGTCGGCTGCTTCGAGCTGCACGACGAGGGCATCACCGGGCTCACCGACCCCAGCGGCCTCTTCCTGACCCGGCGCGCCGAGGCCGTGCCCGGGACCTGTCTGACCGTGACCCTGGAGGGCAAGCGGCCCCTCGTCGCGGAGGTGCAGGCGCTGACGGTGGACTCTCAGATCCCCTCCCCGCGCCGCACCACCTCCGGTCTGGAGACCTCGCGGGTCTCGATGATGCTGGCGGTGCTGGAGCAGCGCGGCCGGATCACCGCGCTGGGCAAGCGGGACATCTACAGCGCGACGGTGGGCGGGGTGAAGCTGACGGAGCCGGCCGCCGACCTGGCGATCGCGCTGGCGCTGGCCTCCGCTGCGAGTGACGTACCGCTGCCGAAGAACCTGGTCGCCATCGGCGAGGTCGGACTGGCCGGCGAGGTGCGGCGGGTGACCGGGGTGCAGCGGCGCCTCGCGGAGGCCCACCGCCTCGGGTTCACGCACGCGCTGGTGCCGGCGGACCCGGGCAAGGTGCCGCCGGGGATGAAGGTGACGGAGGTGGCGGACATGGGCGAGGCGCTCCGGGTCCTGCCGCGCGGCCGCTCCCGTACGCCGGCCAAGGACCGCGCCACGGCGGAATGATGGGCTCCGCCCGCCGGGCCGGGGCGCAGGTCAGCGGGGCCGTCCGGGCAGCCGCCGCGGCGGTGCGGGCCAAGCCCCGGCGGGCGCACAGGCGGCGCCGGTAGACTTTGTGCTGGTCCGCCCGGCCCTACGCAGGCGGCGCAACCCGCGACCGGAGGAGTGCAGTGGCAGCCAAGGACGGGGCAGCAGCATCCGGCAAGTCGGGCGCGAGCTCCAAGCACGAGGCGCTGATGCGCGCCTCCCTGAGCGCGGTCGCACCTGGTCAGCCGCTGCGTGACGGCCTGGAGCGGATCGTCCGCGGCAACACGGGCGGGCTGATCGTCCTCGGCATGGACAAGGCGGTCGAGGCGATGTGCACCGGCGGCTTCGTCCTGGACGTGGAGTTCACCGCGACCCGGCTGCGCGAACTGTGCAAGCTCGACGGGGCGCTCATCCTGGACAAGGACCTGACGAAGATCCTGCGGGCCGGTGTCCAGCTGGTGCCGGACGCGTCGATCCCGACGGAGGAGACCGGCACCCGCCACCGCACGGCGGACCGCGTCTCGAAGCAGTGCGGCTTCCCGGTCGTCTCGGTCTCCCAGTCGATGCGGCTGATCGCGCTGTACGTGGACGGGGAACGGCGGGTCCTGGAGGAGTCGGGGGCGATCCTCTCCCGCGCGAACCAGGCCCTCGCCACGCTGGAGCGGTACAAGCTGCGCCTGGACGAGGTCGCGGGGACGCTGTCGGCGCTGGAGATCGAGGACCTGGTCACGGTGCGCGACGTGACGGCGGTGGCCCAGCGGCTGGAAATGGTCCGCCGGATCGCGACCGAGATCGCCGAGTACGTGGTCGAACTGGGCACGGACGGGCGACTGCTGTCGCTCCAGCTGGACGAGCTGACGGTCGGCATCGAGCAGGAGCGGGAGCTGGTGATCCGGGACTACGTTCCGGAACCGACGGCGAAGCGTTCCCGCACGGTCGAGGAGGCGCTCCCGGCACTGGACGCGCTGACGCATCCGGAACTGCTGGAGCTGGCGATCGTGGCGAAGGCCCTGGGGTACACGGGCTCGCCCGAGACCCTGGACTCGGCGGTGTCGCCCCGCGGGTACCGGCTGCTGGCGAAGGTTCCGCGGCTGCCGGGGGCGATCATCGAGCGGCTGGTGGAGCACTTCGGCGGGCTGCAGAAGCTGCTCGCCGCCAGCGTGGACGACCTCCAGACCGTGGACGGCGTCGGCGAGGCACGGGCCCGCAGCGTCCGCGAGGGCCTCTCGCGGCTCGCCGAATCGTCCATCCTGGAGCGGTACGTCTGATCCCGGCCGCGCGCCCCGGGCACACCGGACGCGCACGCCCTGGCCCCGCCTGACGAGCCAGTCCCGCCTGAGGACCAGCCCCACCTGAGGACCGGTCCCGCCTGAGGGTCAGTCCTGCTTGAGGACGAAGGACGTACGGGCCACCGGCAGGCCCGGGCTGCGGGCCTCGACCACGTAGGTGTCCGGTGCCGGGCTGCCCGCCGGGGGCGTCTGGCACTGGTCCGGGGCGCTCAGCTTGCGGTCCCACTCCAGCGTCTGCTTCGCCTCGCCCTGGGCCGGCACGCGGAAGAAGGCGTTGGCCGGGCCGGAGGGGCAGTCGGCGGAGGACCAGACCTGCTTGGCCCCGGTCGTCTGAAAGATCGTCACGACCGCCTGGCGCGGCCCGAGTCCGAGCTTGCAGGTGCTGCCGGAGACGTTGCGGACGAGCAGTTCGAGGCGCGGCTTCTCGCTCGTCTCGTACTCGTTCTTCACGCTCTTGACCTCCCACTGCACCGCACTCGGCGCGCAGGTGGGCAGCGGGGAGTCCGCCGGGATGGCCTGAGCGGCGCCCGCGTCGCCGGAGGAGGAGCCGGAGCCCGCGCCCCCGCCCTGGTCGGGGTTCCTGGACGCGCCGCCGCCCGATCCGGAACCGGAGCCCGCGCCACCGCCCGACTCGGCGCGCCCGCCCGGGGCCTGACTGATCGCCGGGCCGGAGCCGGAGGGGCCGGGGGTGATCGTTCGGACCGGGCCGGAGCCGCCGCCGCCCTTGCCGTTGGTACTCGTCCCGCTCCCGCCGGAACTGACGAACCATACGGCGAGCAGCGCGACGAGCGCGGCTACGGACGCCAGCACAGCCCTCCGCCGCCAGTAAATGGAGGAGGGAAGCGGCCCGACCGGATTGCGCAGAGATCCCACGTACCGAACCTTACGAGAACTCGTGCCGCGATCAGCGCCCCCCATGCCGCGCAACGCGGAGGGTTTTGCCGATGATCATCCTGCGGTACGACGTCCGACCGCCGGGATCAAGCCAGGGTCTGACGCGGCGTCGAACAGGGGTTGAGTACGGTCAGTCACCATGGACACCTCCGCCCTCTACCGCGACATCACCGACTTCGCCCACGCCGCGCCCCCCTGGGTGCAGTCGGCCTTCGAGGTCTGGACCGAGTACGGGCTCCTGCTCTTCGGGCTGCTCTTCATATCCGTCTGGTGGCGTGCGCGCGGGCGGCGCGACCCCGTGGCGGTGGCGCGGGCGGTGCTGGCGCCGCTGGTCACCGCGCTCGTGTACGTCGCCTCCGAGCTGGTGAAGTCGACCGTCGACGAGGAGCGGCCCTGCCGGGCGGTGGCCGGGGCGGCCGCGTCGCTGCTGCCGTGCCCGCCGTACGGGGACTGGTCCTTCCCCAGCAACCACTCCGCCATCGCGGGCGCCGCCGCCGTGGCGCTGGCGCTGGCCGTGCCGCGGCTGGCGGTGCTGACCGTGCCGATGGCCGTGCTCATGGCCTTCTCCCGGGTGTTCGTGGGGGCGCACTACCCGCACGACGTGGCGATGGGCCTGCTGCTCGGCGTCTCGCTGGGCGCGCTGGCCGTGGCGCTGCTGACCGGACCGATGGCCCGGGTGGTCGCCGCCGTGCAGGGGAGCGGGATCCGCGCGGCTGTCTGGTTCACCGGTCCCGGCCCGGCGCGCGGGCCGCAGAACGTGCCAGGATGCCCCTGACATGACTGCATCCGCCGAATCCACCCCACTCTCCGTACCCCCCGCGCCCGCGTCCGCGCTGCACGAGCCCGTCATCGCGTGGTTCGACGAGCACGCCCGCGATCTGCCCTGGCGCCGCCCCGAGGCCGGCCCCTGGGGGGTCATGGTCAGCGAGTTCATGCTCCAGCAGACCCCCGTCAGCCGGGTCCTGCCGGTGTACGAGCAGTGGCTCGCCCGCTGGCCCCGGCCCGCCGACCTGGCCGCCGAGGCACCGGGCGAGGCCGTCCGCGCCTGGGGGCGCCTGGGCTACCCCCGCCGGGCCCTGCGCCTGCACGGCGCGGCGGCGGCCATAACGGAACGCCACGGCGGCGACGTACCGCGCGACCACGCGCAGCTGCTCGCGCTGCCCGGGATCGGCGAGTACACGGCCGCGGCGGTGGCCTCCTTCGCGTACGGGCAGCGGCACCCGGTGCTCGACACCAACGTGCGCCGGGTCTTCGCCCGTGCCGCGACCGGCGTGGAGTACCCGCCGAACGCGACCACCGCCGCCGAGCGGCGCCTGGCCCGGGAGCTGCTGCCCGAGGACGAGGCCACGGCGGCCCGCTGGGCGGCGGCCTCCATGGAGCTGGGCGCGCTGATCTGCACCGCCAAGAGCCCGGACTGCGTCCGCTGCCCGGTGGCCCGGCTGTGCGCCTGGCGGCTGGCCGGGAAGCCCGCGCACGACGGGCCGCCGCGGCGCGGGCAGACGTACGCCGGGACCGACCGGCAGGTACGCGGCCGGCTGCTGGCGGTCCTGCGCGAGGCGTCGGGACCGGTGGCCCAGGCGCAGCTCGACGCGGTGTGGGACGAGCCGGTGCAGCGGGCCAGGGCGCTGGACGGGCTGGTGTCGGACGGCCTCGTGGAGCCGCTCGCCCGCGGGATGTACCGGCTGCCGCAGTCCTAGGCTCCGTACGGAGCCCCGGCCCCGGGGCGCGTACCCGGGGCGCGTCCCCGGTGCGGATTCCGCGGGGTGCTACCGCGGAATCCGCAGGCCGGCCCCGCACCAATGGGGCGGCCCGCCGCCGGAGGGGCGCATTCCGCTCAGGCCCCGGAAACCCCAGCTCACCGGCGCTGTTACACAACCTACGGGTGTCCGTGCGCCCACCGCAGGCTGACCCGCACAGTGCCGTGACAACCCCTCCGTACCTTCGGATCCGTAAGGCAGCGGTGACGCAGCGGGTGACGGGGACGGCAGCGGAGGCGGTCTAGATGGCGCACGGAGATGTACTCGAGTTCGAGGAGTACGTACGCACGCGGCAGGACGCCCTGCTGCGCAGCGCCCGGCGCCTGGTCCCGGACCCCACGGACGCGCAGGACCTCCTCCAGACCGCCCTCGTGCGCACGTACGGCCGCTGGGACGGCATCGCCGACAAGTCCCTGGCCGACGCCTACCTGCGCCGCGTCATGATCAACACCCGGACCGAGTGGTGGCGGGCCCGCAAGCTCGACGAGGTCCCCACCGAGCAGTTCCCGGACGCCTCCGTCGAGGACGGCTCCGACCAGCGCGCCGACCGCGCCCTGCTCATGGACATCCTCAAGGTTCTGGCGCCCAAGCAGCGCAGCGTCGTGGTGCTGCGACACTGGGAGCAGATGAGCACCGAGGAGACGGCCGCGGCGCTCGGAATGTCGGCGGGAACCGTGAAGAGCACCCTGCACCGCGCACTGGCCCGGCTCCGCCAGGAGCTGGAGAGCCGGGACCTGGACATGCGTGCGCTCGAACGCGGCGACCACACCACGCGGTACGAGGGGCGGGAGCGGTGCGCGGCCTGAACGGCCCAAGTCTGAGCGGGAGAAGCTCGCTGGTCCTGACGTCGGCGGGGACGGTCGTCCTCGTCGGCTCAGTGCTGTTCGCCGCCGGCTGTTCCGCCGGCGGCACCGGTCTGCGCGACGGCGGCCCGGCCCGTACGGAGTCGGTGGCCCGCAACACCCAGCCGAACCAGCCCACGTCCGTGCCCAGCGGCCCCGTGGCCCCGGGCCACTCCCCCGCCGCGGGGACGGCCAACCCGCTCAAGAAGGTCGACCCCGTCGCCCTGCTGAAGGCCGATCCCAAGGTCAGCGCCGAGATCAAGCGGGACCTCAAGCCCTGCACGGGCAAGGAGTACCCCGTCGACGTCAGCTACGGGAAGGTCACCGGCAACAGCGTGGCCGACATCGTGGTCAACGTCCTGTCCTGCGCCGACGCCCTGGGCCGCGGCTCGTACGTGTACCGCTCGGACGGCGGGAAGTACGAGAATGTCTTCGCCGACGAGCAGCCGCCCGTCTACGCCGAGATCGACCGGGGCGACCTGGTGATCAGCAAGCCGGTCTACGGCAAGAGCGACGCGGCCGCCTACCCCTCCGGCGAGGACGTGATCACCTACCGGTGGAACGGCGAGAAGTTCGCCGAGCAGGACCGGGTGCATTCGGAGTACAGCAACGTCGGCGACGGCACGGGCCAGCCGGCTCCGGCCGTCTCCTCCCAGAAGAACTGACCGGCAGAGCGGAAGAGTGAGGCACGGCATGGCCGAGACCCACGTGCTGTTCGTGGAGGACGACGACGTCATCCGCGAGGCCACGACCCTGGCGCTGGAGCGCGACGGGTTCCTGGTCACCGCCATGCCCGACGGCCTGTCCGGCCTGGAGTCCTTCCGGGCCGATCGCCCGGACATCGCCCTGCTGGACGTGATGGTGCCCGGTATGGACGGGGTGAGCCTGTGCCGGCGCATCCGCGACGAGTCCACCGTCCCCGTCATCATGCTCTCGGCGCGCGCCGACTCCATCGACGTGGTCCTGGGCCTGGAGGCGGGCGCCGACGACTACGTCACCAAGCCCTTCGACGGCTCGGTCCTCGTCGCCCGCATCCGCGCGGTGCTGCGCCGCTTCGGCCACGCCGGCGGCGTGCGGGGCGGCGGCAACGGCGGGGCGGACGGCGACGGCTCCGACGAGCGCGGGGTGCTGTCCTTCGGCGACCTGGAGGTCGACACCGAGGGCATGGAGGTCCTGCGGGCCGGTGCGCCCGTCGCCCTGACCCCCACCGAGATGCGGCTGCTGCTGGAGTTCTCCTCCGCGCCCGGCACCGTCCTGTCCCGCGACCGGCTCCTGGAGCGGGTGTGGGACTACGACTGGGGCGGGGACACCCGCGTCGTGGACGTCCACGTCCAGCGGCTGCGGACCAAGATCGGGCAGGACCGGATCGAGACGGTCCGCGGCTTCGGATACAAACTCAAGGCATGAGAACCACAGCATGAGGCGTTTCACCCTGCGCACGGGGATCCGCTGGAAGATCACGCTCGCCATCGCCGCCGTCGGCGCCCTCACCGCGCTCGCCCTGAGCCTGGTGGTGCACAGCGCCGCCCGCGTGTCGATGCTGGAGAGCGCCCGCGACTCGGAGCTGGAGCGGGTGCAGTACATCGCCCGCACCCCCGACGCCGGCCGCAAGCCCATCTGGGGCGCCAAGGTCAACGACCCGGAGCTGCCGGCCGAGCTGCGCGACAAGGCCCGCTCCGGGCGGCGCGGCACCTACATCCAGGAGACCCCCAAGCGGGCCCCCGAGGTGTGGGCGGCCGTCCCGCTCGGCAACGCGCAGGTGCTGTCCATGCACCACCAGTTCCGGGAGAGCGCCAACATGGTGCGCGACCTGGACCGGGCCCTCGTCATCGGCTCCCTGGCCGTCGTCATCGGCGGCTCGGCGCTCGGCGTGCTCATCGGCGGGCAGATCTCCAGCCGGCTGCGCAAGGCCGCGGCCGCCGCCCAGCGGGTGGCGCACGGGGATCCCGAGGTCCGCGTACGGGACGCGGTGGGCGGTGTCGTACGCGACGAGACGGACGACCTCGCGCGGGCGGTGGACGCCATGGCCGACGCCCTCCAGCAGCGGCTGGAGGCCGAGCGGCGGGTGACCGCCGACATCGCGCACGAGCTGCGTACCCCGGTGACGGGCCTGCTCACCGCCGCGGAGCTGCTGCCCCCGGGCCGGCCGACGGAGCTGGTGCGCGACCGGGCGCAGGCGATGCGTGCCCTGGTGGAGGACGTGCTGGAGGTGGCCCGGCTGGACGGGGCCTCCGAGCGGGCCGAGCTCCAGGACGTGGCGCTGGGCGAGTTCGTGGCCCGCCGGGTCACGGCGCTGATGCCGGAGGCCACGGTACGGGTGGTCGCGGACGAGATCGTCAGCACCGACCCGCGCCGCCTGGAGCGGATCCTGGGCAACCTGCTGGCCAACGCCGCCCGGTACGGAAGGCCGCCGGTCCAGGTGGACGTCGAGGGCCGGGTGGTGCGTGTACGGGACCACGGGGCGGGTTTCCCCGAGGCGCTGCTGCGGGAGGGCCCGAGCCGATTCCGGACCGGCTCCACGGACCGGGCGGGAGTCGGGCACGGCCTCGGCCTGACCATCGCGGAGGGCCAGGCCCGCGTCCTGGGCGCCCGGCTGACGTTCCGCAACGTCGCGGCGCCGGGCGGCGCGGAGAACGAGGGGGCGGCCGCGGGGGCGGTGGCGGTCCTGTGGCTGCCGGAGCACGCCCCGACGGCGACGGGCAGCTTCCCGGTCATCCAGCTGCCGGGCTGACGCCCCGCTCCCGCCCGGCGGAGGGCTCGGTCGGATCGGCCGGGGGTCACGGGCCGGCGGTGATGTTCTAGCATCCGTGCCATGACTGACGGTACGGATCGCCCGAACGCCCCCCAGCCCGGCCCCGCCTCCGGCGGCGGCTACGGCTATCCACAGCCTGGGCAGTCCAACCCCTACCAGCCGCAGCCGGCGCCCGGACAGCCCGCGCCCGGGCAGCCGGGGCAGGGCTTCGGGCCGCCGCCCGTGGCGGACGAGACCTTCCCGCCGCCGATACCCGAGACCTTCAGCGCCGGCCCCACGCCGGACTGGCAGGCGCTGGCCGACGCCACCGAGGCCCAGCGGCGCAAGCGCCGGTTCCTGGCCATCGGGGGCGGGGCGCTGGCGGTGGTGCTGGTGGCGGCGGGCGCGGCGTTCTTCCTGATGGGCGGCGGCGACCAGCCGAAGGACAAGCCGGTCGCCTCCTCCTCGGGCTCGCCCAGCCCCTCGGGCGGGTCCAAGGCCCCGGACAAGAAGTCCGAGGACGACTCCCCCACGGTCCCCGGTGAACCGAATGTGCTGCGCGACCGCAACGGCAAGATGGGCATCGCCCTGAGCCCGGGCGCCTCGCTGGGCGAGCTGGCCAACCGGACCGAGATCCGGTTCAAGGGCTCGGCGGACTCCTACGCGCAGGGCGCGGAGGCGGCCGTGGACGTCACGAAGAGCTTCACCGTCTCCACCCGCGCCTACAACGTCTCCGAGACCGGCCCCCGGATGGCCGTGAGCCAGGGTGACGGGGTCTCGTACTCCTTCGAGCTGGGCTTCGAGGTGGTGAACGGCAAGAAGGCGTGGGTGTTCCGGGTGCAGACCGGGGACAAGGGCCAGGCGGCGACGGCCCAGCAGGTGGTGGCGGACACCGTGGACACCACCCGGCAGTGGGCGCTGCTGACGGGCACCTACGACGCGGAGAAGAAGACCATCGCGCTGTGGGTGGACGACAAGCAGGCCGGTCAGGCGCAGGTCTCCGGGATCTGGGCGGGCCCGGGGCCGCTCCAGCTGGGGCGGGCCCGCCACCACGAGATCTGGAGCGCCTCCTGGATGGGTCCGCTGGACCACATCCGGATCTTCGACCAGGCTCTGAACCAGGAGCAGATCACGGGTCTGAAGAACAACAAGCTCGGCAAGACCAAGCCGACCCACTCCTGGCTCGTCTGAGCCGTAGGGCTCGGGCAGGTCAGACGGTGATGCCGACGGTGCGCAGGAAGGCGACCGGGTTGATCGCGGAGCCGTAGTTCGGGGTGGTGCGGATCTCGAAGTGCAGGTGAGGACCGCTGGAGTTGCCGGTGTTGCCGGACAGGGCGATCTGCTGGTCGACGGCGACCTTCTGGCCGATCTTGACCTGGATCTTCGAGAGGTGCGCGTACTGGGAGTACGTGTTGTTCGCGTGCTTGATCACGATGGCGTTGCCGTAGGCCGGGCCGTCACCGCCGCCGTTGGGTCCCGCCTTGACGACGGTACCGGCGGAGGCGGCGTGCACGGGGGTGCCGACGGGGACGGCGAAGTCCTGGCCGGAGTGCTTGTGGGCCCACATGCTGCCGCCCTTGCCGAAGGTCGCGGAGAGCGTGTAGCGGGCGACGGGCTTGTCCCACAGGCCGGCCTTGGCGGCGGGGGCCTGGTCGGCGGCGAAGGCGGTCGTCCCGGCCCCGAGGGCCAGCGTCGCACCGAGCGCGGTGGCGGCGAGGGCGGTACGGGTACGACGGGTGCTGACGCGCTTCGCGGACATGCGGGGACCTCCGGGGCCGGGGACAGGATGCGGGCAAGAAAGATCCCGGCACCGCGGCCTTCGCCGCCCCTGCCGGGCTTGCCCCACCTTGGTAACCCGCGTCCCCGCTCTTCCCCAAACATCCCTTTTACTACTCCGGCTCGTAGCCGGGGCGGCTCCGGCGGACCCGTTGACGCGGTCCGTCCAGGGGTAACGCGGGGACAAACCGGACGCGAGAGGCTACGAATTCCCGTAGTAGGTCCGTTTTGTTCTGTGCGGCTTGTCACCGCGCCCGGCCACGGAAAGCCGGCTCCCGAAAGCCCGCGCACAAAGGGGCGGCCCCCGGAACCCGTAGGTCCCAGGGGCCGCCCCTCGGTGCAGCTCGCGCTTACGCGCCCTTCGACAGGTCCGGGCCGGAGCCCGTGGCCTCGATCGGCGGGAGATCGGGCAGCGCCGACTTCTCCTCGCCGCGGAAGGTGAACTTGGCCTCTTCACCCTCACCCTCGACGCCGACCACCACGATGTGACCGGGGCGCAGCTCGCCGAAGAGGATCTTCTCCGACAGCAGGTCCTCGATCTCGCGCTGGATGGTCCGGCGCAGCGGGCGGGCACCCATGATCGGGTCGTAGCCGCGCTTGGCCAGGAGCATCTTCGCGTCACCGCTGAGCTCGATGCCCATGTCGCGGTCCTTGAGGCGCTCGTCCACCTTGGCGATCATCAGGTCGACGATCTGGATGATGTCTTCCTGGCTGAGCTGGTGGAAGACGACCGTGTCGTCGACGCGGTTGAGGAACTCGGGCCGGAAATGCTGCTTGAGCTCTTCGTTGACCTTCGCCTTCATCCGGTCGTAACCGGTCTTGACGTCACCCTGGGCGGCGAAGCCCAGGTTGAAGCCCTTGGAGATGTCCCGCGTACCCAGGTTGGTCGTCATGATGATGACCGTGTTCTTGAAGTCGACCACCCGTCCCTGGGAGTCGGTCAGGCGACCGTCTTCCAGGATCTGGAGCAGCGAATTGAAGATATCCGGGTGCGCCTTCTCGACCTCGTCGAAGAGGACGACGGAGAACGGCTTCCGGCGGACCTTCTCGGTCAGCTGGCCGCCCTCTTCGTAGCCCACGTAGCCGGGGGGCGAACCGAAGAGACGGGAAACCGTGTGCTTCTCGCTGAACTCCGACATGTCGAGGGAGATCAGCGCGTCCTCGTCGCCGAAGAGGAATTCGGCGAGCGTCTTCGACAGCTCGGTCTTACCGACACCGGAGGGGCCGGCGAAGATGAACGAGCCACCGGGGCGCTTCGGGTCCTTCAGACCGGCCCGCGTACGGCGGATCGCCTGCGAAAGCGCCTTGATGGCGTCCTTCTGCCCGATGACGCGCTTGTGGAGCTCGTCCTCCATGCGCAGCAGCCGGGAGGACTCCTCCTCGGTGAGCTTGAAGACGGGAATGCCGGTCGCGGTCGCGAGGACCTCGGCGATGAGCTCGCCGTCGACCTCGGCGACGACGTCCATGTCGCCGGCCTTCCATTCCTTCTCGCGCTTGGACTTCGCGGCGAGCAGCTGCTTCTCCGAATCACGGAGCGAAGCCGCCTTCTCGAAGTCCTGGGAGTCGATGGCCGACTCCTTGTCGCGGCGCACGGCCGCGATCTTCTCGTCGAACTCGCGGAGGTCCGGCGGCGCGGTCATCCGGCGGATGCGCATCCGGGAGCCGGCCTCGTCGATCAGGTCGATCGCCTTGTCCGGCAGGAAGCGGTCCGAGATGTACCGGTCGGCCAGGGTGGCCGCCTGGACCAGGGCCTCGTCCGTGATGGAGACGCGGTGGTGGGCCTCGTACCGGTCACGGAGACCCTTGAGGATCTCGATCGTGTGCGGCAGGGAGGGCTCCGCCACCTGGATCGGCTGGAAGCGCCGCTCCAGGGCCGCGTCCTTCTCCAGGTGCTTGCGGTACTCGTCCAGCGTGGTGGCACCGATGGTCTGGAGCTCACCACGGGCCAGCATGGGCTTCAGGATGCTCGCGGCGTCGATCGCGCCCTCGGCGGCACCCGCACCCACGAGGGTGTGGAGCTCGTCGATGAACAGGATGATGTCGCCGCGGGTGCGGATCTCCTTGAGGACCTTCTTCAGGCGCTCCTCGAAGTCACCGCGGTAGCGGGAACCGGCGACCAGTGCACCCAGGTCCAGGGTGTACAGGTGCTTGTCCTTGAGGGTCTCGGGCACCTCGCCCTTGACGATGGCCTGGGCGAGGCCCTCGACGACGGCGGTCTTGCCGACGCCGGGCTCGCCGATGAGGACCGGGTTGTTCTTGGTCCGGCGGGACAGCACCTGCATGACCCGCTCGATCTCCTTCTCGCGCCCGATGACCGGGTCGAGCTTGGATTCGCGGGCAGCCTGGGTGAGGTTGCGGCCGAACTGGTCGAGGACCAGCGAGGTCGAGGGGGTGCCCTCGGCCGGGCCGCCTGCGGTGGCCGACTCCTTGCCGCCCCCGGTGTAGCCGGAGAGCAGCTGGATGACCTGCTGCCGGACCCTGTTCAGATCGGCGCCCAGCTTCACGAGGACCTGGGCGGCGACGCCCTCGCCCTCGCGGATCAGGCCGAGCAGGATGTGCTCGGTGCCGATGTAGTTGTGGCCGAGCTGGAGGGCCTCTCGGAGCGAAAGCTCCAGGACCTTCTTCGCCCGCGGGGTGAAGGGGATGTGGCCGGACGGGGCCTGCTGGCCCTGACCGATGATCTCCTCAACCTGCTGGCGAACAGCCTCGAGCGAAATCCCGAGGCTCTCCAGGGCCTTAGCGGCGACACCCTCACCCTCGTGGATCAAGCCCAGGAGGATGTGCTCGGTGCCGATGTAGTTGTGGTTGAGCATCCGGGCTTCTTCCTGAGCCAGGACGACAACCCGCCGCGCGCGGTCGGTGAACCTCTCGAACATCGTTTATCGCTCCTCAGAGCGGTCGGGCAGTTCGGGGTCGGTCCCCGCCCTGTCCTTCCGCATGCTAGTCCCGCGGGACGGGACAGCTCATTCCAACTGCCGACATCCGTCCACGGCTCACCCCCACGTCGGTGAGGAAAACCGGCTGTAAGAGCCGACTACTGCTCCAACCCGATGGTGCGAGACGATGTTCCCGCAGGCCAGGCAGATACCCGTCACACGTGTACGCCGATGGCGAACGGAAGCCGCTCAAATCAGCGTGTCGCCCCGATCCACTAGGAATGTCTTACCCGGGAGGACTGACACTCCATGCCGGTCAGCAGGGTTCCCTCCGCTACGGGCGAACACGCTTGCGTCCCGAATGTGGGACTCCACTTCCCCGGTGTTTACGTTGCGCACAGAACCGGCTGCACTGCGTAACCCGGCGGCCGCGGCCGGAGTTCATCCGTTCATGGCCGTCGTCAACGTCGTGAACGCCGTTCCCCCGCACCGGATCCCGTCCGGACCGGACACCCGTGCCTGGTACGAGCGGGTGCTCGGGTGGCCCGTGGCGGCCGGGCCGCCGCCGCGGCTGGTCACCGGGATCCGGTTCGACGCGCTGGAGCTCCCGGCGGACGCCGGGGCCGGCCTGCTGCGCCGTCCCGGACTGGTCACCGGTCCGGTGGCGCTGGCGGGGCACCGGATGTGCTTCCTCGTCGCCCCGGGGGCCGCCGACGAGCTGGAGGGGCTGCTCGAATGGCTGGAGTGGGGCGGGGTGGAGCTGGAACTCACCGCGGTGGGCGCGGGGGGCGGGATCACCGCCCCGTGGCCGCCCGGGCGCGTACCAGGAGGAAGCCCTCGGGGGGCCGCCGTGTGGCTGCGGTCCCCCGAGCCGGGGTGCGATGCCTCGCTGCCGGCCCTGCCCGGTGCGGGGCGGGGCCTCGGGCCCGGTCCCGGAGGATCCGGCGGGCCCGATCTCGTACGCCTGGTGGCCGCGGCGGCGACGGAATGCCACCGCGCCCGCCTGTGGCGGCGTACGGGTCAGCCCTTGGCGTTCTCGTAGGCTTCCTTGATCTCGGCCGGGACGCGGCCGCGGTCGTTGACGCTGAGACCCTGGGCCTTGGCCCACGCGCGGATCTCGGCGGTGTCCGGGCTGCCGGCCGACGCCGCGGCACGGCCCTTGGCGCGGCCGGCCGAGGCACGTCCACCGGTGCGGCGGCCGCCCTTGGTGTACGGGTCGAGCAGCGCGCGGAGCTTTTCGGCGTTGGCGGTGGTGAGGTCGATCTCGTAGGTCTTGCCATCCAGAGCGAACGTCACGGTCTCGTCCGCCTCGCCACCGTCGAGGTCGTCGACAAGAAGGACCTGAACCTTCTGTGCCACCGGATTTCCTTTCATCGAAAATGCAGTACGCGGAAAGGAAACCGCTTTTGCCTGGAAAACACAAACCCCCGGTGAGAGGTTCAGGAGCTCAACAAGGCGGGAAACGTGCGCGATTCGGACATAGGCCCCGGGTGCCCGGGGCCCGGAATAGCCCGCGGGCCCGATCAGCGCCCGATCAGAGGTGCAGCAGCATCCGGCTGTTGCCCAAGGTGTTCGGCTTCACTCGTTCGAGACCGAGGAACTCGGCGACTCCCTCGTCATAGGAACGCAGGAGCTCCATGTAGACATCGGTCTCCACCGGGGTCTCGCCGATCTCGACGAACCCGTGCTTCGCGAAGAAGTCGACTTCGAAGGTCAGGCAGAATACCCGCTTCACCCCGAGCCGGCGGGCGGTCTCCAACAACTTGGCGAGCACCTGGTGGCCGACTCCGGCCCCCTTCAGCTCGCGGTCGACCGCGAGCGTGCGCACTTCCGCGAGGTCTTCCCACATGACGTGGAGAGCGCCGCAGCCCACGACCCGGCCGTCGGACTCGCGTTCCGCCACCCAGAACTCCTGGATGTCCTCGTAAAGGACGACCGGGGCTTTGTCGAGGAGGATCCGCTGCTGCACGTACTGGTCCAGCAGGCGGCGCAGGTCCGGAACATCTCCGGTGCGCGCGCGGCGGATGCTGACTGTTTTCGCGTCTGTGGTGGAAAGCTCTCCCATAGGCCGGACGCTATCGCCCCGGCCCTCCCGGGCGCTCGCCGGAGTCCTCTTGTTCTCCAGGTCCGGGCGGGGCCTCGGAGGGGGCGGCCGCGGCCTGCGGGTCGGGCTCGTCGTGCTGGACGATCCGTACGGCGTCGCGGAGGGCCTCGCGCTGTTCCTGGGACATCATGCCGAAGAAGGCGACGAGGGCGGCCGCTGGGTTGTCGCTGGTCGACCAGGCTTCGTTCATCAGTGCGGCCGAGTAGGCGGCGCGGGTGGAGACCGCCGTATACCGATAGGCGCGGCCTTCCGCTTCCCGGCGGACCCAGCCCTTCTGATGGAGATTGTCCATAACGGTCATGACCGTGGTGTACGCGATGGACCGTTCCTGCTGGAGGTCTTCCAGGACTTCCCGAACGGTGACCGGGCGGTTCCACTGCCACACCCGCGTCATGACGGCGTCTTCGAGTTCTCCCAAGGGGCGAGGCACAGCAGCACGATAGTGCGCAATGGGCGGAATTGCCCGACTATTCGTGGTGCAACGCGCGGCCGATACCCGGGCGGCGGCGCTACTTCTGCGGCTGTCCGGCTTCCGCGCGGGCGAGTACGGCGTCGACGGCGGCGTCTTCCTTGGCCTTGTTGGCGCCGCCCTGGCTCTTCACGATCGTCCTCACCAGAAAGATGAAGAACGTGGCCATCACGATGGGGGGCACGAGCGCGGAAACGTAGTCCATGCCCTCCAGCGTAGCTATACCGCCGCGCGCCCGGCCGCCGGGGGCGGGGCCGGGTCGCGGCGCGGGGGGAAGACCTCACCCGGAGTGGGGACGGGCCGCCCGGGGCGCGCGGGCTCCGTGGGGGCGGGCCGCTTCGGACCGGGCTCCTTGGGGCCCGGCTCTTTCGGGCCCGGCCCTTCCGGGGCCGGCTCCTTCGGGCCCGGCTCCTTCGGGGCGGCCTCGGTGCGGGGCCGCTCGGGGCGCGGGGTCCCGGGGCGACCGCCCTCGTGCGGGATGCCGGGGCCCGGCTCCTCGCCCGGGGTGTCCGGGCGGGACGCCTCCGGGCCGGGGGCGGCGGCGCGGGGCTGCTCGCGTCCGCCGGCCAGGGCCAGCAGGCGGGTGCGGGGCGCGGGGCCCGCGGCCGCGAGGCGGCGGCGTACGGAGCGCTCCGCGATGCCCTGGGCCCGTTCCAGCACGGCCGCGGCGGCCGGGTTGGCCCGCAGGGCGCGCAGGGCGCACAGGTCGTCGGGACCCGGCTCGTACCCGGCCGCGAGGGCCTGCTGGAGCAGCTCCAGGTAGCCGGACAGGCTCCCGGGGAGGGCGCGGCGGTAGCGGCCGAGGTCGTCGAGCAGGAAGGTCCTGAGCCGGCCCGCCTCCTGGACCGCTTCGTCCACCGACGCCGCGAGGCGCAGGCAGTCCTGGACCTCGGAGGCCGTCAGCGGGGCCGTGGAGGACTGGAGGGCATGGGCGAGGCTACGCCTGAGCACATGCAGCTCGGCGGCGCTGAAGGCCATGCCGCCGCGGGATCCGTAGGGCGTGGGCATGGGCCGAAGATACGCGCTAATCGGACAAAATCCCCTGATGGTGGGGGATGCGGCGCGGCGCAGGCGTGCGCCGCGGGCCGCTGCGGATCAGCCGGTCGTCTTCACGGCCTCGACGAAGTCGGCCCAGGCGGCGTGGGTGGTGGCCATCACGAGGTGCGCCGGGTCGGCCCGGTCGGCCACCCGTACGAGGGTGCCGGGGGCAGCGGCCACGTAGACGCAAGCCTCTCCTTCGCCGCAGTACGACGATTTGCGCCACTCGGTCGGGGCGTTCGTCATGGTGTCTCCTCCATCGGGGACGGGGCCACGTTGCCTCTCCAGCGGGACGCTACCTCCGCGGCAGTCACACTCCGGCCACTTCCCGTAAAAAACCCGGCCGAGAAATATCACTCCACCGTTACGGCGCCGTCACTCGGCCCGGTGAGGGGAGGGGCTGGTGGGGCCTGGCCGGGCTCCGCCCCGCCGCGCGCCGGGCGGGGCGGGCGGGGGCGGAGCGCCGGTCGCTCAGGCGAACTGGGGCGCGTTGCGCTCGTACACCAGCCGCAGGCCGATCAGGGTCAGCCAGGGCTCGTGCTCGTCGATGACCGAGGTCTCCCCGAGGACGATCGGCGCCAGCCCGCCGGTGGCGATGACGTGGACGTCCTCCGGGTCGCCGGCCGGGCCCACCAGGTCCCGGGCCATGCGCCGCACGATCCCGTCGACCTGGCCCGCGAACCCGTAGACCACGCCGGACTGCATCGCCTCGACCGTGGACTTGCCGATCACGTTGCGCGGCCGGGCCAGCTCGATCTTGCGCAGCTGGGCGCCGCGCATCCCGAGCGCCTCCATCGAGATCTCGATGCCCGGGGAGATCACCCCGCCCACGTACTCGCCGCGCGCGGAGATCGCGTCGAAGGTGGTCGCCGTCCCCATGTCGACGACGATCGCCGGTCCTCCGTACAGCTCGACGGCGGCGACCGCGTTGACGATGCGGTCGGCGCCGACCTCCTTCGGGTTGTCCATCAGGATGGGCACGCCCGTCTTGACCCCGGGCTCCACCAGCACCGACGGCACGTCGCCGTAGTAGCGGCGGGTGACCTCGCGCAGCTCGTGCAGGACGGACGGGACCGTCGCGCAGATCGCGATGCCGCTGATGCCGTCGCCCAGCTCGCTGCCGAGCATCGGGTGCATCCCCATCAGGCCCTGGAGCAGCACGGCCATCTCGTCGGCGGTCCGGCGCGGGTCGGTGGAGACCCGCCAGTGCTCGACGATCTCCTCGCCGTCGAACAGGCCCATGACGGTGTGGGTGTTGCCCACGTCGATGGTGAGCAGCACCGGTTACACCGCCTCGCGCAGATCGAGGCCGATGTCCAGGATGGGCGAGGAGTGGGTGAGCGCGCCCACCGCGAGGAAGTCCACGCCGGTCTCGGCGTAGGCGCGGGCGGTCTCCAGGGTCAGGCGGCCCGAGGACTCCAGGACCGCGCGGCCCGCCACGAGGGTGACGGCCTCCTCGGTCTCCGGGACGGTGAAGTTGTCCAGCAGGATCAGGTCGGCGCCCGCGTCCACGGCCTCGCGGACCTGGTGCATCGTGTCGACCTCGACCTCCACCGGCACGTCCGGGAACGCCTCGCGGACGGCCTTGAACGCCTGGGCGACCCCGCCGGCCGCGACCACGTGGTTGTCCTTGACCAGCGCCGCGTCCGACAGGGACATGCGGTGGTTGACGCCGCCGCCGCAGCGGACCGCGTACTTCTCCAGCGCGCGCAGGCCCGGGGTGGTCTTGCGGGTGTCGCGGACCTCGGCCTTCGTGCCCTCCAGGGCGTCCGCCCAGCGGCGGGTGGCGGTCGCGATGCCGGACAGGCGGCACAGCAGGTTCAGGGCGCTGCGCTCGGCCGTCAGCAGGTCGCGGGTGCGGGAGCGGACGGACAGCAGCAGCTGGCCGGCCTCGACCCGGTCGCCGTCCTCGGCGTGCCGCTCGACCTCGAACGCCTCGGTGCACACCATGGAGAACACCGCCTCGGCGACGCGCAGGCCGGCGACGACACCGGCCTCGCGGGCCACGAAGTCGGCGATGGCCTCGGCCTCTTCGGGGACGGTGGCGACGGTGGTGACGTCGACCCCGCCGTCGAGGTCCTCGGACAGCGCCATGTGCGCGATGTCCTCGACCTCGATCGGGTCGAGGCCGGCGTCCGCGAGCAGCTGGGCGAGCGCGGGGTCGAGGCCGCTCTCCTCGCCGTCGCCGCAGCCGCAGTCGTCGCCGCAGCCGCCTTCGTTCTGCTCGATCAGGGGGAGTTCGGGGGTGCTCACGGTCGGTGCTCCTGGCTTGAGGGGTGGACGGGGGGAACGTCTGGGGGTGGGGGGAACGGCTAGGGGCGCGCGGTGGCGGGACCGGTCACGGGCGGGAAGTCCGCCGATTCGGTGGGGGTGACGACCAGGGCCCGCCGCTCCGTCGCCGAGAGCCGCACGACCAGGTGGCGGCGCCATGCCGCGTCGTCCCGGCCGGGGTGGTCCTCGCGCCAGTGGCAGCCGCGGGTCTCGGCGCGCCGCTGGGCGGCGGCGACCAGGACGCGGGCCACGCAGAGCAGGTTGGTCGCCTCCCAGGTGTCCACGCCCGGTTCGGCGGTCTTGCCGTGGGCCTCCAGCTCGCCCAGGGCCGTCGTGTACAGGCTCTCCAGCGCTTCCGCGGCCCGGCTCAGGGACTCGGCCGAGCGCAGCACGCCCGCGCCCTGGGTCATGATCCGCTGGACCTCGTAGCGGGCCGTCGCGGGCTGGAGCGGGCCGCTGGCGGGTACGGGCACGCCCGGGCCGCTGCCCCGCGGGGGCCGGGCGGTGATGTCGTCGGCGATCCGCTCGGCGAAGACCAGGCCCTCCAGGAGGGAGTTGGAGGCCAGGCGGTTCGCTCCGTGCACGCCGGTGCAGGCGACCTCGCCGCAGGCGTAGAGGCCCGGCACGGTGGTGCGGCCGTGCAGGTCGGTGCGGACGCCGCCGGAGGCGTAGTGCGCGGCGGGCGCGACCGGGATCGGCTCGGTCACCGGGTCGATGCCGTGGGCGCGGCAGGCGGCGAGGATGGTGGGGAAGCGGTTCTCCCACATCTGCGCGCCGAAGTGCCGGGCGTCGAGGTACATGTGCTGGGCGCCCTGCTCCTGCATCCGGCGCATGATGCCCTTGGCGACGATGTCGCGCGGCGCGAGCTCGGCGAGCTCGTGCTGGCCCACCATGAAGCGGACCCCGTCGGCGTCGACGAGGTGGGCGCCCTCGCCCCGTACGGCCTCAGAGACCAGCGGCTGCTGGCCCTCGGCGTCCGGGCCGAGGAAGAGGACGGTCGGGTGGAACTGGACGAACTCCAGGTCGGAGACCTCGGCGCCGGCGCGCAGCGCGAGGGCGACGCCGTCACCGGTGGAGACGGACGGGTTGGTGGTCGCGGAGAAGACCTGGCCCATGCCGCCGGTCGCGAGGATCACGGCGGGGGCGTGGACGGCGCCGACGCCGTCGTGCTGGCCCTCGCCCATCACGTGCAGGGTGACCCCGGCCGTGTGGCCCTCGGCGTCCTGGAGCAGGTCCAGGACCAGCGCGTTCTCGACCGTCTCTATGCCGGCCGCGTGGACGGCCTCGACCAGGGCGCGGGAGATCTCGGCGCCGGTGGCGTCGCCGCCGGCGTGCGCGATCCGGCGGCGGTGGTGGCCGCCCTCGCGGGTCAGCTCGATCTCGCCGGTCTCGGCGGAGGTGTCGAAGACGGCGCCGGCCGCGATGAGCCGGCGGACCGCGTCCGGGCCCTCGGTGACCAGGACCCGTACGGCGTTCTCGTCGCACAGGCCGGCACCGGCGACCAGGGTGTCGTCCAGGTGCTGCTCGGGGGTGTCGCCCTCGCCGAGCGCGGCCGCGACGCCGCCCTGGGCCCAGCGGGTCGATCCGTCGTCCAGGCGCGCCTTGGTGACCACGACCGTACGGCGGCCCGCGGCGGCGCAGCGCAGCGCGGCGGTCAGGCCCGCGACGCCGGAGCCGACGACCACGACGTCCGCGTCGAGGGCCCAGCCGGGGGCGGGGGCGTGCAGCCGTATGCCGGTGCCGGCGGCGCCCGGGGTGCCCTGGGTGCCTGGGGTGCCTGCGTTGCCTGTGGTGCTCACGCGTGTGCTCCGAACTCCAATGGGATGTTGTCGATCAGCCGGGTCGTGCCGACCTTCGCGGCGACGGCCAGGACGGCCTGCCCGGTGAAGTCGGGGCCGACGTCGGTGAAGTCGCGGGGGTCCACCAGCGCCAGGTAGTCCAGGAGCAGCGGCGGCTCGTGGCGGCCCGCCTCCTCCAGGACGTGCCGGGCCGCGGCGCGTACGGCGTCGGGCAGGCCGGCGGCGCCGGTGGCGGCCGCCGACACGGCGTGGGCGTCGGCGGAGGCGCGGATCTCGCCGAGCCGGGCCAGGGCGGTGGCCCGCTCGTCGGTGGCCGGCGCGGCCTCGGCGCGGGCGCGCAGCGCGGCCTGCGCCGCGAGCCGGTCGCGCCCGGCGAACAGGGCGCGGGACAGCGCGAGGGCGGTGAGGCGCTCGGCCGGGGAGAGGTAGCGGTTGCGGGAGGACAGGGCGAGCCCGTCCTCCTCCCGGACGGTGGGGACGCCGGCCACCTCCACGGGGAAGTTCAGGTCGGTGACCATGCGCCGGATCAGGGCCAGCTGCTGGGCGTCCTTCTGGCCGAAGAGGGCCAGGTCGGGCCGGGTGAGGTGGAGAAGCTTGGCGACGACGGTGAGCATGCCGTCGAAGTGGCCGGGACGGGTGGCGCCCTCCAGCCGCTCGCCCATCGGCCCGGCGGTGATCCGTACCTGGGGGTCGCCGCCGGGGTAGACCTCGTCCACGGAGGGCGCGAACACGGCGTCGGCGCCGGCCGCCGCGGCGATGGCCAGGTCGGCGTCGAGGGTGCGCGGGTAGCGGTCGAGGTCCTCGTTCGCCCCGAACTGCAGGGGGTTGACGAAGACGGTGACCACGACCTGCCCGCCCGGGCCGGCCTGCTCGCGCGCGGTGCGGATGAGGGTGGCATGGCCCTCGTGGAGGGCGCCCATGGTCATCACGACGGCCCGGCGGCCGGTACGCGGCAGCCGGTGGAGCTCTTCGGCGGTGTTCAGCGGCTGGAGCCGGCCGGTCATCACTCGCCGCCCCCCTTCGGGTCGGTGAGGTCGGCGGGGTCGGCGAGCACGCCGAGGAGGTCCTCGGCGAGCTCGGGCTTGAGCAGGCCGTGGGCGAGGGCCCGGTCGGCGGTGGTGCGGGCCATGGCCAGGTACCCGGCGACGGTGCCGGGGGCGTGCTTGCGCAGCTCGGAGACGTGCGCGGCGACGGTGCCGGCGTCGCCGCGGGCGACGGGGCCGGTGAGGGCGGCGTCGCCGGAGCGCAGGGCGTTGTCCAGGGCGGCGCCGAGGAGGGGGCCGAGCATCCGGTCGGGGTGCCCGACACCAGCCGTGCGCAGCAGCTCCATGGCCTGGGCGACGAGGGTGACCAGGTAGTTCGCGCCGAGGGCGAGGGCCGCGTGGTAGAGCGGACGGCTCTCCTCCGCGATCCACTCGGGCTCCCCGCCCATTTCGATGACCAGGGCCTCGGCGGCCAGCCGCAGCTCCTCGGGGGCGGTCACGCCGAAGGAGCAGCCGGCCAGGCGCTGCACGTCGACCTCGGTCCCGGTGAAGGTCATCACGGGGTGCAGGGCCAGCGGCAGGGCGCCCGCCCGGCGCGCGGGGTCGAGCACGGCGGTCCCGTACCGGCCGGAGGTGTGGACGAGGAGCTGCCCGGGGCGCACGGCCCCGGTCTCGGCGAGCCCCTCGACGAGCCCGGGCAGGGCGTCGTCCGGGACGGTCAGCAGCACCAGCTCGGCCCGCTCCAGCACCTGCGCGGGGCTGACGAGCGGGACACCGGGCAGCAGCCGCTCGGCCCGGCGCCGGGAGGCGTCCGAGACACCGGAGACGGCGACGGGCCGGTGGCCGGCCTGCTGGAGGGCACGGGCCAGCGCGGGCCCGACCCGGCCGGCGCCGACGACGCCGACGGAGAGCCGGGCGGGACGGTCGGACGGATCCCGGGGCTCCGTCTGATGGGGTGCGTTCACGCGGGGAATGCCTTCCGTTCCAGTCCGCGGGGGGTACCGGACGATACGCCGCCATGCTAGGCCCTCGACGGGGGGCTCCGCCGGTCAGGCCCGGGGGCAGGGGCGTTGCCGGGGGGCGGCCGGAAAATGGTTCGGGGCGGGCGGGGCGGCGGGGGATGATCCGGGGATGACTGGCGTGAGCGGTGTGACGGGTGGGACGGACGAAGGCGTGAGCGACGACGAGGGCTCCGGAGCCGTGCCGGAGACGGACGAGGCGGCGGAGCGGACCCGCCGGGCGGTGGCGGCGTGGAAGGCGGCCTCGCGGACGCTGACCCGCAGCGCCCGTACGCAGACCATCGGGGAACTCCTCGCGGAGCTGGCCGACGCCCCCTACGACATGGACGCCCCGGCCGACCTCTACGGCGACGGGGTCGTCGCCGAGCTGGAGCAGCGGGTCGCGGCCCTGCTCGGCACCGAGGACGCGGCCTTCTTCCCCTCGGGCACGATGGCCCAGCAGGTCGCCCTGCGCTGCTGGGCGGGCCGCACCGGCAACCCGGTGGTGGCCCTGCACCCGATGAGCCACCCCGAGCGGTGGGAGGGCGGCGCCCTGTCGGCCGTCTCGGGGCTGCGCACCGTCCACCCGGTGCGGGAGCCGCGCCAGCCGACGCTGGAGGAGGTCCGCGACCACCCCGAGCCCTTCGGCACGCTGATGCTGGAGCTGCCGCTGCGCGACGCCGGGTTCCTGCTGCCCACGTGGGAGGAGCTGACGGCGGTCGTGGACGCCGCCCGGGAGCGGGACGCGGTGGTCCACTTCGACGGGGCCCGCCTGTGGGAGACCACCGTCCACTTCGGCCGCCCCCTGCCGGAGATCGCCGGGCTGGCCGACTCCGTCTACGTGTCCTTCTACAAGTCCCTGCGCGGCCTGAGCGGGGCCTGCCTGGCGGGATCCCGCGGCTTCGTGGAGGAGACCCGCGTGTGGCGCCACCGGTACGGGGGCCAGGTCTTCCGCCAGTTCCCCCAGGCCCTGTCGGCCCTGGCCGGCCTCGACCGGGAGCTGCCCCGGCTCCCGGCGTACGTCGAGCAGGCGCGGATGGTCGCGGGGGCGCTGCGCGAGGGCTTCGAGTCGGCCGGGGTGCCGTGGTTCCGGATCAACCCGGAGGTACCGCACACGCACCAGTTCCAGGTGTGGCTCCCGTACCCGGCCGACCGCCTGACGGAGGCGGGCACCCGGCTGGCGGAGGAGGAGGGCACGGTCCTGTTCGGCCGCTGGTCCGCGGAGGGCCCCGCCCCGGGCCTGTCGATGACGGAACTTGAAGTGACGCAGCCGGGCCTGACCTGGACCCCGGACGACGTCCTCCGAGCGACGGCGGCGTTCCTGGACCGGCTGTAGGGGGCCCAGGCCCGGGCCGATGCCTCCCCCCGCCCCGGACTGCTACGCGCTGACCTCCTTTCGGCGGATGGAGTCGGCCCACATCCGCGCCGTGAACGACCGGTAGTTCACCGCTGCCGCAGCCAACGTCCGGCCCGCCTATGACCAGCCCCAGGCGGCCGACAGCCGCCGAGACGGCAGGAGCGCGTAGCGATCTGTGGCGGAGGGAGGCCCCGGCCACCGGCTGAGGCCGGTCCGATGCCCGGTCTACCGGCCCCCGGCGCCGCGGCCCATCGCTGAGGCCGCCGCATGTCCAAGGAAGAACCGGCCCGTTCTTCTGGGGGCTTCCCGGCAGTCCTTGTCTTTCCGGGGCGGGTCGGTCTGTCAAGGGTGGCCGAAGGCCATCGCGCAGCGACGCGACCGAAGGGAGCGC
>NZ_JBEYJJ010000026.1:0-49517 GCF_040636215.1 Streptomyces sp. NPDC006687 | reverse complement strand
TATTCGGCCAATCTCCCTTCGGCTTCCTGCTCTTCGGCACCGACCTCACCGTGCGGCGCGCCAACCGCCGCTTCGCCACCGTGTGCGGCGCCGGGGCGCCGCACCACCGGGGAACCGACGGGGCGGGCGGGTCAGGCGATCGAGAAGGTCACGACCGACTGGTAGGTGTCGGCGAACATGAACGGCGGCAGCTGGAGCATCGCCGCGCCGCCCACGGCGAACTCGCCGCCGGTCAGCTCGTCACCGCCGGCCGCCTGCGAGGCGACCTTCATCGGGCTCTCCGTGATCGCGCCCGGCGCGCCCGCGGTGCAGGTGCTGGGGCTGTCCGGGTTGGTCACGGTGCAGGACGGCTGGATGCCGAGCTGCGCCTTGGCCAGGGTGTGGCCCGTCGCCTGGTTCAGGAACGGCGTACGGGTCGCCGTCACGTCCCAGCCGAGGGTGCCGCCGCGGAAGTCCTGGACGGTGGCGGCGTTGAACGCGCCGAACACCGACTGCGCCTTGCCGTTGATGGTCACCGCGCCGAAGCTGACGGCGGGCTGGCCGTCCTTCGGGCCGAGCGCCAGCGGACCGGGCAGCACCTCGACGTCCACCGGGTTCTTGACGCCCGCCTGCTCCTCGACGAACACGAAGGGCTTGGCCGGCGGGACCGAGCCGTCGATCTTGATGGCGTCGGCCTTCTTGGTGACGGTGATGTTGCAGGTGGCGGCGCCGGAGGCGTCCGCCGAGCCGGTGCCGGTGTCACCGGTGGCCGCGCCCGCGAGGAGGGCGGAGCAGGTGACCGGTCCGGCCGGGAAGTTGGCGCCGGTGGCGACGACGGCGGTGCCCGCCTTGCCGCTGTTGGGCGTCAGCCGGGTGGTGACCGGGTCCTTGGGGAGGGCCTCGACGGCGATCGAGCCGACGGAGGCGCTGGGGCGCGGGTCCGGGGTGCAGGTCGTGGTGTAGACCGTGCCGCCCAGGTCGGCGTCGGTGACCACCTGGTCGATGGTGATCTGGACGGTGGTCCCCTCGCTGCCGTCGGGGATCTTGACCGTGCCGGAGAAGGCGGGCGGGTCGGACTTCTTGTTGGCCTCCTGGTGGCTGGGGACGGCCGGGCTGGTGACGGTCTGGGCGACCCCGCCGACCAGCAGCTTCGCCTTGATGGTGTTGACCGTGTCGATCGTGAACATGGGGATGACCGGTGTCTCGCCCGGGTCGATGGTGATGGGTACGGTCTCACCCGCCTTGGCGGTGTCCGGCACGGTGACCGTGTAGTCCTGGTTGCCGTTGGCGCCCGGCTGCGGCGCGGGGGCGACGCACTTCACGGGGACGGGAGTGGTCTTGGTCGCGGCCTGCGCCGGCCCCGTCAGGGCCACGACGCCGCCCGTCAGGGCCAGGGACAGGGCGCCCGCTCCGGCCAGCACTCTTCGTCGAAACGCTCTCGTACTCGTACTCACTGGGTCGCGACTCCTTCGTCATGACGAACCCCTCCCCCCACCGCTGTGTGGGGGAGGCCGAGCCGGTGCGGATGGCCGTCATTGACGCGTCGCGGTGCCGAGAAGTCAATGGATTGCCCGGGCGCGAAGCGCACAGACATTGATGTCCCATCAGACCTGGGCGGAGCGGGGCGGGGGGTTGGTGGTCAGGGCGCGGCCGGGACTTGGAGGAGCAGGTTCGGGGTGTCGGGGGGCAGGGCGGTGACCAGGTCCGGGGCGGCGTCGCGGAGCAGGGCCGCGCGGACCTGCTCGGGGCTGTGCGCCGTGCCCGCCGCCAGGAGCAGCGCGGCGGCGCCCGCCACGTGCGGGGCGGCCATGGAGGTGCCGGTGGCCCGGGCGAGGGCGGTGGCCGAGCCCTTCCAGGCGGAGACGACGGATACGCCGGGGGCGGAGAGGTCCACGCAGGGGCCGTGGTTGGAGAAGGAGGGGTGGCGGTCGGAGGCGTCGGTGGCGGCGACGGTGATGGCCTGCGGGACGTGGGAGGGGGAGCCTGTGCAGGCGTCGCGGCCCTCGTTGCCGGCGGCCACGGTGACGGTGATCCCGTAGGCGGCGGTGCGGACGACCGCCGCGTCGATGGAGCGGCTGCGGGAGCCGCCCAGGCTCATGTTGGCGACGGCCGGGCGCAGGGGCAGACCGGCGCGGGTGGCGTCCTTCACCACCCAGTCGAGGCCGCGCAGGATGTGCGACAGTCGCGCGTCACCATGGCAGTCGGCCACCTTCACCCCCACGAGGGAGACCCCCTTCGCCACCCCGTACGTGGCCCCGCCGACGGTCCCCGCGACGTGCGTGCCGTGGCCGTTGCAGTCCGCAGAGCCCTCCATCCACAGGGCGTTGAAGCCGGTGCGGGCGCGGCCGCCGAACTCCTGGTGGGCCGTGTTGATCCCGGTGTCGACGACGTAGACCGTGACGCCGGCACCGCTGGAGGGATACGCGTACGAGCCGTCGAGCGGCAGCCCCCGCTGATCGATCCGGTCCAGCCCCCAGGGCGCCCGCCCCTGCCGCCCGGCCCCGGCCACGGGGGCGGGGGCGGGGGCGGCCGGGGGCACCGCGGCAGGGGTCGGGGTGGGGGTCGGGGTGGGGCTGGCTGCGGGGGCGGGCGACGGCCGGGCGGGGGTGGGGGTGGGGGTGGGCTCCGGCGCGGGGCTCGCAGGAGCGGCGGGGGCGGCCGAGGGCGCGGGCGCGGGGGTGGGAGCGGTCGCGGGCACGGGCGCCGGGGCGGGCGTCGCGGGGGCGGCCGAGGGCGGCGGCACCGGGGTGGCCTGTCCCGGGGCGGGTACGGGCGCCGGGGTGGAGGCGGGCGCGGCCGAGGGGGCGGGCTGCTCGGGTGCGGGGGCGGGTGCGGGGCTTTCGGCGGCGGGCGCGGGTCGCTCGGTGAGGGGGTCGGTGGGGCCGGTCGGGGCGGGCGGGTCGGAGATGCGGTAGACGGTGTCCGGTTCGACGGAGGCCACCCGGGGGTCGGCGGCGAGCGCGGCGGCGCGGGAAGCGGTCGTGCGTACCGCGAAGCCGTTGAGGGCGGAGTCGTAGACCGCGTCCACCCGGTCACCCGCCTTCGCCGCCTCGGAGGCCAGGGCGCGGGCCGGGGCGCGGGTGGCGGCGTCCTTGAGCAGGACGACGTAGGCGGCGGTCGGCGCGTCGGAGCCTTCGGCGTGCGCGGGGGTGTGCGGCGGCAGGACGGTGGCCGCCGCCAGCAGGGCGGCGGCCGGGAGCAGAGAGGTCATCGCGGTCATGCGCCCGATGCTCGGCCCGCCCCCGCGTAGGCGCGCGGAGGGTGCGCCGACTGGCCGCACGACACGCCGCCCCACCGGGCGCGGCGCGGGGGTTGTCACACCGTCAGGCCGTGCGCACCGCCAGGGCGGCGGCGTAACCGGACGGCGCCGGGAGGTCGCGCAGCGCCCAGCCCGGCACCCGGGCGGGGTCGGCCGCCGAGCTCACATAGGGCTCGGCCAGACCCTCGGCGAGGCCCACGCCGGTGGCCTTGAGGCACGCCTCCTTACGGGCCCACACCCGGGCCAGCGCCGCCCGGCGCCCCTCCTCGGGCAGGTCCGTGAGCTCGGCGGTCTCCGCCGGATGCAGGGTCGTCAGGACATCGGCCACCGCCGCCGCGCTCGGCAGGCCCTCCACATCCACCCCCACCGGCACCCCCGCGAAGGCGAAGTACGCCAGATCGCCGCTGTGGGAGAGGGAGAAGTGCACCCCGCCCCCCGCCACCGCGGGCCGCCCGTGCGGGCCGCCGCAGTTCGGGCAGTCCTCCCGGACGAACCGCACCTCCTCGGGCGCCACCCCCAGGTACCCGCCGAGCAGCACCCGCAGCCCCAGGTGCGAGGCGAGGTAGGTGCGCTGGTCGCCGGGGCGCACCAGCCGGCCCGCCCGCGCCCGCTCCTCGGTGTCCAGCAGCGCCGCGGCCCCGCCGGCCTCGTGCCCGCCGATCACCGCGCGGGTGGTGTCCAGCACCCACACCGCCGTCCCCGATCCTGCCGGTATCTCCCCCACCAGGGGCGCCGCACCGTCGAGTTGGCTCAGTTCGTCGATCACCTCACGAGAGTAATAGGGGGCCGCCGACCCGGGCGTCTGGCTACCCTCGTGGCCGGTAGACCGTGATGACCAGGGGGAGAAACACACCGTGCACAGCGCTGTCGTGACACCGGAAGACGACCGGATCCGCTGGATCGAGCTCCCGGGAGAGGAACCGGCCCGCGTCTACCTGCACGGCCTCGGCTCCACCGCACCCGCCTACTTCGCGGCGACCGCCGTGCACCCCCGGCTGGCCGGGCGGCGCTCGCTGCTGCTCGACTTCCTCGGGCACGGGCACAGCGACCGCCCCACGACGTTCTCGTACACCCTGGAGGCCCACGCGGACACCGTGGCGCAGGCGCTGACCGCCGCCGGCGCCGGCCCGGCCGAGGTGATCGCCCACAGCATGGGCGGCGCGGTGGCCATCGTGCTGGCCGCCCGCCACCCGCACCTGGTCTCCCGGCTCGTCCTGGTCGACGCCAACCTGGACCCCGTGCCGCCCACCCCGGGCACGGCGGGCAGCAGCGGCATCGCCGCCTACACGGAGGAGGATTTCCTGGCCGGCGGCTGGGCCGAGGTCCGCGACCGGGTCGGCGCCCACTGGTGGTCGACCATGCGGCTGGCCGGCCGCACCGGCCTGTACCGCAGCGCCGTGAACCTCGCCGCGGGCACCACACCCACCATGCGCGAGCTCCTGCTGGAGCTGAAGATCCCGCGCAGCTTCCTCTATCCCGCGTCGGACGGAGCCCTCGCCGGGGCCGAGGCCCTGGAGGCCGCCGGGGTCACCGTCGTCGCCGTGCCGGAGTGCGGGCACAACATCATGCTGGACAACCCCGAGGGCTTCGCCCGGGCCGTGGCGGAGGCCCTCGCCCGGGACTGACCCCGTCAGCCACGGACGGCCGGTACGGCTTCCGGTATTCGCGCCCCCGGGGAGGGCGTCCCGTCGGTCCAGGCGTAGACCTTCTTGCCGCGCACCGACACCTGGTACTGGTAGTGGTCCCGGCACTCGGGCCGCTCCTCACCCCGGGTGTCGCGCGGCCACCAACGGGCGCCCAGCCGGGGGCCGCCGGCCTTCGTCGGGGCCTGCTCGGCGCACTGCGGCCCGTCCAGGGGCGTCTTGCCCAGGGTGAACCGGATGAGCCGGGCCTTGCCGTCGGTGCGGGCCTGGATCCGTATGTCCGTGGCATCCCTGGGCACCCAGCTGGGCAGGGCCAGGTTCCGGTCCCCCCGCGTGTGCGCCTCGGCGGCGCGGGCGGTGGCGAAGTGCCGGCCCTTCTCCTTGAAGAACCGGTCGTTGAGGGCGTTGGTGACGGGATTGGGCGGGAGGTTGGGCAGCGCGAAGGCCGCGGTGGCAAGGGCTCCCACGATGGCTGCGGCGATGACGAGCGGACGACGGTTCATACCGACAAGTGTTCGTGCCGGGGCCCGTTCACGCGTCCCTCCTCAGTACGAACTTGGAATCTGCCGGAAGTCGCATACGGAGTCATACCTGAGAGTGGTCCGCCCCACCGCCCCCACCGCCACGCCCCGAGGACAGCAACTCCCGCGCCCGGCCGTCGCCATGGCGACACGTGGAGGCACCCCGCCCGACTCCCGGCACCCCAAGGGCCGGCCGGTCGCCCGTCCGGGCGAAGGTGCTTTTGCGCCTGCAAGGGTCCGAGCGGGTGATTTCCCGCCAGCGATGGACGGCGTCCGCCCCCGGCATGCCCCTGCGGGGCTCCCCCTACGGGCGGAGAAGAAGTGCCCCCGGCAGGACTCGAACCTGCGGCCAAGCGCTTAGAAGGCGCCTGCTCTATCCGCTGAGCTACGGGGGCCAGTGGTGACCGTGGTGGCCTGGAGCCCCTTGGTGGGGGTGGGACTGCGGTCGTGCCGGGTCAAGGATAGGGCTCCGGTTGCCTTGTCCCGGTTGCTTCGCTCGCGTGCCACGTTGTGGAGGTTCGGTGAAGCGGTCCCGATAATCGCAGGCAGGTGCGATTCTCGCACCGCTTTTGCGCCGCGGCGGCCTGGGTGTTGTGCAGTCGTTATGCCTGCGTCCCACTCGTCCGCGGTGTCCATGATGTCCCACTGGAGTCGCGGTCGGCGCGCAGAGGGCGTATAAGCTTCAAAAATGGTCCCAAATTGGGCATTCTTCGCATGTGGTGACCTTGGATGTTCGGCCTCAGCTGCTCGATGCCCTGTCCGCCCTGCGCGACCGGGTCGCGTCCGTGCGTCTGCCGCTGCCCCTGCCCGGCGCCCCGCGCGCCCGCCAGACCAGAGCCGAGCTGCTCGCGCAGCTCGACGACTACCTCGTACCCCGGCTCAAGGCGCCCGAGGCGCCGATGCTCGCCGTCGTCGGCGGGTCCACCGGAGCCGGTAAGTCCACCCTCGTCAACTCCCTCGTCGGCCGCCAAGTCAGCGAAGCCGGAGTGCTGCGCCCCACCACCCGCGTCCCGGTGCTCGTCTGCCATCCGGACGACCACCACTGGTTCGCCGGGATGCGGGTCCTGCCCGACCTCATGCGCGTCTGGGCGCCCCAGGACGAGGACGACCTGCTCCCCGCCTCCCGCCCCGGCCGTCCGCCCGGAGCGCACCGCGGCCCCACGGTCCGCGAGCTGCGGATCGAGACGGTCTCCACCCTCCCGCGCGGGCTCGCCCTCCTCGACGCCCCCGACGTCGACTCCCTCGTCGTGGAGAACCGGACCCTCGCCGCCCAGCTGATCTGCGCCGCCGACGTCTGGGTGATGGTCACCACCGCCTCGCGGTACGCCGACGCCATCCCCTGGCACCTGCTGCGCACCGCCAAGCAGTACAACGCCACCCTGGTGATCGTCCTCGACCGGGTTCCGCACCAGGTGCTCGCCGACGTCTCCCGGCAGTACGGGGCACTGCTCACCCGGGCCGGGCTGGGCGACGTACCGCGGTTCACGGTGCCGGAGCTGCCGGAGTCGGCCGGCGGGGGCGGGCTGCTGCCGGCCAGCGCCGTCGCGCCGCTGCTCGGCTGGCTCAGCCACCACGTCCAGGACCCCGCCGCCCGGCAGTACGCCGTCAGCCGTACCGCGCTCGGCGCGCTCGACTCCCTCCGGCGCCGCATGCCGGAGCTGGCCTCCGCCGTCGCGGCGCAGCACGCCGCCGCCGTCCGGCTGACCTCGGCCGTCGAGGACGCGTACAAGAGGGAGGGCAGAAGGGTGCAGGCCCGGCTCGACAGCGGCGCCGTGCTCGCCGGTGACGCCCTCACCCGCTGGCGCGGCTACCCCCTCGACACCAGCGCCGACGAACTGCTGGACTCCCTCGCGGAATCCCTCGCCGCCCTCCTCCAGTGCGCCGTCGCCGCCGCCGACGAGCGCATCGCCGAAGCGTGGCGCAGTGAGCCGGCCGCCGGGGCGGTGCCCCT
The DNA here is from genome assembly GCF_040636215.1 of Streptomyces sp. NPDC006687. Lineage (NCBI taxonomy): Bacteria > Bacillati > Actinomycetota > Actinomycetes > Kitasatosporales > Streptomycetaceae > Streptomyces > Streptomyces sp. NPDC006687. The sequence goes on along the minus strand of NZ_JBEYJJ010000026.1, from coordinate 42,164 downwards.
GCCCGGGCCCGACCGGGAGGCGGCGGAACGTATCGGCATGGCCGTACGGCGCTGGCGGCGCGTCCTGGAGGAGCTCGCGGAGGAGGAGGTCGCCCAGCTCGACCGACAGCCCGCGCCCGACCCCGACGGCATCGCCGCCCTCCTCGTCGCCGCCCTCCTCGGCGGCAGGAGGGCCCGGCCGGCGGGGGAGAAGCTCGCCGAGCGGATCGGCGTACAGGCCGCCGTACGTCTGCGCGACCGGGGCGGGGAAGTGGTCAGCGACCACCTCGACCAGATCCTGCGCGCCGAACGGGACCGCCGGCTCGCCCCGCTCCAGGCCCTCGAAGTGACCCCGGAACCACAGGCCGAGCTGATCGCGGCGCTGTCCGTACTGCAGAAGGAGAGGTGAGGGGGTGACCGCCTTGACCGACCGCGACCAGGCCGGGGACCGCGACCACGTCGGCGACCAGGCCCGGGACGGCCTGCGCATCCGCGACCGCGACGGGGCCGGCGAGCGCGTCCGGGCCGCCGAAGCGGGTACGGAGCGCACGGAGGGCCGTACGGGCAGACCGGCCGCCGAACCGGCTTCCGGGCCCGCTTGCGACCCGGCCGCCGAACGCTGGGACGACGGGTTCATCGCCCGATCCCGCCACCGGGCCACCCGCAAGGGTGGTTTCGGCAGGGCCCGTTCCCGAGGCGCCGACGACGAGCCAGAGGCCGAGGGCGCCGACGAGGAGGCGGACGCGGGCGAGGAGGCACTCGTCCGCGCCGTCTCCGGCGCCGGCAGCGACGGCGGCAAGTCCCCCGCGCCCCCGCTCAGCCCCGAGGCCCACGCCCTGCGCACCCGCCTCGACGCCCTCCGCCAGCTGGTCGGGCTCTCCCGCACCCGCCTCGACGGCAAGACCCTCGCCGAGGCCGGCCGGGTCCTCGACGAGGCGGCCGCGCGGCGGGGGCTGTCCGCCCAGCACACGGTCGTCGCCGTCGCCGGAGCCACCGGAAGCGGCAAGTCCACTCTCTTCAACGCCCTCGCCGGAGTGCAGATCTCCGAAACCGGGCTGCGCCGGCCCACCACCGCCGCGCCCATCGCCTGCAGCTGGTCGGACGGGGCCGCCGGACTGCTGGACCGGCTGGAGATCCCCGGCCGGCTCAGGCGCCGCCCCCGTGAGACCGCCGAGGCGGAGGCGCTGCGCGGGATGGTCCTCGTCGACCTGCCCGACCTGGACTCGGCGCTCGGCGTGCACCGCGAGCACGTCGACCGGGTGCTGGCGCTGGTCGACGCCGTCATCTGGGTCGTCGACCCGGAGAAGTACGCGGACGCCGTCCTGCACGAGCGGTACCTGAGGCCGCTGGCCGGGCACGCGGAGGTGACGTTCGTCGTCCTGAACCAGGTGGACCGGCTGCCCGGTGAGGCCGCCGACCTGGTGCTGGACGATCTGCGCCGGCTCCTGGACGAGGACGGCATCGCGCTCGGCGAGCACGGCGAGCCCGGAGCGACCGTCCTCGGACTGTCCGCCCTGACGGGTGAAGGGGTCGGGGAACTCCGCGAGCTGCTCGGACAGTTCACCCAGGAGAAGGGCGCCGCGACCCGGCGGATCGCCGCCGACGTCGACCGGGCCGCCGCCCGCCTGCGCCCGCTGTACGTCGCCGACGGGCGGGGCGGTCCCGCCGGGCCCGAGATCGGCGAGGCGGCGCGCGCCGAGTTCGAGGACCGCTTGGCCGAGGCCGTCGGGGCCTACGCGGCCGGTCTCGCCGCCGAACGGGCCTGGCGGCGCAACGCCGGCAAGGCATGCGGCACGCCCTGGCTGAGGCTGTGGCGCTGGTATGAGGGCCGGCGCGCCCCGCGCACGCTGGCCGGGATCTCCGCCCTGGCGGTGATCGGCCGCTCCACGACCGCCGCCGCCGCGCCGGCCGAGGGGGAGGTGACCGCCCGGCAGCGGGTGGAGCAGGCCGTGCGGACCGTCGCGGACGAGGCGGCCGTCGGGCTGCCCGAACCGTGGGCGCAGGCCGTACGGGAGACCGCCGTGCGCGGGGCCGCCGGGCTGCCGGAGGCGCTGGACGAGCTGGCGGTGACCCTGGGGCCGGCCGCTCCGGCGCCGGGCACGAAGCCGCCCCGGCCCGCCTGGTGGCCGGCGGCGGTACTGGCGCAGGCCGCCATGACGCTGGTGCAGGTCTTCGGCGGGCTGTGGCTCGTCGGGCAGATCGCGGGGGTCCTGGAGCCGAAGCTGCTGCCGCCCGTGCTGTTCATGGTGGCGGGCATCGTCGGCGGGCCGCTGGTGGAGTGGGCCTGTTCGATCGCGGCGCGGGGCCCGGCCCGCCGCTACGGGCAGGACGCCGAGCGGCGGCTGCGGCAGGCCGCGGCCGGCTGCGGGCGGGCGCGGGTGCTGGAGCCGGTGGCGGCGGAGCTGCTGCGCTACCGGGAGGTCCGGGAGCAGTACGCGACCGTCTCCGCAGGGGGGGCGAGGTTGTCCACAACCCGCCAGTAGTCCACAGGCCGGAGCGGGGGACGGGGGTCCGGGCCAGCATGGTCGTACCTCGTGCGGACGGTCCGCACGAGCCGTACGGAACGCGGGGAGGGCAGCCGGGATGAACGACACCCTGGTGACGCTGGTGGGGCATGTGGCGACGCAGATCGACTTCAAGGAGACGGTGACCGGCCCGTCGGCGAGGTTCCGTTTCGCGGTGACCCCGCGCTACTTCGACCGGCGGGCCGAAACGTGGACGGACGGCACCACCAGCTTCTACACCGTGTGGGCGCGGCGGGTGCTGGCGGTGAACCTGGCCAGTTCCGTCTCGGTGGGCGAACCGCTGGTGGTGCACGGGCGGTTGCGGGTCCGCGAGGGGCCGCCTGACGGCGAAGGGGTCCGCTGGTTCTCGGCGGACATCGACGCGGTCGCCGTCGGACACGACCTCAACCGTGGAACTGCGGCCTTCCGCCGGGTGGTCAAGACGGAGACTCCGCTGATGGGCCCTCAGAAGGCGGCGGTGGTCTAAGTGTTCGATGAGGCTAGGATTCCCCGGTACTCACGGGCACCTGGGTCTTTGGCCCGAAGGGGAAGACTGTGTCGATTGCTGTTCCCGCGTCCTGCGCGTCCTGCGCGTCCTCCGAGTCCCACGCCGCCTCCACGGGCGGACCGGCTACCGCCCCGGCAGCCGCCGCAGCGGCCTCGCCGGCGGTTCCGCTTCCGGGTGTGGCCGCCACTCCCGCCCCTCCTGGGGGCCCTGTTACCGATTCCCGTCCCCTTCCAGTCCCCGGCCCCGGCACGGGTGCGGGAGCCGGTCCCGGCGCGGGTGCCGCCGCCGGTGGTTCCGGCTTCGCGGGCGCCCTCGCCGCCGCGGGGAGTGCGGTGCGGGGTTCCGCTCGGCGGCCGCTGGCGGTGGCCCTGCTGGCCGCGGCCCTCACCGCCGCCCCGGGCGCCCGGGCCTCGGCCGACTCCGGCCCGACGACGGCCAGACCGGCGGCCGGGGGCGCGAGCGCCGTGCTCGACGGCCTGAAGACCTACGGCCAGGCGGTCCTGCACGGACGCGACGGCTCGGTGCGGCACATCCCGGCGGGGCTGTACGAGATGCGGGTCGACGGCGGCGGCACACTCCAGACGTACGGGGTCGGCGTCGCGGGCAACGCGCAGCCGCAGGCCCGCTTCACCGAGAGCGGCTGGACGGCCGGCCCCCTCGCCGGGAACGCCGACGCGGGCGGCCGGATCCGCTGGGTGCTGGAGCACTCCTACCCGCAGCTCAACGATCTGGCCGGGCTGGCGAAGGCGGCCGGGGCCGGGGCGCTGACGGCGGAGAGCGCGGCCGCCGGGACCCAGGTGGCGATCTGGCGGCTGGCCGACGGGGCTCAGGTCGAGGCCGCCGACCAGGCGGCGGAGAAGCTGGCCGAATACCTCCAGCGGGAGGCGGGCCGGCTGCCGGAGCCCCCGGCCTCGCTGGGGCTGGACCCCGGCCAGGTGTCCGGCCCGGTGACGGGGCCCACCGGGACCCGGCTCGGCCCGGTCACCGTCCGTACGGCGGCGCAGAGCGTCACCGTCGTCCCCGACGCGGCGGCCGTGGCCATGGGGGTGCGGGTCGTCGACGCCGACGGGCAGCCGGTCGCCACCGCGGCCAACGGCAGCCGGCTCTACTTCGAGGTGCCCCCGGGCACCCCTGACGGGACGGCGTCGGTCACCGTGCAGGGCTCCACGAAGGTCCCCGTCGGGCGGGTCTTCGCCAGCGGGGTCCCGGACGAGGCGCAGGTCGTGGCCGGCTCCAGCGAGTCCGCGGCGGCCGCCACCGCCACGGCGGTCTGGCCGCAGCCCGGCGCCGAGCCGGCGGGGAAGGTGGGCACGCTGGCCGGCAGCGCCGAGGTGGCCCCGGCCGCCGCCGGCGCGGAGGCGCCGTCACCGGACGAGGAGCGGCTGGCCGTCAGCGGCAGCTCCGCCGCCACCCCGGTGATCGCCTCGCTGGCGGTGGGCCTGGTGGTGCTGGGCGGGATGGTGGTCCTGCTGCTGCGCAAGCGGCCGCTGGAAGGGGAGGGAGGGGAGGAAGGACAGACGGAGGGCTGAACGAGGAGCGGGCGCTTCACCCAGCGGGTGTTTCACCCGGCGGGTGCTTCACCCGCCGCAGTCCGGGTAAGCGCGGGAAATGGCAGATCATGATCAGCGACTGACCTGGCGGGGAGCTTTCGCGCGAGGGGACCGGCGGCTGTTCGACGCCGTGGCCCGGCGGCACTGGCCCGCGGCCGAGCGGGCCCTGCCCGCCCTGGGGCGGGCCGCCAACCACGGAGTGCTGTGGGGCGGGATCGCGGCGGGGCTCACCGTCCTCGGCGCGCCGCGCACCCGCAAGGCCGCGCTGCGGGCGGCCGCCTCGCTCGCGCTGGCCTCCGCGACCGTCAACACCCTCGGCAAGTGGTCCGTCCGCAGACCACGGCCGCTGCTGGAGGGCGTACCGCTGGTGCGGCGGCCGGCCGTGCAGCCGTGGACCACGTCCTTCCCGTCCGGGCACTCCGCCTCGGCCTTCGCCTTCGCCACCGGGATGGCGCTGGAGTCCCCGTTCTGGGGGGCCGTGGTGGCGCCGGTGGCCGCGTCGGTGGCGTTCTCCCGCGTCTACACCGGCGTGCACTACCCGTCCGACGTGGCGGCGGGCGCGCTGCTCGGGGTGGCGGCCGGGTTCGCCGTACGCCAGCTCGCTCGGGGCGTGCAGCAGGCGCGGGCCGTGCCGGGCGACGAGCGGCCGGCGGCCGGGGTGCCCGCCCTGCCGGACGGGGCCGGGCTGACCGTCGTGGTGAACACCGGCGCCGGCACGGCCGGCGGCGCGGTGCTCAGCACCCTGAAGAACCGGCTGCCGAAGGCCGAGATCGTGGAGTGCGGGGGCGAGGAGCTCCAGGAGGAGCTGGCCGCCGCCGCGGCCCGGTCGCAGGTGCTCGGGGTCTGCGGCGGCGACGGCACGGTCAACGCCGCCGCGACCGCCGCGCTGCGGGCCGGCGTCCCGCTGGCGGTGTTCCCCGGGGGCACCCTGAACCACTTCGCCCTCGACCTCGGCCTCGCCGGCCCGGCCGACACCTGCCGGGCCGTCGCCACCGGCGAGGCGGTCCGCGTGGCCGTGGGCCGCTTCACCCCGGCCGGCCCGGGAGGCGCCGCCGAAGGGGAGAGCGGGTACTTCCTGAACACCTTCAGCTTCGGGGTCTACCCCGAGCTGCTGCGCCACCGGCTGCGCTGGGCCCCGCGCATCGGCGGCGGCCCGGCCGCGCTCGCCGCCGCCTGGCGGGTGCTGCGCGCCGAGCGGCCCGTACGGCTCACCCTGGCCGGACGGCCCCGCAGCGCCTGGCTGCTCTTCGCCGGCAACGGCACCTACTACGGCTCCGGCCCCACCCCCCGCCGCCGCGAGGGCCTCGGCGAGGGCCTGCTCGACCTGCGCCTCGTCCACGGCGGCGGCCGCCCCGGCCCCCGCCTCCTGGCCGCCGCGCTCGCCGGACCGCTGACCCGATCCCCGGCGCACGTGGCCATCCGCCTGCGCCGCCTGCACATCGAGGACATCCCGCCCGGCACCCCCTTCGCCTACGACGGCGAATACGCCAAGGCCCCGCCCGCCCTCCTCCTCGACACCCTCCCCGACGCCCTCCCGGTCTACCGCCCCCACTGACCCCCGCGCGCCGGCCCCACCCGCCGAAGGACCCGGTGCGGGCCCCACCCGGCCCGCCCGCACCCCCGCCCCCGCGCTCCGGCCGCTCCCCCCGGGCGCGGAGGGCGCGGCCCGGACCTCGCAGACCAGCGCCCTGACCCTGCGCGTTTCCCCCAGGGGATGGACGTACGGCAAGATGGGGTGTATCTGCCCACCATCGATCTGCCGGACGGTTTCTCTTGGCTGAGTTCATCTACACCATGCGCAAGACGCGCAAGGCCCACGGCGACAAGGTGATCCTCGACGACGTGTTCCTGAACTTCCTGCCGGGGGCGAAGATCGGCGTGGTCGGCCCGAACGGCGCCGGCAAGTCGACCGTCCTGAAGATCATGGCGGGCATCGAGCAGCCGTCCAACGGTGACGCCTTCCTGTCGCCCGGCTACTCCGTCGGCATCCTCATGCAGGAGCCCAAGCTCGACGAGTCCAAGACCGTCCTGGAGAACGTCGAGGACGGCGTCGGCGAGATCAAGCAGAAGCTCAACCGGTTCAACGCGATCGCCGAGGAAATGGCGACGAACTACACCGACGAGCTGATGGAGGAGATGGGCAAGCTCCAGGACGACCTGGACCACGCCAACGCGTGGGACCTCGACGCCCAGCTGGAGCAGGCCATGGACGCCCTGGGCTGCCCGCCCGGCGACTGGCCGGTCACCAACCTCTCCGGTGGTGAGAAGCGCCGCGTGGCCCTCTGCAAGCTGCTGCTCGAGGCCCCCGACCTGCTGCTCCTCGACGAGCCCACCAACCACCTCGACGCCGAGTCGGTGAACTGGCTGGAGCAGCACCTGGCCCAGTACAAGGGCGCCGTCGTGGCCGTCACCCACGACCGGTACTTCCTCGACAACGTCGCCGAGTGGATCCTCGAACTCGACCGCGGCCGCGCCCACCCCTACGAGGGCAACTACTCCACCTACCTGGAGAAGAAGGCCGAGCGCCTCAAGGTCGAGGGCAAGAAGGACGAGAAGCGCGCCAAGCGCCTCAAGGAAGAGCTGGAGTGGGTCCGCTCCAACGCCAAGGGCCGCCAGGCCAAGTCGAAGGCCCGTCTCGCCCGCTACGAGGAGATGGCGGCCGAGGCCGACAAGATGCGGAAGCTGGACTTCGAGGAGATCCAGATCCCGCCGGGCCCGCGCCTGGGCTCGATCGTCGTCGAGGTCAACAACCTCTCGAAGGCGTTCGGTGACAAGGTCCTCATCGACGACCTGTCCTTCACCCTGCCCCGCAACGGCATCGTCGGCATCATCGGCCCGAACGGCGCCGGCAAGACCACGCTGTTCAAGATGATCCAGGGCCTGGAGACCCCGGACTCCGGCGAGATCAAGGTCGGCGAGACCGTCAAGATCTCGTACGTCGACCAGGGCCGCGCCAACATCGACCCCAAGAAGACCCTCTGGGCGGTCGTGTCGGACGAGCTGGACTACATCAACGTCGGCAACGTCGAGATGCCGTCGCGCGCCTACGTCAGCGCCTTCGGCTTCAAGGGCCCGGACCAGCAGAAGCCGGCCGGTGTGCTCTCCGGCGGTGAGCGCAACCGCCTGAACCTCGCGCTCACCCTCAAGCAGGGCGGCAACCTGCTGCTCCTCGACGAGCCCACCAACGACCTCGACGTCGAGACCCTGGGCTCCCTGGAGAACGCGCTGCTGGAGTTCCCCGGTGCGGCCGTGGTCGTCTCCCACGACCGCTGGTTCCTGGACCGGGTCGCCACGCACATCCTGGCGTACGAGGGCGACTCGAAGTGGTTCTGGTTCGAGGGCAACTTCGAGTCCTACGAGAAGAACAAGGTCGAGCGGCTCGGCCCGGACGCCACCCGTCCGCACCGCGCCACCTACAAGAAGCTCACCCGGGGCTAGGTCGCGCACATGGCCAGACACCACTACCGGTGCCCGCTGCGCTGGGCGGACATGGATGCCTTCGGGCACGTCAACAACGTGGTCTTCCTCCGCTACCTGGAGGAGGCGCGCATCGACTTCATGTTCCGCCTGGCGCCCGGGGAGGGCAGCGAGTCCTTCACGGGCGGCTCCGTCGTGGCCCGTCATGAGATCGACTACAAGCTGCCCCTCGTGCACCGGCACGAGCCGGTGCTCATCGAGTCCTGGGTGACCCGCATCGGTGCCGCGTCCCTGACCATCCGCTACGAGGTCAAGGACGAGGCGACCGAGGACACGCCCGAGACGGTCTACGTCCGGGCCGAGACGGTCGTCGTGCCCTACAACCTCGCCGAGGGGCGGCCCCGCCGCATCACCGACGAGGAGCGGGTCTTCCTCCAGGAGTACCTGGAGGAGCCCGCGGGCCGCGCCGCCGGCCGCGCCAAGGGCCCGGAAGGACGCCTCGCGGCATGAACGACCAGCTGCACTTCGCCGACTCCGGGGAGGCGGCCGACCTCGCCGCCTTCCTGGGGCGGCTGGTGCACTACGACCGCGCCGCCGTCGTCCGCCTCCAGGCGCGGGCGGGCGGCGGCGCGCTCGCCGTCTTCGGACGGCCGCCGTCCTTCGACGTCCTCGCCGTCCGCGCCGTGCGGCTCGCCGCACCCCTCGCGACGCCGCTGGACGTGACCGTCTCGGCGGGCGAGCTGCTGGAGTCGGTCGACGAGACCGGCGCCGGGGCGCGCGTGCCGGGAGCCGTCACCGGCCCGCCCTGGACGGGCGTCCTGCCGCCCCAGGGCGGCTGGCGGCCCCTGCCCGGACTGCCCCGCCCCGAGGCGGTACGGGCGGTCCTCGCCGCGGCCGTCGCCGAGTTCCGCTCCCGGGACGAGGCCCTGCCCCCGCAGCACCGCACCCGCTCCGAGCGCGACCGCATCGGCCGGGAGATCTGGTCGCGCAGCCTCGGCGACACCGACCTCCCGCTGCGCGCCGCGCACGCCGCGCAGTCACTCGGCTTCCTGCGCCCCGTACGCGCCACCGCGGCGGCCCCCGCCTCCGGCTCAGCCCCCGGCGCGCCGGGCGGCCCCGCTCCCGTGGCGCTGTTCGCCTCCGGCGGCTGGCTGCGGCTGAGCACCCCGTACGGCTCCGTCGCCACCCGCCGGCCCGGACCGGGCGGCGGCCTGGGCGCCCTCCAGGTACGGCCGCTCTAGGCGCCCGTACGCCCGGGCCCGCACGCCCGGGCCGCCCGGACGCCGCCCTAACCCGCGGTGTTGATCATCGAGGCGGCCGCGTAGGTCAGGTACCGCCACAGCTGCGCCTCGTGCTCCGGCGCCAGGCCCAGCTCGTCCAGCGCCACCCGCATGTGCTTGAGCCACGCGTCGTGCGCCGCCGAGTCCACCTGGAACGGAGCGTGCCGCATGCGCAGGCGGGGGTGCCCGCGGTTCTCGCTGTACGTGCCCGGGCCGCCCCAGTACTGCATCAGGAACAGCGCGAACCGCTCCTCGGCGGGCCCGAGGTCCCCCTCCGGGTACATCGGACGCAGCAGCGGGTCTTCCGCGACACCCTGGTAGAAGCGGTGGACCAGACGGCGGAAGGTCTCCTCGCCGCCCACCTGCTCGAAGAAGGTCGTCTCCTGGACGTTGCTCTGCGGATCGTCATTCACCCGACCATCGTCTCAGACACCCGGACGGAGGACCCCGGTCCTAGGACCACTCTCCGGCCGGGTTCCGGGAGGGCTCGCACCCGGCGGCCGGGCGCCGCACAGTGGAGACATGGGCACGGGCGGCAAGGGCGCACACGCGGCACACGCACACGCGGCACACTCCGAGCGGGAACCGACGGAACCGGCGCGCGATCTGCGCGAGGTCGCGCACGCCGCCCAGGTACGGGAGCTCACCGCCGCCGGGGCGCTGGAGGATCCCGCCTGGCGGGCGGCCTTCGCGGCCGTTCCCCGGCACGTCTTCGTGCCGTACTTCTGGACGGGCCGCGGCGCCGGCCACGAACGGCTGTGGGCCGAGGACCCCGACCCCGAACGCCGCGCCCGCTGGCTGCGCGGGGTCTACACCGACGCCCCGCTCGCGACCAGGCTGCGCGACGGCGAACTGCTCTCCTCCAGCAGCCAGCCCTCCCTGATGGCGAAGATGCTGCACGCGCTCCGGGTGCGCGACGGGGACGACGTCCTGGAGATCGGCGCCGGCACCGGGTACAACGCGGCCCTGCTCTGCCACCGGCTCGGCGAGGAGCACGTCACCACGGTGGACCTGGACGAGGAGATCACCGAGTCGGCCCGGTCGCACCTGGCCCAGCTCGGCTACCGGCCCGCCGTCGTCACCGGGGACGGCGCGCGCGGCTGCCCCTCCCGCGCCCCCTTCGACCGGATCCTGGTGACCTGCACCCTGCCGCTGATCCCGCACGCCTGGCTCGGGCAGTGCCGGCCGGGGGCCCGGATCCTGGCTCCGCTGTCGACCGGGCTGATCGCGCTCACCGTCCGCGACGCCGACTTCGCCGAGGGCCGGTTCCTGCACACCTCGGCCTACTTCGTCCCCCTGCGCGGGGCCACGGCCGGACCGCCGCCGCCGGGCATGGGCGGTCCGGTGCACGGGATCCCGTACGAAATGGTGGAGAACGAACGCCTCCAGTTCCTGCTGATCCTCACCGCGGGCGTCCTGCGCCCCCGGGAGGCGCTGGACCTGTGGCGCGGCGAGGGCCGGCCGGCCCGTGAACGGTTCGGTGTCACGGTCACCGCCGAGGGGCAGTGGGCCTGGCTCGACGATCCCCAGGGGCCCTACGTGTGGCCCCTGGGGGAGACCGCCGGGGCGGCCGGCGCGTAGCGGGCGGGCGGCGTGTGTCGCTCAGCCGCGGCGGATGGTGATGGTGGTCCAGGCGCCCAGGTGGACCCGGTCGCCGTCGGCCAGCGGGACCGGGACGTAGGGCTGGATCGGCTCCTCGCCCATGTTCACGGTGGTGCCGTTGGTGGAGTTCTGGTCCACCACCGCCCAGCTGGCGTCGGGCTGCTGGACGAGGACCGCGTGGCTGTGCGAGACGCCCGGGTCCTCCGGGGGCACCGACAGGTCGATGTCGGGGGACTCGCCCGTCGAGGCGCGGCGCCGGCCGATGGTGATCTGGCCGCCGGTGAGCGGAAGGTGCAGCTCCGGAGAGTAGGCGGGCAGGTTGAGCCCGGCCGCCTCGGGGCCGCTGCGCCGCATCATCGCCATGAAGTACGAGCGGTCGGGGGCGATGGTCGCCGTCCAGGAGCCGCTGTCGGGCTGCGGCTCGCGGTGCGGCTCGGCGACGGGCGCGGGCGCGGCGGGGTACTCCGGCCGGCCGGACGGCTCCACGGGCGCCGGTGCCACGGCCGGGGGCGCCACCGGCGGGGGCGGCGGCGGGGCCAGTGCCACGGGAGGGGCCGGCGGGGCGGGCGGGGCCGGCGGCTCCGGGGCGGCGGGGCGTACCGGGGCGGCGGGCGGGGGCAGCAGCCAGTCGTCCTCGGCCTGGAGCGGCTCGGCCGGGCGGTTGACCCGCGACGGCCGGGAGCCCTGGTACTCGAAGTGGTCCTGGGAGTACACCGGCTGCGGCGGTACCGGGGGCGGAGGAGGCGGCGTCGCCCCTCCGGCCGGGGCTGCGGGGGGCTGCACGCCTCCAGCGTCCGGCAGGCTCGGCGGCGGCGGGGTGTACGGGGTCGCCGTCCGGGTCAGGAAGTTGTACCGGCACTCCTCGCAGAACGGGGCCATGGCCTCGCGCGGCGTCCGGCACTGCGGGCACAGCTCCGCCTGGGCGGTCGGCTCACCGGTGGTCGGCGGGTAGCCGTAGGAGGGCGCCGCAGGGGGGCTCGTAGGGGCAGCCATACGGTGGCCGCAGACCTCGCACCAGTCGTCGGAGGCGGACTGGTGCCCGTTCGGGCAGGTCGGCATCGCGGCGCTTCCCCCTTCTTCCCCCTGCGTCATCGCGGCAGGCGGCTTCTTCTCAGGTCTTCTTCACTCGGACGGTCTGTGTCGAACGCGTTTCAAGGGTCATCTCGTCGGCATCGGCGACCTTGGCCTTCAGCCGCACAGTACCCGCCGCCGCGTCGACGACATCCACGACCTTGGAGAGCAGTCTGGCGGTGTCGGCGTTCCCGGAGGCGCTCGCCAACTGCACCGCACGGCCGAGTTTGGCCGTGGCGCCGTCGACATCGCCCATTTTGCGTGCCTCCAGGCCCTGTTGGATAGCCTGCGCGAGCTCCGCCTGCCCCGTGTAGTGCGCCACCTGCGGGCTGATCGCGGTCGAGGCGGCGAGGTCGTTGGTCCACACCGCCCGGACCAGTCCCTGGGCGAGCGGCGGCCGGGGCTCGCCGGCCGGCCCCGGCAGGACGATCGAGGCGCGGGCGGCCAGCATCTCCTGGCCGACGGACGCCTGCGGCACCCGGACGCACACGTGGTAGTCGCGGGCCTCGTCGCCCCAGGAACCCGTCGGGTAGTCCCCGGCCCGAGGGCCCGCCTCGGTACGGCGGGCGGTGAGGTCCTGGACGGACGGCGAGACCTGCTTGACGTACTGGATCTCCGCCCCGACGGGTGTCCACAGGCGCAGCGAGACGTCCGCGACCTCCTTGCCCATGACCTTCTCCATCATGAGCGTGAAGTCCTCGGCGAGGTGGGCGGGGTCGGCGACGATGTCGGCGGAGCCGAGCAGGGCTCCGGCGATCCCCGTCACCTCCTTGACCTCCCAGTCGGTGCCGACCCCGCGCGCGTCGCAGGTGAAGCGGCCGGCGCAGGCGTCGAGGGTGGCGCGCAGCACGGCCGGGTCCTCGTGCTCGTTGCGGCCGTCGGTGAGGAGGATGCCGTGCCGGATGGCGGCCGGGGAGCGGCGCAGCAGTCCGTCGGCCAGCCGCAGCCAGGTGCCGATGGCGGTGCCGCCGCCCGCGCTCAGGCCGCGCAGGGCCTCCTTGGCGTGGGCGCGGGTGTCCGGGCCGGCGGTCGCGAGGAGGCCCTGGCCGGGGTAGACCTCGCGGGCCTCGTGGGTACCGGCGATCACGGCGAACGCCGTGCCGTCGCGCAGGGTGTCGATCGCGGCGGCGGTGGCCTCGCGGGCGCCGCGCATCTTCTCCGGCGGGTACTCCATCGAACCGGAGCAGTCGACCATGATCACGACGGCCGCGTCCTGGCCGAGCGCCCGTGCGGTGGCGGTGGCGCCGCCGGTCGAGGTCACCGTCACGATGGCGTGGACGTCCCGCCCGCCCTCGGGGAGGAACTCGTTCTGGTACACCTCCACGCTGAAGCGCGGGGCGCGCGGCTTGGCGAAGTTCGCCATCGGGATGACTCCTCGGGGCTGTCGGGACGGCTCGGGCGGGGGCGGCTCGGGCGGGGCCGGGGGTTCGGGCGGGGGCCCCGGCCGGCGGCTCGGCTCAGGCCGGGGGGAGCGGCCGCCCGGGCGGTGCCCCCGCCCCCTCTTCTTCCGATGCGGCTTCCGACGCGGCTTCCGGTTCGCTTCCCGTTTCGGCTTCCGGTGGCGTGGCCGCGAACGGCACGACCGCGACGGTGATGTTGTCGTGGCCGCCCCCGTCGAGGGCGTGCCCGACGAGCACCTGGGCGCAGTGCAGGGGCCGTTCGGCGGCGTCCGCCGGCAGGAGCCGGGCCAGGTCCGTCGCCGACTCGGCATAGTTCCACAGCCCGTCGGTGCAGACCACGACCACACCGGGGTGGTCCGGCCGGAAACTGGCCGTGTGCGGGTCGAGGTCGTACGCGTCGGCGCCGAGCCAGCCGGTGATGGCGTGCGCCCGGATGTCGGCGTACGCCTCGGCCTCGCCCATCAGCCCCGCCGCGACCATCTGCGCGGCCCAGGAGTCGTCCTCCGTCAGCCGGCGGGGCAGGGCGGCCCGGTCGTCGGGGACCCAGTAGGCCCGGCTGTCACCGACCCACCCGACGGTCAGCAGACCGCTGCTGACGACGGCACCGACCAGGGTGCAGGCGGGGGCGTTCTGCGCGCCGGGCGGCTGCGGGGCGAGGGCGCTCACGGCGGCGCCCGCGGCGAGGATCGCCTGGTGCATGGCCTCCGCCGGGTGCGCGCCGCGGGGCAGGGCGTCGAGCAGCACCTCACTGGCTGCGCCCGCGGCGGCGGCCGACGCGTCGTCGGGGCGGCTGGCGGAGGAGACGCCGTCACACACGATGGCGACGGTGGCGGCCGAGCCGTCGGGCAGGGCCGTGGCGGCCACCGCGAAGGAGTCCTCGTTGCGGTGGTGGCGCAGTCCGCGGTCGCTGACGGCGGCGACGCTGCAGAGCTCCTCCTCCAGGTGATCCCGCTCGCGCGGCTGCGCGTGGCCGCAGTGCTCGCAGTACCCGTCGCTGTCCACGGACCCACTACGGCAGGCGACACAGCTCCGCCCGCCCTCAGCGACCCGCGGATCCCCTTGTGGAACGCCGTCGAGGGGGCCGGTGTGGGGCTCGCCCTGGGAAGCGCCGTTGTACGGGGCTTCGTGCGGGCCCCCCTGCGGGGCGCCGTGGTCCGGGCCTTCGTGCGGGGTGCTGTGGTGCGGGTCCCCGGGGGAACTGGCTACCGGCTCCGGATGGTTGGCGGGGTACGGGTCCACTTGCGGCTCCGGTCGGCCGTACGGGGGGGTGCTGTACGCGCCCTCGTGCGGGTTTCCCTCGCCGCACGCGGTCTCCGGTGCGGGCCCGGCCGGCCGGGCGGGGGTTTCGGGCTCCGGCTCGGCGGTGTCCCAGGGTGCGGTCAGGACGGCGGAACCCGGGGCCACGGGGGTGCCCTCCCAGCCGGGTGCGGGCACCCCGGCGGCCGAGCCGAAGCCCGGGCCGCCCTGCCGTACGGGCGCGCCGCCCGCCGGAGCACCGTGGCCGCCGCCGGCCCGGGCAGGGGCGTCCCCGCCGGCGCGGGTGCCGGGTGCCGTGGCCGGGCGGGGCGGCGCGTACGCGGACCCGGCCGGGCTGCCGTAGCCGGGGGCGGAACCGCCCTCGGCTCGGGCGGGCTCCCCGTCGGCGGCGCGTGCGCCGGGCGGGGCCGGCGGGGCTCCGAAGGCGGCGCCGGCGGGGTCGGGGAGGGTCGGGGTCGGGTCCGGGGGTGCGGGCGGGGCCGAGAGGGCGTAACCGCACACCCCGCAGAAACGGTCACCCTCTTCCAGGGGCTCCGCGCAACTGGGGCAGCCCGACAGCCGATGCATCGACATCACTCACACCCACGTCCGGGGACGGAAACGGTTCGCCCGCTCCACCAGTTCGATCCTCTCCTCGCCCCGCTGTGCCAGCCGGGCGAGGACGCGGTAGGAGCGCTCCAGGCCGAAGCGCAGCCCCCGCTCGTCCAGTTGACTGCCGAGCAACGAGCTCCGGCCGGGGTCGGCACCCCGGCTACCCGACAGTACCCAGTCCAGGGCCGTGCCCAGAACCTCCGTAGCCAGCCGCTCCTGGCGTTCGGGGTCCAGCCCGAACCGCCGCAGCGCCTCCACCTGGTCGGACGCCGCCCCGAGGTCGGCCAGCAGCTCCTCCTGCGGGGACCGGTCGCGCAGGCGTGCCCGTACCGCCGCCACCCGTGCGGCGGTGTAGTGGATGGAGGACTCCGGTACCGACTCCAGCGTGCGGACGGCCGATTCGCGGTCGCCGGAGGCCAGTTGGACCCGGGCCAGCCCGAACGCCGCGCTCACGAAGCCGGGGTCCGTGATCCAGACGAGCCGGTAGTACTCGGCGGCGTTGTCCAGCTGGCCCAGCACCTCCGCGCACAGCGCGAGCGCCAGCTTCGGCGCGGGCTCGCCCGGGAAGGCGTCGTAGACGGCGTCGAAGGACAGGGCGGCTATCTCGTTGTCCCCGGTGGCCAGCGAGGCGACCCCGCGGGCCCACACCACCCGCCAGTCGTCCGGGTACGCGGCCTCCAGCTCGGCCAGCGCCCGGACGGCGGTGGCCAGTTCGCCCAGTTCGAGCCGGGCGCGCAGCTCCCGCAGCCGCAGTTCGACGGAGTCGGCGGCGGCCGAGCCCAGCGCGCCGAGCAGGTCGGCGGGGGCGGAGGCGAGGAGCCCCGCGAGGAACCCGGCGTTCGGGTCGGACGGGTCCACCAGCGGTACGGGGAGGGCCAGGGCGGTGTCACGGGCGTCGAGCGGAGCCAGCCCGGCCGCCGCCGCGGGGGCCGGGGCCGGGGTGACGGGCCCGACGACGGCGGGCCCCACCGGCGCCACGGGAGCCGTCCGGGGTGCGGGCACCCCGGCGGTCCCCACGTGCGTGGCGGTGGTCCCGAGCACGGAAACTCCGCCGAACGGCCCCTGACTCCGCGCAACTCCGGCCCCGGGCCGGCCGCTTCCGGGCACGCCGTTCCCGGGCCGCCCGGCCCCGGGCGCCCCTGGAGCCCCACCCGGCGCCACGACGCTCCCGGAGAGGGGATCCGGCGCCGCGGGTCCGAGCGGGCGGGGCGCCTGCCCCGAAGGCTCCGGTGCGCCGGACGCGGCGGCCCAGGGGCCCGGCGCCCCGGTTCCGACGGCTCCCTGTACCCCGGATGCCGGGACCCCCGGAGCCGGGACGCCGGCCTCGGCCGCGCCCGCCGCCACCGCCGCGGCCCCAGCGGAGCCCCGCCGGCGGCCCAGGGTGAAGACGCGGCGGGGGAGGGGGCGGGGCCCCAGGCGGGAGACCTGGGCCGTCGGGGTGTCCTCGTACAGCTCGGTGTCCGGGACGCGCAGTTCCGGGCCGAACAGGGTCGACAGCTGCGGACGCGGCCGGCCCGTCTGGAGCGCGACCACCTCCCGCAGCACCCCCGTCAGCTGGTCCGCCATCTCCTGCGCGGACGCGAACCGCCGCCCCGGATCCGGATCGGTGGCCCGTACCAGCAGCCGGTAGAAGGACTCGTAGCGCTGGAACACCTCGATGTGCTCCGGGTCCGGCAGCGAGTCCACGAACACGTTGGTGTAGCCCTGGAAGTCGAACGTCAGCACCGCCAGCGTCCGCGCCACCGTGTACAGGTCCGAGGCCACCGACGGGCCGAGCTCCGCGACCTCAGGGGCCTGGTAGCCCACCGTGCCGTAGATGGCCGACTCCACGTCGTCCATCCGCCGCACCGCGCCCATGTCGATCAGCTTCAGCTGGTCCTGCTGCTGGATCGCGTTGTCCACCTTGAAGTCGCAGTACAGCAGATTGCGGCTGTGCAGGTGCCCCAGCGCCTCCAGGGCCTCGATGCCGTACGCGCACGCCTGCTCCACCGGCAGCGGATCCCGGCGCCCGTCCGGCCGGCGCCGCTCGTTCGCGATCTCCTTCAGCGACTTGCCGCCGACGTACTCCATGACGATGTACCCGTCCAGCGAACCCGTCCGCTGGTCCAGGTGCTCCACGAAGTTGTAGATCCGCACGATGTTGGAGTGCTCGATCTCCGCCAGGAACCGCCGCTCGGAGATCGCCGCCTCCATCGCGTCCTGGTCACCGGTGTCCAGCAGCCCCTTCAGCACCACCCACCGGTGCGAGACCGCCCGGTCCGCCGCCAGGTACACCCAGCCCAGCCCGCCGTGCGCGAGGCAGCCCGCCACCTCGTACTGGCCGTGCACCACATCGCCCGCGCGCAGCTTCGGCACGAAGGAGTACGGGTGCCCGCACTTGGTGCAGAACCCCTCCGTCCGCCCCGGCCGGTCCCCCCGGGAGCGGCCCACCGGAGCCCCGCAGTCCGCCCGCGAGCAGAACCGCTTGCGCTCGGGCACCTCCGGGTTCTCCAGCACCGCCGCCGACGGATCCGGACGCGGCACCTCCGGCACGCTGACCAGCCCCGCGCCCAGCCGGCCGCGCCCCGAGGACCCGGCCGCCGAACCCGAACTGCGCACCGAAACCGACCGGCTGGAGCCCGTGCCCCGCAGGGACCGCGACAGCCGGCCCGACACCGAGCGGCGCGAGGACGAGGAACGGGAGGAGGCCGAACGCGCCGACGCCGAGGACCGGCCCGACCCGTGCGGACCCGCCGAACCCCGCGAGTCCCCCTGCCGGGCGGCGCTCGTCATCCCCGTCGGCGGCGACACCAGCTCCTGCGCGCCCGCCGCGACCGCCCCCACCGGGGCCAGCCCGCAGGTGTCGCAGTACACCTCGCCGCCGCCCATGTCCTCGTACGCGCCGGGGCAGCCGGAGCGCAGGCAGGGCGTTCCGATCAGGCTCACGCCTCCTCCTCCCCCGGCCCGCCGGGCCGGTGCTGCTCCTGCGGCGGGGCCAGTGCCTCGGCCGCCGCCCGCTGGTAACGCAGGACCGCCCCCTCGGCCGCCCTCAGGTCGCACGGCGCGCTCCACAGCATCCGCCGGGCCGCGTCATAACGCTCGACCAGCAGCGGATCCTCCGCCATACCGTGCCGGGCCACCTTCGCCCTGTACGCGTCGAGCCGCCCGCGCAGCTCGGCCCGTACCGCGAGGGGGGCCGTCACCGCGGTCAACGACTCGCGGGCCCGCCGGAGTTCCTCATCGGCCCGCACCTCCAGCGCGTCCAGCAGCGGAGACAGCCGGTGCCACTGCGACCGCCGCCGGTACTCGGCGGCCGCCGCCAGCTGCTCCTGCAGGGCCGTCGGCGGCCCGCTGACCGCCGGCACCTCCGAAGCCGCGATCTTCGCCAGCACCTCCCCGCGCGCCGTCCGCGCCTCGGCCAGGGTCCGGTCGGCCCGCGACAGCACGTCCCGCAGGGCGATCAGCCGCGCCTCGGCGTCCTGCCGCACGGTCAGCACCGCCTCCACCTCACGGCGTACGTCATCCAGCGCCCGGGCCGCCCGGTCGTACCGGGCGGTGTCGGGACGGCCGCCGCCCGGCGCCGAACTCCCCGCCGCCGCGACCCAGAACGCCAGCGGATCGGCGATCACCTCCTCGCGCAGCCGCGCCAGCTCGGCGGTGATCTCCTCCAGCTCGTCCCCCGCCGGGTGCTCGCCCGGCCGGACCCCCACCGAGTACGCCAGCGACCGCGTCCGGTGCAGCTCGGCGGCGAGCAGGTCGATGCGCGCGGGCAGCGCCGACCACACGGTGTCGGCGGCGACCACCACATCCAGCGAGGCGGCGTACAGCTCGTTCATCCGGGCCACCAGCTCGGCGAGGGAGAACCGCTCCGCCAGCGCGGCACCCTCCGCCCCGGCCCCGGCGATCGTCACCCCCGGCCCGCGCAGCCGCTCCGTCAGCTCCGCCAGGTCCTCCCGGCTCGGCCAGCGGCGCCGCTCGCGGATCTCCCGGGCTGCGGCCAGCGCCCCGCTGTAGGCGTCGAAGTACGTCCACAGCCGGGTCACGGCCGCGTCGGCCACGGCCCAGCGCTCCTTGGTGACCCCGGTCAGCGCGGCGCCCTCCAGCAGCCGGCGCCCGGCATGGTCCTGCAACGCCAGCAACGAGGTCTCCACGGCCTCGTGCTCCGCGCCGAGCCGCGTCAGCGCGCGGTCGACGTCGTCCCGGTCCATCAGCCCCGCATGACTCACGTACGGCTCCGATCCTGCACCCCGAACGGACGGTACCCCGGCCACCGGCCTCAGCCCTCCCGGTACTTGGGCGCGGGCGGCACCGCGGCCCTGGGCAGCACGTCCTCGAAATGCTTGCGGTACGAGATCGCCCACGGGCTCTGGTCACCGCCCGCACGGTAGTTCTCCAGCACCTTGTTCACCCGGCGCACCAGGTCCGAGGCGTCCTTGTTCATCGCCACACCGTAGAACTCACGGGTGAACGGGGCGCCGACGAGCTGCACCGACGGGTCCTGCGCCGCCTGCCCGGCGGCCAGCGCGTTGTCGGTGATGATTCCGTCGACCTCGCCCAGCTGGAGCCGCACCAGGCAGTCCAGCTGGTTCGCCACCGACACCGGCACCGAGCCGTACCCCTGGGACTTCAGGGCCGCCTCCGCCGTCGACCCGGCGGCCGTGCAGATCCGGCGGCCCTTCAGCGAGGCGTCGTACCCCGTGATCGGGGAGCCCTTGGGCGCCAGCACCTGCTGGCCGGCCTCGAAGTAGGCGGTGGAGAAGGCCACGTCCTCCAGCCGCTTGCAGTTGATCGTCATCGTCCGCACCACGACATCGACCCGGCCCTCCTGGAGCGCCGGGATCCGCTGGCTGGTGGGGATGGCCCGGTAGATGACCGCCTCCTCGCTGCCCAGGATGTCCTTGGCTATGGCCTTGACCAGGTCGATGTCGAAGCCGTCGAGGTGCCCGTCCGGATTGCGGTAGCCCCACTTGAAGCTGTTCTGGTCCACCCCCGCCACCAGCTTGCCCGCCTTGCGGATCCGCTCGATGGCCGGCCCGTCCAGCGCGGACGGCCGCAGGCTCGCCTCCGGGTCCTGGCAGGTGTCGGTGAGGGTGAAGGGGGCCGCCAACGAGGCCGGCTCGCGCACCACCCCGGGATGGTGCGCCGTGCCCGGCGAGGCCCCCGCCAGGGGCAGCAGCACGGCCGCGGCCGTCATCGCACAGGCGGCGGCCATCGCGCTCACACCGCCCCAGCCCCGCAGCCGCCCCGCCGCACGCCGCACCCGGCCGGCCCGCTCCGCCTGTGTCCGCCGTATCCGCACCGCACTCACCTGTACTCCGAAAGCCTGCGACCGATGCCGAGGAGGGCCGCCCCCGCGCCGACGGCCGCCAGCGCCGCCGAGCCCGTCACCAGACCGCCCAGCGCGCCGAGCCCGCCCCGGGCGGCCACGGTGAACTGCCGCTGCTCATGGGCCACGGCCTGCTCCAGCGAGGCGTCCACCGTGTCGAACGAGGCCCCGCTGCTGTCCTCGTGACCCGGGCCGCCGATCACCTGGGGCAGGGCGAGCTCGTAGTCGCCCCGCACGTCCGTCTCCCGGGCCGCCGCATGGCGCTGCTTCCACTGCGCCACCCCCGCGACGGCCTTGGTCACCGGGTCCCGCCCGCTCGCGTCGTCCGCCAGCTCCAGGGCCCGCGCCAGCCCCGCGTCGAGCTGCTTCATGTTCTTCTCGTAGTCCACGTCGTACTTGTCGGACTTCTTGTCCTGTGCCAGTACGGCGCCCCGCGCGATCAGCGTCAGGTTCTCGTTCGCCCGGGCCTGGAGGGAGGCGATCCGGGCGTCGTTGAGCACCTTCAGCGACTCCTGCCCGTCCGCCCGCGCCTCGCCCAGCCCCGACCGGGCCACCGTCTGCCCCACCGTCAGCCACAGCAGCGCCACGGCCGTCGCCGCCGTCGCCGCCAGCAGACCGTGGTTGAACACCCGGTTCGTCCGCAGGTAGGTGCGCCGCTGCGCCCACACCAGGGCGGCGAGCGCCACCAGCCCCGCCGCCGTCGCGGCCAGCGGCCAGCCCCGGGCCTCGTCGTAGTCCGTGTACAGCCGCCCCGTCTCCGCCTCGTACAGCCGCTGGGCGGCCGGCAGCAGCACCGTGCTCATCTGCTCGTTGGCGTAGCGCAGGTACGCGCCGCCCAGCGGCAGACCCTGCCGGTTGTTGGCACGGGCCTGCTCGATCAGGCCGGTGTAGCGGGGCAGCTGCTCCCCGAGCAGGGCTATCTCCTTGCGGGACTCGTCCCCGGCCCCCGTGCCGGCCGCGGCGTTCACCAGCAGCCGGGAGGCGTTCGCCATGTCCTTCTCGTACCGCTGGCGGACCTCGCGCGGCTCCTGGGCACCCGCGAGGAAGCCGCTGGAGGAGGCCGTGTCGGCATCGGCCAGGGAACGGTAGATGCTCGCCGCGTCCGCGCTGAGCGGCTGGCTGCGGCCCACCACCTCCTGCGCGGCGCCGACCCGGTCCGCGACCTCCCACACCGCCACCGCGCCGAACAGCAGCACCAGTGCCGCCAGGACCGCGCCGATGATCCGCAGCCGGCCCGGCTCGGTCGTCGCCCCCGCACGCAGCCGCTCCACGCCCTCGGCCCAGGCCGTACCCCGCCCGGCCGGCCCGGAGGGTGCCCCGGAGGCACCGCCCCCGGGCGCGGACGGGCGTGTCGTGATGGCCACCCTGACCTCCCCCTCGGTCCCTCTGCTCCGCAGCAGTATGGCCGTAGTGGCGCCGGACCACAGCACCCGGTGCCCGATCGTGGACGATCACCTCCCCCGGCCGCCCCGATCACCCGCCCCGGCTTCCCCCGCCGCCCCTTCACCGTGAATACGCCGGGCCCGCCCCCTCGGTTCCCCGCGCACGCGCCCCCGGCGCGGGTTCACCCGAATTGGGCACGCAGCCTGCCGTACGCACCCGCCGGGGCGCCCAGGGCGTCCAGTCCCAGCAGGGCCGCCCCCAGCACCGGCGGGGCCGTGACCACCGAGAGCCGGGCGCGCGGGGCGCGGGCCGCCAGCAGCTCCCCGATCCGCGCGTCGAGCCGCCGATGCCCGGCCGTGAGGACCCCGCCGCCCAGGACCACCGGAACCTCCTCGGCCAGCAGCCCGAGCCGCTCCAGCGCCACCGCCGCCAGCGCCACCACCTCCTCGGCCTGCCGCTCCACGAGCGCCGACGCCACCGCGTCACCCGCCGCCGCCACCTCGAACAGCACCGGCACCAGCTCGTGCAGCCGCGAGCGCGGGATGCCGCCCAGATGCAGCCCTTCGATCAGCCCGGCCATCGACCCCAGCCCGAAGTGCCCCGGCAGGGCCTTCGCCAGGCCGGTCGGCCCGCCCCGGCCGTCCTCGGCCCGCGCCGCCCACCACAGGGCCTCCTCCGCCAGGCCGCCCCCGCCGCCCCAGTCCCCGGAGATCCGCCCCAGCGCGGGGAAGCGGGCGGTACGCCCGTCGGGCAGCATCCCCACGCAGTTGATGCCCGCCCCGCACACCACGGCCACCCCGCGCGGCCGGTCCACCCCGGCGCGCAGGAGGGCGAAGGTGTCGTTGCGGACCTCGGTGGCCGTGCCCCAGCCGCGCGCGGCGACCGCCCCGGCCAGCTCCCGCTCCTCGACCGGCAGGTCGGCGTTGGCCAGGCAGGCCGACACCCGCACCGCGAAGGGCGGCCCGGCGAGCCCGGCCGCCGCCGCGGCGGCGGCGACGGCCTCCCCGAGGACGTCCACAGCCGCCTCGACCCCCGTCCGGGGCGGCTGGAACCCTCCCGCGCGGCCGGTGCCCAGGACCGTGCCGTCGCCGCCGACCAGGGCCGCGTCCGTCTTGCTGTTGCCCGCGTCCAGTGCCAGCACCGCGGCGGACGGGGGGCGGCTCACGCCCATGGCAGATGCTCCTTGTTGTGCGCGAGCAGCCGGTCCGTCAGCGCCTCGGCCAGGTCGAACTGCCCGACCAGCGGGTGCGCGAGGAGCGCCCGCGCGACCCGTTCGCGTCCGCCGCGCAGCGCGGCGTCCAGCGCGAGGTCCTCGTACGCCGTCACGTGCGCGAGGAGCCCCGCGTACAGCGGGTCCGGCCGCGGGACGGCCAGCGGCACCGGGCCGGAGCCGTCCACCGCCGCCTGCACCTCGATGACCGCGTCCTCGGGGAGGAAGGGCAGGGTGACGCCGTTGCGGGTGTTGACCACCTGGACGGCCGGGCCGCCGCCGCCCAGCAGGGCCGCCGCGAGCTCCACGGCCGCCTCCGAGTAGAAGGCCCCGCCCCGCTTCGCCAGCAGCGCGGGCTTCTCGTCCAGCGCCGGGTCCGCGTACAGGGCGAGGAGCTCGCGTTCCATCGCGGCGACCTCGGCGGCCCGCGAGGGCTTCGCGCCGAGCTCGCGCACCACCTCGTCATGGGCGTAGAAGTAGCGCAGGTAGTACGAGGGGACCACGCCGAGCCGGTCCAGCACCGCGCGCGGCAGGCGCAGGTCGGCGGCGATGGCCTCCCCGTGCTCCGCCAGCAGCCGGGGCAGTACGTCCTCCCCCTCGGGGCCGCCGAGCCGTACCCCGAACTCCCAGGTCAGATGGTTGAGGCCGACGTGGTCGAGGTGGATCCCGGCCGGCTCCGCGCCGAGCAGCGCGGCGAACTTGCGCTGGAAGCCGATGGCGACGTTGCACAGCCCGACCGCCTTGTGCCCGGCCTGGAGCAGGGCCCGGGTGACGATCCCGACGGGGTTGGTGAAGTCGATGATCCAGGCTCCGGGAGCGGCCCGCCGCACCCGTTCCGCGATGTCCAGCACGACCGGGACGGTGCGCAGCGCCTTCGCCAGCCCGCCCGCGCCGGTGGTCTCCTGGCCGACGCAGCCGCACTCCAGCGGCCAGGTCTCGTCCTGGAGCCGGGCCGCCTGCCCGCCGACCCGCAGCTGGAGCAGGACCACGTCGGCCCCGGCGACGCCCGCCTCCAGGTCGGCGGTGGTGGTGATCCGGCCGGGGTGCCCCTGGCGGGCGAAGATCCGCCGGGCCAGCCCGCCGACGAGCTCCAGCCGCTCGGCGGCCGGGTCGACCAGGACGAGTTCGGTGACGGGCAGGGCGTCGCGCAGCCGCGCGAACCCGTCGACCAGTTCGGGGGTGTAGGTGGAACCGCCGCCCACCACTGTGAGTTTCATCGGGCTCAGCCTTTCACTCCGGTCAGGGTGATGCCCTCGACGAACGCCTTCTGGGCGAAGAAGAAGAGCAGGATCACCGGGGCCATGACGAGCACGGTCGCCGCCATGGTGAGGTTCCAGTTGGTGTGGTGCGCGCCCTTGAAGGACTCCAGCCCGTAGCTGAGGGTCCAGGCGGCGGGGTTGTCGGAGGCGTAGATCTGCGGGCCGAAGTAGTCGTTCCAGGCGGCGAAGAACTGGAAGAGGGCGACGGCCGCGATGCCGGGCCTGGCCATCGGCAGGACCACCCGCAGCAGGGTGCGCAGCTCGCCGCAGCCGTCGACGCGGGCCGCGTCCAGGTACTCGTCCGGAATGGTCAGCAGGAACTGGCGCAGCAGGAAGACGGAGAAGGCGTCCCCGAAGGCCATCGGGAGGATCAGCGGCCACAGGGTGCCCGACAGGCCGAGCTCCCTCGCCCAGAAGAGGTACATGGGGATGACCACCACCTGCGGCGGCAGCATCATCGTGGCGATCACCAGCAGCAGGGCCGGCCGCCGCCCGCGGAAGCGGAACTTGGCGAGGGCGTAGGCGACGGGGACCGAGGACACCACGGTGAGGACCGTGCCCAGGCCCGCGTAGAGGAGGGTGTTGCGCCACCAGGTGAGGAATCCGGGGGTGTGCCAGACGGCGGCGTAGTTGCCCCATTCCCAGGTGCGCGGCCACAGCTCGCGGGTGAGGGCCTGCTGGTCGCTCATGAGGGAGGTGAGCAGGAGGAAGACGAAGGGGAGGACGAAGAACAGGGCGGCGGCCACGGCCAGGGCGTGCACGCCGACCCAGTGCAGCAGGGCCCGCCGCCGTCCGGCGCGTACGGCGGGTGCGCCGCGTCCGGCAGGTGCGCTGCGTCCGGCGGGTGCGCCGCGTCCGGTACGTACCGTGCGTACGGTCATTCGCCCGCTCCCGTCAGTCCGCCGCGGCGGCGCATCAGCAGGGCGGTGAAGCCCATCGAGAGGGCGAACAGGACGAGCGCGACCACGCAGGCGGCCCCGTAGTCGAAGCGCTGGAAGCCCAGGTTGTAGACCAGCTGGGGCAGGGTCAGCGTGGACTTGTCGGGGTATCCGGGCTCGAACTGCTGGCCCGAGCCGCCGATGACCCCGGCGGCGGCCTTCCCCGCGACGAGCGGCTGCGTGTAGTACTGCATCGCCTGGATGACCCCGGTGACCACGGCGAACAGGATGATCGGGGAGATGTTCGGCAGGGTGATGTGCCGGAAGCGGGCCCAGGCGCCGGCCCCGTCCAGCGCGGCGGCCTCGTACTGCTCCTTCGGTACGTCGAGCAGCGCGGCCATGAAGATGACCATCAGGTCGCCCACCCCCCACAGGGCGAGCGCGGTCAGGGCGGGCTTGGACCAGCCGACGTCGGTGAACCAGCCGGGCGCGGGCAGCCCCGCCCCGTCGAGCAGGGTGTTGACGGGGCCGGTGCCGGGGTTGAGGAGGAAGACGAAGGCGAGGGTCGCGGCCACCGGCGGGGCCAGGTAGGGCAGGTAGAACAGGGTGCGGAAGAGCCCGGTCCCGGTCTTGAGCTTGGTGACGAGCAGTCCGATGCCGAGGCCGAAGACGACCCGGCAGCTCACCATGACGACGACCAGCCACAGGGTGTTGCGCAGGGCGGGCCAGAACAGCGGGTAGTCGGTGAAGACGTAGCTCCAGTTCGCGGCGCCGTTGAAGACGGGCGGCCGGAAGCCGTCGTAGCGGGTGAGGGAGAAGTAGGCGGTGGACAGCAGGGGGTAGACGAAGAAGACGGCGAAGCCGGTCAGCCAGGGCGACAGGAACGCGGCGGTCCGCAGGGCGGAGCGGCGGCGCCGGGCCCGCAGGGCGGTCGGGGCCACCGGGTCACTCGGCCTTGGCGATGTCGGTGTCGATCTGCCGGGCGGTGGCGGCGAGTCCGGCCGCGAGGTCGGGCACGTCGCCCTTCTCGGCGCGGTACGCGAAGTCCTGGAAGGTCAGCTGGTAGGTGCCGCCGTCCGCGCGGGCGGGGGTGGTGCTGGACCTGGGGTGGCGGGCGATGTCGAGGAAGGTCTTGAACTCGGGTGTGACCTTCAGCTGCGGGGAGTCGAGCGCGGTCAGCGTCGAGGGGACGTTGTGGATGGCGTTGGCGAAGGAGACCACCGCCTCGGTGTCGGTGGTCATGTACCGCACGAGTTCCCAGGCGGCGTTCTGTTTGCGGCTCTTGGCCGATATGCCCATGACGGTGCCCGAGACGTAGCCCTTGCCGTAGTCGGCGGCCTGGTCGTCCGGTACGGGCAGCGGGGCGGTGCCGATCTCGAAGCCGACCCCG
This sequence comes from Streptomyces sp. NPDC006687, assembly GCF_040636215.1. NCBI lineage: Bacteria > Bacillati > Actinomycetota > Actinomycetes > Kitasatosporales > Streptomycetaceae > Streptomyces > Streptomyces sp. NPDC006687. Next base: position 15,580 of record NZ_JBEYJJ010000026.1, on the reverse strand, counting down.
GCCTCCCGGGCCATCGCCGGCCGCCACTCGCCGTCGATCTGCATGGCGACGAGCCCCTTGTGGAAGGGGTGTTCGGCGCTCCACTCGTCACCGAAGCCGGCCCGGAACCGCTCCAGCTTCTCGTATCCGCCGAGCTTGGCCACCAGGTCCTTCTGGGTGGTCAGCATCTTCGCGAAGGCCGGGTCCCTGGCCAGGTCGGAGCTGCCGTCGGCGGCGAAGTAGGAGGGGCTCCACTGGGCGGCCAGGCGCATGGGGGTGGTCTCGTAGCCGTGGAAGACGGGCATCACGCCGACCCGCTCGTACGAGTCCCCGCTGGGCTTGGTCAGCTTCTGGGCGTCCTCCGCGAACTGGCTCCAGGTGCGGGGCGGTTCGGTGATCCCGGCGGCGGCGAAGGCGGTCTTGTTGTAGACGAGCCCGTAGGCGTCGGTCAGCAGCGGCAGCGTGCACTGGTCGCCCTTGTACTGGGTGTACTCCAGCAGGGTCGCCGGGAAGACCTTGGCCTTGTCGATCCCGGAGGTGCGCAGGAAGGGGTTCAGGTCGGCGAAGGCGCCGGAGTTGCAGAACTTGCCGACGCTGTCGGTGGTGAAGGAGGAGACCACGTCGGGGGCCTTGTCGCCGCCCGCGCGCAGCGCCTGGTTGATCTTGTCGTCGGTCATGTTGCCGGTGACCTGGACCTTGATGTTGGGGTGGGCCTTCTCGAAGCGGGCGATGTTCTCCTCGACCGCCTTGACCTCGCCGGGCGCGGACCAGCCGTGCCAGAAGGTGAGGGTGGTCGGCGCCTTCGGGTCGTCGGAGGCGGTGGCGGCGCCCTGGCCGGTGCAGGCGGTGGCGAGGAGGGCCAGGGCGGCGAGGGCGGCCAGGGCGGTGGCCGCGCTGGCGGGGCGTCCGGCTGTGGGCATGGCGGGGCTCGCTCTCTCTGGGGGAGGAAGGAACTTCCGGGGGAGGGGTGCCGGTCGGGGGTGAGGGGGGCGGGGGTCAGCGGGAGGTGTCGAAGACGGTTTCGCGGGCGGTGGCCAGGGCGCTCTCCAGGGCGCCGCGCAGTACGGGGTGTTCGCGGACCTCGCCGGAGACCAGCCGGGGCCGGGAGGGGGCCAGCTCGGCGAGCTCGGCCTCCAGCAGGGCGCGCAACGGGTCCCCGCCGGCGGCGATGGCCTCCCCGGCCAGGACCACGATCTCCGGGTCGAGTACGGCGACCAGCGAGGCCAGCCCGGTCGCGAGGGCGGTGGCGTAGGCCCGGAGGAAGGCCAGGTGCGGCCCCTCGGGCGTGGCGGCGGCCCGCCGCAGGAGCTCGACGGCGGCGGGCACCTGGGCGTCGCGGGGGATGTTGGAGGTGTCGACGCCCGCCCCGGCGGCGAGCGCGGGCAGCCCCTGTACGCCGGCCAGCTCCTGGTAGCCGCCGGTGTTGGCCCGGGTGACCTGCCGGACGAGGGGGTGCCCGGGGACGGGGAGGAAGCCGACCTCGCCGGCGCCGCCGGTCCAGCCCCGGTGCAGCCGGCCACCGAGCACCAGGGCGGCGCCGAGTCCCTCCTCGTTCCACAGCAGGACGAAGTCCTGGTGGCCGCGGGCCGCGCCGAGGAGCTGTTCGGCGACGGCGGCGAGGTTGACGTCGTTCTCGTAGCCGACGGGCACGGGCAGGGCCGCGGCCAGTTCGTCGAGGAGGGTGGGGGAGTGCCAGCCGGGGAGGTGGCTGGCGTAGCGCAGGCGGCCGGAGCGGGGGTCGAAGGCGCCGGGGGTGGCGATGACCAGGCGGTGGAGGTCCTCCGGGCGCAGGCCGGCGTCCGCGAGGGCTCCGGCCAGGGCGCCGGTGACCTGGCCGACGGCGTCGGAGCCCTCGGCATAGGGCAGCTCGAAGCGGCCGACGACGGCGCCGGTGAGGTCGGCGACGGCGGCGAGCACCCGGTCGGGGGTGACGTCGAGGCCGCCGACGTGGGCGGCGCGGGCGTTGAGCGCGTACAGCTGGGCGTTCGGTCCGGGCCTGCCCTCGTCGGTGCCGGTGGCCTCGACCAGTCCGGCGGCCTCCAGGCGGGCGAGGAGCTGGGAGGCGGTGGGCTTGGACAGGCCGGTGAGCTGTCCGATGCGGGTGCGTGAGAGGGGGCCGTGCGTCAGCAGCAGCTCCAGGGCGGCGCGGTCGTTCATGGCGCGCAGCAGGCTGGGCGTTCCGGGCGTGGCGGCGGGCATGACGGGGCTCTCCCTCACCGAAGCGAACTGTTAGGTAAGTTTCCTATCCGCCGAGGAAGCCTGTCAATGAAACGGCCCCGCCGGAAGACCGGCGGGGCGACGGGGCGGAGGCGTGACGGGGCTACTTGGGCAGCCGGGGTCCGCTCGCCGGCGGGATCGGGGTCGCGGCCAGGGACTGTGGCGAGGCGGGGTTGGCCAGCGCGGACGGCGCGGCGACCGAGGCGGCCGGGTCGGCGGGCGCCGTCGCCGCCTCCTCCTCGCCGTCGGCCTGGAGCCCGCCGATGATCCGGATGCCGGCGGCGTCGAACGCCTCCTTGATCCGCCAGCGCAGCTCGCGCTCCACGGCGAGCTGCTGGCCCGGCATCGTCTTGGCCGAGACCTTCACCGTCATCGAGGCCAGCAGCACCTCGTCCAGGCCCAGCACCTCGACCGGGCCCCAGAGGCGCTCGTCCCACGGGGACTCCTTGGCGAAGGCGTCGGCCACCTCCTGGAGGGTGGTGCGCAGCCGGGCCAGGTTCTCGGTCGGCTTGACCTGCACGGCCACACCCGCCGTCGCCCAGCCCTGGCTCAGGTTGCCGATGCGCTTGATCTCGCCGTTGCGGACGTACCAGATCTCACCGCTGTCCCCGCGCAGCTTGGTCACCCGCAGCCCGACCTCGATCACCTCACCGGAGGCCACCCCGGCGTCGATCTTGTCGCCGACGCCGTACTGGTCCTCCATGATCATGAACACGCCGGACAGGAAGTCGGTGACCAGGTTGCGGGCACCGAAACCGATCGCCACACCCGCCACACCGGCACTCGCCAGCAGCGGGGCCAGATCGATCTGCAGAGCGGCCAGCACCATCAGCGCGGCCGTGCCGAGGATCAGGAACGAGGCCACCGAACGCAGCACCGAACCGATCGCCTCGGAACGCTGCCGCCGCCGCTCGGCATTGACCAGCAGCCCGCCGAGCGCGGTGCCCTCGACGGCCTCCGCGCTGGTGTTCATCCGGTTTATCAGCTTGGTCAGTGCCTTGCGCACCACCGAGCGGAGCGCGGCCGCGATCACGATGATCAGCAGGATCCGCAGGCCGACGCTCAGCCAGGTGGCCCAGTTCTCCTCGATGAAGCTCGCGGCGTTGGTCACGCTCTCGGCTGCGTCGTCGGTGGTCGCTGCCAACGGGAGCAGAGTGGCGGGCGAGGGCACGGGGAACCTCCAGGCATGGCGTCCTGCCCGTGGAAACGGAACCGGGTGTACGGGCAGGAGTTCCACACTAACGGGGCACACGCCCGACCTCGTTGCGCCGTTCGAGGGAGAGACCGCCCCCACCTGGGGAGGAACGGGGTGTGGTGGAAAACACCTCGGGCCCGTTACCGGCGCGTGGTGGCATTTCGACCAGCCGTAAGGGGAGACTGGAAAACAGATCGTCCCGGCGCGAGCCACGCGCCGCCGGCGTACAAGGAGGCAGTCCGTGCCGCACGTCCTGGTCCTCAACGCGTCGTACGAGCCCCTCGGCGTCGTACCGCTCCGCCGCGCGCTCGTCCTCGTCCTGGAGAACAAGGCCATCTCCCTGGAAGAAACCGGCGCCTTCCTGCACAGCGCGACCCAAGCCGTCCCCGCGCCCAGCGTGGTCCGGCTCAAGCGCTTCGTGCGGGTCCCCTACCGGGGGCCCGTTCCCCTCACCCGCCGCGCGCTGTTCGCCCGCGACGGCGGCCGCTGCATGTACTGCGGGGCCGTCGCGACGAGCGTGGACCACGTCATCCCGCGCAGCCGCGGGGGCCAGCACGTCTGGGACAACGTGGTCGCCGCGTGCCGCCGCTGCAACCACGTCAAGGCCGACCGCCACCTCCTGGAACTGGGCTGGCGGCTGCGCCACCAGCCGGCTCCGCCGTCCGGGCTGGCCTGGCGGATCATCGGAACGGGACACCGCGATCCGCGGTGGATGCCCTACCTCCAGCCGTACGGCGCGGACGACGCGCTGGAACGCATCGGGATCGGCGCCGCCGCGGCCCCCCGAGCCGCAGCGGCCTCCTGACCCGCCGCTACGGCGCCACCGCGAAGGCCGTCGCCGACCACAGGCTGCACCCGTAGCGGGTCGCGCGGCGGTCGCAGGTGACCCGGAGGTAGCGGGCGGGCTCCGCCGCGTCCAGCCGGACGGTGTCGGTCCCGCCCCGGGAGGACACCGAGGCGGCCGTCCGCCAGGTGACCCCGTCCGCCGAGGTCTGCACGCGGTACGCCGACGGGTACGCGTCCTGCCAGTGCAGGGTCAGCACCCCGAGCCGCGCCGGAGCGGCCAGTTCCGCCTGCCACCACGCCCCGTCCACCGGCTTCGAGGACCACCGGGTCGCCTCCGAGCCGTCCGCCGCCGCCGACGCCGGGAACTTCGGCGACTCGTCCCCCGAGGAGGTGACGCGGGCGGTGCGCAGCAGGTCCGGGCCGCCGGTGCGCGGGACCGCCCGGACGGTGAGGGTGCGCACCTGGCTGTCGAAGGCGAGCGGGATCGCGTACGTCCCGACCGGGGTGGACGCCGGGAGGCGGATCTCCACCGGGAGGGAGAGCCGGCCCCCGCGCGGGAGCGTGACCTCGCCCGGCAGGCGCACCTCGATGCCCGCCGGAGGGGGCCCCGAGAGGGTGAGGGCGCCCCGGACCTCACCCGGGCGGACCGCCGACAGCTGCGCCGACACCGTCCGCGCGGCCCCGCCGGCCTCCACGTCCACCCGGCCCTCGTCGGCCAGTTCGAAGCCGGCCTGCGGATCGTCCGCGAACCACGGCACCACCTGGTGGACCCCCGGATCCTCACCGGTCCACGACAGCCGCACCGCGTCGGCCCGGACACCGCCCGCGTCGGCCTGCGTCCACCCCGACGCCGCGGCCTCCCCGATACGCCGCCAGCCCTCGCCCGGTATGTGCACCTCGACGGCCGCACCCCGCGACCCCGGCGCCAGCGGGTCGGTCATCGCCGTGACCGCCGCCACCGGACGCGGCTCCTCCAGCCACACCGTCCACGCCCCGGACTCACGCTGGACGGTCCCGGCGGGGCGGGACGCGCCGGTCCAGGCGTCCGACTCCGCCGCGGCCCTCTTCAGGAACGGGTCCAGCACCGAGGCGTCCACCCGGACCCCGTCCTGCTCCGCCAGCGCGCTCCGCGCCGCCTCCAGGTCCCGCGACGCCTGCCAGGCGGCCGCCCCGTCACCCCGGGCCTCCGCCCGCAGCAGGTCCACCGCCAGCTCGCCCGCCGCCCCGTACCGCGAGAGCCGCTCCAGCCACGGGCCCGCCTCCCCCGCGAGGGAGGGCAGCCGCGCCGGGGCCTCGCGCAGCACCGTGAACGCCGCCCGCAGCCGCTCGCCCGCGGCCTTGTCACCGGCCGCGCGGGCCCGCCAGAACTCCTCCACCAGCGGCTTCAGATACGCCGACTCCTCCAGCTTCAGCCCCGAGGAGGCCGTGTTCCCGGCCAGCGCGGCCAGCGCCGCACGGGTGCGCGGGTCGGGGCCCGACAGATCGCGCACGGCCGCCGCCCACGACTCCCCGGGCCGGTAGCCGCTGGGGTTCCAGGCGTAGTCGGCGGCCGTGAACAGCGGGATCCGCGACAGGGTGCCCTGCGGCATCGCGTTGGCCAGCACCGCCGCCGAGCCGCCGGCCACCGCCGGATCCCGCCCGGCGTACGGGCCGAGGAAGATGCGGTCCGGGTCCCAGTCGTTGACCGGGTAGTTGTCCATCGTCACCAGCGGGTGCCCCAGCGCAGACCGGGCCCCGGCCAGCTCCTTGCCGGTGATGGTGCGCGGCACCACGCCCACGCCCGTCCAGGCCACCTCCACCCGCGGATCCAGCGCCCCGGCCAGGGCCGTGCGGTAGGCGGTGGCGCCGTCCTGGAAGTACTCGGTCGGCAGCAACGACAGCGGCGCCGCCCCCGGATGCCGCTCGGCCAGGTGCGCCGCGAGCTCGCCCGCGACCTCCGCGTGCGCCTTCGCCGCCGCCGCGGGCCCCGTCCCGTACCGCACCCGGTCGGCCCGGCAGCCCCACTCGGCGTAGCTGACGTCCTGGAACTGGAGCTGGAACGCCTGGAAGCCCAGGTCCCACATGGCGTCCACCTTGCGCAGCAGCGCCGCCCGGTTCTCCGCCGAGGCCAGGCACATGGACTGCCCCGGGGAGACCGCCCAGCCCAGCGTCACGTGGTTGGCGCGGGCCCGTTCGGCCAGCGCCCGGAACTCCTCGCGGGCCGCCTCCGGGTACTCCTCGCGCCAGGCCGTCGTCCGGTACGGGTCGTTACCGGGCGCCAGGAGCAGCCGGTTCTGCTTCGTGCGGCCCAGGAAGTCCAGCTGCGCCAGGCGCTGTTCCTGGGTCCAGGGCTGCCCGTAGAACCCCTCGGTGACCCCGCGCACCGGGGCGATGGGCCAGTCCCGCACCAGCATGCCGGGGACCTTCCCGCCCCCGGCCGCGAGGAGTTGACGCAGCGTCTGCGCGGCGTGGAAGAGCCCGTCCGCGCCCACACCGGCCAGCGCGACGGTGTCCCGGCCGCCGGCCTTGCCCACCGCCAGCCGGTAGCCGCCCTCGGGCAGATCCCCGGCCGGCGCGGCGCCGAGCGCCCGCAGCGCCGCCTCCGCGTCGGGCCCCTGGAGCCGTACGACGAGGGCCCCTTCGGGCAGCACGGCCCCCGGCGGACGCTCGTGCAGGGTCCGTACACCGGCCGCGCGCAGGGCGGTGCGTACGAGGTCCACGGCGTACGGGTCCACCCCGGCCGGGGCCACCAGCACCGCCTCCGCCCCCACCGGCACCTCCCGGGCGGGGTCGGCCGAGGCCGACTGCGGCCGGGGCCACACCGCCGGCCCCTCGGCGGGGGCTCGCGGAACGTCGTAGGCCGGGTCGAGGAGCGGTCCGGAGCCGCCGGAGGCCACCGCGGCGGACCCGCCGTCGGAGCGCGGCACCGCCGGGGACCTGGGCGTGGCGGCCAGCATCCCCTCGGGCACCGAGGCCGCCGCCCCGCCCAGCAGCGAACCTATGACGGCGACCGCCGCGGCCGCGCTCCGCTTCCTGCCCCTGAGCTGCACGGAGCCTCCCCGTCCCGAGTCGTCCCCCGTCCGTACGAATGAGCCAGACCCCACCACCCGTGCGGCTCAAGTGTCAATGCGCGAGGGGCGGTCTGACCGGGATCGGCCAGGAATGCGGTGCCCCGGACTGGGTATGGCTGCGGTGTCCGGAGCGGGTGTTGCATGGGCGGGTCCGCCGGACCGGCCGGGTCCGGAGCAACGGCCCGAAGCACGTACGAGGGAGCCCCATGAAAGCCCGCACCGCGCCGCCCGCCGCCCGTCCCCGTGCCCCGCTCGCCCACCTGCCCGCCCAGTCGGGCCCCGCGGACGTGCCCCCGGGCGCGGGTTCCCCGTTGTCCGGGTGCGCGGACGCGCCGCTGACCAGTGAAACCCCGCTGCCCGGCTCGGCGTACGCCCCGCTGACCAGTGAGACCCCGCTCGTGCACCAGGCCCCGCTCACGAGCGAGGCGATCTCCTAGCCCTCCCACCCCCAAGGATGCAGATGGACGACCTCGCCCGGCTCGCGGCCCAGCACGGCGTCGCCACCTCCTACCGGCCCGCCGAGGACCACACCGTCCAGGTGCCCCCGGCCACGGTCCGCACCGTGCTCGGCCTGATCGGCGTCCCCGTGGACACCCCGGAGGACGTGCGGCGGACGGCCGACTCCGCCGAACGGGAAGCGGCCGGGCGGCTGCTGCCCCCGACCGTGGTCCAGTGGCGCGGTGAACCCGCCCCCGAGGCCCTGACCGGGCTGCCGGCCGGGACCCGGCTGCGGGTGACCCTGGAGGACGGGGCCGGGGAGGCGGAGTGGGACCTCCGCCTGCCGCTGGGGGTGCACCGGCTGAGCGCCGGAACCCCCGACGGCCGTACCGCCGACGCCACCCTGATCGTGGCCCCGGACCGGGCCCCGGCGGCGCCCGACCGGGCGCACGGGCTGCTCGTCCAGCTGTACTCCCTGCTCTCGGAGGGCTCCTGGGGCATGGGCGACCTCGCCGACCTCGCGGAACTGGCCCGCTGGGCCGCGAGCACCCACGGCGCCGGGTTCCTCCAGGTCAACCCCCTGCACGCGGCGGTCCCCGGCACCCCGACCGACCCCTCCCCCTACCGGCCCGCCTCCCGCCGCTTCCCCGACCCGGTGTACCTGCGCGTCGAGGACCTCCCCGAATGGGAGGCGTGCCCGCACCGCGAGGCCCTGGCCGCACTGGCGGAGCGGGGCGGTCAGCTGCGCCGCGAGGTGCTGGAGAAGGGCGCCCTGATCGACCGGGACGCCGTGTGGGCGCTCAAGCGGGCCGCCCTGGACCTGCTGTACTCCGTCCCGCGCACCCCCGCCCGCGAGGCCGCCTACCGGGCGTTCCGCGCCGCCCAGGGCGAGGGGCTCGACGCGCACGCCGCCTGGTGCGCGGCCGCCGCCGGGGAGGACCCCGCCGAGCGGGCCGACTTCCACGCCTGGCTGGTGTGGCTGACGGACACCCAGCTGACCGCCGCGCAGCGGACCGCCCGGGAGGCCGGGATGGAGGTGGGCATCGTCCACGACCTGGCCGTCGGCGTGCACCCCGACGGATCGGACGCCTCCACGGGCCCCTTCCACGCCCGGCGGGTCTCCGTCGGCGCCCCGCCGGACGCCTTCAACGCCCGCGGCCAGGACTGGGGGCTGCCGCCCTGGCGGCCCGACGCCCTGGAGGCCGCCGCCTACGCCCCCTTCCGGGCCTTGCTGCGCGGGGTGTTCCGGTACGCGGGCGCGCTGCGCGTGGACCACGTCATGGGCCTGTTCCGGCTGTGGTGGATCCCGGAGGGGACCCCGCCCGCCGAGGGCACGTACGTCTCCTACGACGGCGAGGCGATGCTGGCCGTACTGGTCCTGGAGGCCCACCGGGCGGGGGCCCTGGTGGTCGGCGAGGACCTCGGGACGGTCGAGCCCGGGGTCCGCCAGGCGCTGGCCCGGCGGGGCATCCTCGGGACCTCGGTGCTCTGGTTCGAGCGGGACTGGGCCGGGGACGGCAGCCCGCTCGACCCCGGGACCTGGCGGGCCGACTGCCTGGCCACCGCCACCACCCACGACCTGCCGCCCACCGCCGCCAAGCTGGCCGGCGCCCATGTCGAACTCCGCGACCGGCTGGGCCTGCTGACCCGGCCGGTGGAGGAGGAGCGGGCCGAGGACGCCGCCGACACCGCCGAGTGGCTGCGGCTGCTGGACGGGCTGGGGCTGGAGACCAAGGACGAGGAGGGCGCGGTGCGGGCCCTGTACGCCTTCCTGCTGCGCACCCCGGCCCGGCTGGTCGGCGTGTGGCTGCCGGACACGGTGGGGGACCGGCGCCCGCAGAACCTTCCGGGCACCTGGGACCAGTACCCCAACTGGCGGCTGCCGCTGGCCGACGCGGCGGGCCGGCCGCTGACCCTGGAGGCGCTGACGGCCTCGCCCCGGGCGAACGCCCTGCTGAGCGCGGTACGGGAGGGCGCCCGGACCCGTACGGCACCCCCGGGCGCGCGCCCGCTTTAGGTGTTCGCTACGTTTGCACCGTGGACAAGAAGAACGCTCTGCGCGCCGGCGCCGTCACGGCCGGAACGACGCTGATGATGCTGCTGATGACGTCTCCCGCCCTCGCGGTCACCCGCGACGACGGCGACGACCCGGGCAACGGACTGAGCGTCGGTGAGACGCTCGGCCTGTACGTGGGCCTGCCGATCCTGATCTTCCTGATCATCGCGGGTCTCGTGATGGTCGGCGACAAGTCGCGCAAGCAGCAGAACCAGGGCTGAACCGCCCCCGGGCGGTCCTCCCACTCCAGCACTTCCGGGCGCCGGAGGTCCGCGGAGCCGGCGTGAGCCGGCCCCGTGGCGACCTCCGGCGCTTCGGCGTACCCGGGCGCGGGGCGCCTTACGGCATTCCGGCGAGGAGCTTGCGCAGCAGTCCGCCGAGGTCCTCGACCTCCTCGGGGGTGAAGCCGGCGAGGCCGGCCCGGTTGACCTCGATCCCGGCGGCGACGGCCTCGTCCACCAGCGCGAGCCCCTGGTCGGTGAGGGTCACCTGGAGTCCGCGCCGGTCGTACGGGTCGGGGCTGCGGGTCAGCAGCCCGGCCTTCTCCAGCTTGTCCAGGCGTCCGGTCATACCGCCCGTCGTCAGCATCAGCGTGGCCGACAGCTCGCGGGGCGAGAGGGTGTAGGGGCTGCCGGACCGGCGCAGCGTGGCGATGACGTCGAACTCGCCGCGGGAGATCCCGTGCCGGTTGTACGCCCGCTCCACCGCGTCCCCCATGGCCTTGGAGATCCGGTAGATCCTGCCGAAGACGGCCATCGGGGTGGTGTCCAGGTCGGGGCGCACCGCATGCCACTGCTCGGTGATCGCGTCGACGGCGTCCTTGGCGGTGTCGTTCTTCAGTGCGGTCATACCCGCAAGTATCCGCATTCCGCTTAGAGGCCCACAAGAAAGTAGCTTGCCAAAAAGTAGCTTAGTGCTAAGCTACTTACTAGCGACCTACCCGGGGAGGCCCGGGACGGGCCCCCGGGTGGGTCGCGGCCAACTCTCCACCGCCTTCACCCGCCATCTGCCCGAGGAGTGAGTGACCGTGAACCGTGTCACCACGATCGTCCTGACCGCACTGGCCCCCGTCTCCTGGGGCTCGACCTACTTCGTCGCCAGTGAACTGCTGCCGCCGGACCGGCCGCTGTTCACCGGCGCCATGCGGGCCCTGCCCGCGGGTCTCCTGCTGGTCGCGCTCTCCCGGGCCCTCCCCAAGGGCGCCTGGTGGTGGAAGTCGGCGGTCCTCGGCACCCTCAACATCGGCGCCTTCTTCCCGCTCCTCTTCCTCGCCGCCTACCGCCTCCCCGGCGGTGTCGCCGCCGTCCTGGGCTCCGCCGGGCCGCTGTTCGTCGTCGGACTGGCCGCCCTCCTGCTCGGGGAGCGGGCGAAGCTGCGCAACATACTCGCGGCGGTCGTCGCCGCCCTCGGCGTGAGCATGGTGGTGCTGACCTCCCAGGCCCAGCTCGACCTGGTCGGCGTCATCGCCGGCATCGTCTCCTCCGCCTCCATGGGCGCGGGCACCGTGATGACCAAGCGCTGGGGGCGCCCCGAGGGCGTCGGCCCGCTGGCCGTGACCGGCTGGCAGCTCACCGCCGGCGGACTGGTCATCATCCCGATCGCCGCCCTGGTAGAAGGCGCGCCGCCGGCGCTCGACGGCAAGGCGTTCCTCGGCTACGGCTACATGATGCTGATCAACACCGGCGCCGCGTACTTCCTCTGGTTCCGCGGTATCGGCAGCCTCTCCGCCACCTCGGTCACCCTGCTCGGCCCGCTCTCCCCGCTCACCGCCGCCGTCATCGGCTGGGCCGCCCTCGGCCAGGCACTGAGCCCCGTCCAGGTCCTCGGCATGGTGATCGCCTTCGGCGCCACCGTCTACGGACAGCTCCCCGGCCGGGCACCGAAGGCCCCGGCCGCCGTGCGGCCCCCCGAGGCCCCGGAGCCGAGCGCCGAAGCCCCCCGGATGAAGGCCGCCTGAACCGCCCGCCGTCCCTGAGCCCGGTCCCCGGGAGGTCGCACCAGACCTCCCGGGGACCTTTCACTTTTTCCGAACCGACCCATCGAAATCTTTCGATGGACCTGGACGGTCCTCCGATGCGACGGTAGGCGCACCACACCCGACGAAACCCTGAGGGGGACACCAGAAGTGGCCGTCACGGACCGCGCCCGGACCATGTCACAGCAGGACCGGCAGCCCACCGCCGGCACGGCGAAGAAGGGCGCCGCGGGGCTCGGCGTCCTCCTCGCCCTGCTGGCGACGGTCGTCTGGTCCGGCAGCTTCGTCGCCACCCGCGGCATGGCCGGCACCGTCCCGCCGGTCCAGGCCGTCTTCTGGCGCTGGATCATCGCCGCCCTCGCGGTCGCCCCCTTCGCCGCCCGCCAGGCATGGCAGCAGCGGGCCCTGATCCGCCGCCACCTCGGCTACATCAGCCTCGCCACCCTCTTCGGCGTCACCCTCTACAACACCCTCGTCCACCAGGCCGGGCTGACCACCTCCGCCTCCAACATGGGCACGATCATGGCGGCTTCGCCGGTCATCATGGCCCTGTACGCCCGCCTCGGCGGCGAACGCCTCGGCGCCCGGCGCGTCCTCGGGATGCTCCTCGCCGCCTTCGGCGTGCTGCTGCTGGTCGGCCACGGCTCCCTGAGCCTGCACTTCGGCGCCGGCGACCTGTGGATGTTCGCCGCCGCCCTCTCCTTCGCCACCTACAGCGCCCTCCTCAAGCGCAAGCCCGCCGAGATCGGCCAGCTGGCCTTCCTCCTGACCACCTTCGTCCTCGGCGCCCTGATGCTGGCCCCCGCGTACGCGATCTCCCTCGACGTCCAGGGCGGCTTCGAGGCCACTCCCGCCACCATCGGCCCGCTCCTCTACGTCGGCATCTTCTCCTCCGCCGTCGCCTTCTTCGCCTGGAACAGGGCCATCTCCCTGATCGGCGCCGCCCGGGCCGGCGTCGTCTACTACCTCCAGCCGGTGTGCGTCGCCGGCCTCGGCCTGCTGCTGCTCGGCGAGCGGACCGGCCCGGTGCAACTGCTGTGCACGGCCCTGATCCTGGGCGGGGTCGCCCTGGGCAGCGCGGGCCGCAGGTAGTTTCACCCCGTGACCGACTGGGACATCAAGAAGCTGCGCATCCTGCGGACCCTGGCCGACCGGGGCACCGTGACCGCCACCGCCGAGGCGCTGCACATGACCCCCTCGGCCGTGTCACAGCAACTGACCAACCTCGCCCACCGCCTCGGCGTGGTCCTCCTGGAGGCCCAGGGGCGCGGCGTCCGCCTCACCGACGCCGCCCACCTCGTCCTGCGGCACACCGACGCCGTCTTCGCCCAGCTCGAACGCGCCGACGCCGAACTCGCCGGCTACCGGGCCGGCGAGACCGGGGAGGTCCGGGTCGGCGCCTTCTCCACCGCCGTGCCCGCCCTCGTCGTCCCCGCCGTGGCCGCGCTCCGGCGGACCCACCCCGGCGTGGAGGTCCGCGTACGGGAGGCCGAGGCGGCGCAGTCCTACGAGCTGCTGGCCGCCGGGGCGGTGGACCTCGCCGTATCACTGGCCGCGCACGCCCCGACCGCCCGCGACCCCCGCTTCACCCGGATCCCGCTGCTCGCCGACCCCCTGGACGTGGCCCTCCCGCCGGACCACCGGCTGGCCGCCGCCCCGGACCTGCGGCTGGCGGACCTCTCCTCCGAGCCGTGGATCTACGGGGGCTCCGGCCCCTGGTCGGAGATCACCCGGACCGCGTGCGAGGCGGCCGGCTTCGTCCCCGAACAGGCCCACTCGGCCGCCGGCTGGACCGCCATCCTGGCCCTCGTCGAAGCGGGCATGGGCGTCGCGCTGATCCCCCGCATGGCCGCCGGACGCGCCGCCGGGGTGGCCGTCCGCCCGCTCCCGCACGACCGTCCGACCCGCCACGTCATCGCCGCCACCCGACGCGGCGCCGATGTGGCCCCCGCCGTCGCCCGCGTCCTCGACGCCCTCCGCGAGGCCGCCGGTTGACCCTCGACCTGGTGCAGGGGCCACAGTGAAGGCCGTGGAGAACAACACGATGCGCAGTATCGGCGAGACTGCCCGCGACAGCGGCCTGGGCGTGAGCGCCCTGCGGTTCTACGACCGGGCCGGCGTCCTCGTCCCCGCCCGGGTGGACCCCGTCACCGGCTACCGCTGGTACGGCCCCGAGCAGGTGGACGAGGCCCGCCTGCTGGCCCGGCTGCGCCGGGCGGGCCTGCCGCTGGCCGACATCCGGCTCGTCCTGGCCGGCTGGCCCGGGCGGGACGCCGGGCTCGTGCAGCAGCTGTTCCAGGCCCATCTGCGCCGGCTCGAACGCGGCCTGGCCGAGGCGCGCACCGAACTCTCCACGGTCCACTCACTCTTCGACCGCCAGGAGAACCCCATGAGCACGCTCCCCACCACCCAGGTATCCGTCCCGGCCGCCGCCTTGGCCGCCGCCCTCGACGCGGTCCGCTTCGCGGCGGGCACCGACCCCGAGCTGCCGGCCCTCGGCGGGGTCCTGTTCGACCTCGACGGCGCCACCCTGCACCTGGCGGCCACCGACCGCTACCGCCTGGCCGTCGCCCAGGCCCCGGCCCAGGGCCACGACGGCCCCCGCACCCAGGTCCTCGTACCGTCCCCGCTCGCCGACGCGATGCGGGCACTGCTCGCCGACGACACCACCGCTGTGCTCACCGTGGACGGTGACCGGGTGGCGCTGGAGGCCGGGGACCGCCAGACCGCCGGCGTCTGCCCGGACCGCGACTTCCCCGACTACCGGCGCCTGACCCAGCTCCCCGAGGGCCGCCGCGCCCTCATCGACGTACCGGCCTTCCGCACCGCCCTGGAGAACGGCCCCGTCGTCACCGGGGAAGCCCACGACGGCAGCCCCTGCGCCCTCAGCCTCCTCACGGTGACGGGCGCGGACGCCGCCGTGTGCGAGGACGGCGAAGCCGCCCCCGACCGCGTCGCCGTCAACCGCGCCTACCTCCTGGAGGCCCTCACCGCCGCCGCCACGAACCGCCTCCTCCTGGAACTCGGCACCCCCACGGCCCCCCTGGCCGTCCGCCACCCGGAGAACGAGACGACCTTCTCCCTCCTCATGCCGGTCCGCCTGGACGCCTGACCCCCACCCTCACCGCACGACCGGCCCGCCACCGGCCCGCCAGTCCTCAAGTCGCTTGCGGATGCTGGGCACCATCGGCAGCCGGTCGGTCTCGTCGGGGCGGAACCTCGAACGACTCGTCAAAGCTGCGGAGCGTACCGCCGGTGGACCGGGCGAGGAGCCAGACGGAGATCTCCTGCCACACCTCACCGTCGTCGTAGGCGAAGACGCGGCCGGGTGCCCATGCCCCATCGCGGGCAGCGTAGCGATCGCCCGCGGGTGGCTCCGCCAACCAGCCCGCCCGCCATGTGGTGCGGTATCAGCCCCAGACGGCCGCCGGACGCCGAAAAGACCGAAGCGCTTAGCGATCTGACGCGCCCCAGGCCGCGAACGCTCCTCTGTTCGGCGTTTGGCGCAGGTAGCGACCCCAGACGGCGGGCGGACGCCGATCCGGAAGGAGCGTGTAGCGATCTGTCGCGCTTGGGGACTCCGCCCGCTGCTCTGTTCGGCGTTTGGTGCAGTTAGCAGCCCCAGACCAGCGGCAGCCGCTGGAACAAGAGGAGCGCGTAGCGATCTGCGGCGGAGGGAGGATCCGGTCACCGTCTGAGGCGGGCCCGGATGCCCGGTCTGCCGGCCCCCGACCCCTCGCCTCATCGCCGAGGGAGCCGAATGTCCTTTTCTGGCCCGGCCCGTTCCTTTGGGGGCTTCCCGGCAGTCCTTGTCTTTCCGGGGCGGGTCGGTCTGTCAAGGGTGGCCGAAGGCCATCGCGCAGCGACGCGACCGAAGGGAGCGC
>NZ_JBEYJJ010000025.1:0-50369 GCF_040636215.1 Streptomyces sp. NPDC006687 | reverse complement strand
AGACTTCCTCCACACCTACAACCACCACCGCTGCCACACCGCACTCGACGGACACCCGCCCATCACCCGCGTCAACAACCCTGCAGGTCAATACATCTAGGCCGCGGCGCGCCGGGAACTCCCGGAGCCCCCCGGGAGTCGGATGCTATGCAGACAAAACCGGCCATCGGGGGAAGGCAGGAGCAGCACGTGAAGCAATCGGGAGCCACAGCGCCACCGGCACCGCCCGTCCGCGGCACCTTCGTCTTCAGCGAGGCGGACGAGGAACGGCGGCACGGCGTCCGCCGCATGAAGGCCACCGCGACGGGTCTGCTGATCTTCGTCGCCGTGGTCTACGCACTGGCCACCTGCGCCCGTCAGGCATGGGGGGCGGGCGCCTGGGCCGGGTACGTGGCCGCCGCGGCGGAGGCCGGCATGGTCGGCGCGCTCGCGGACTGGTTCGCGGTGACGGCCCTCTTCCGCCACCCCCTGGGGCTACCCATCCCGCACACGGCGATCATCCCCACGAAGAAGGACCAGCTGGGGGTCTCGCTCGGCGAGTTCGTCGGCGAGAACTTCCTCTCCGCCTACGTAGTACGCGCCCGCCTGCACGCCCTCGGCATCGGAGGCCGGCTCGGCGCCTGGCTCGCCGAGCCCGAGCACGCGGACCGGGTCACCGCGGAACTGGCCACCGCACTGCGGGGCGCCCTGACGGTCCTGCGCGACTCCGACGTCCAGGCGGTGCTGGGCGAGGCGATCACCCGGCGGGCGGAGGCGGCGGAGATCGCGCCGGGCATCGGCAAGACCCTGGAGCGCGTCGTCGCCGCCGGCGGCCACCACCGCGTGGTCGACCTGATGTGCGTGAAGGCCCACGACTGGCTGGTCATGCACGGGGACTCGGTCATGGACGCCGTCCAGGGCGGAGCCCCTGGCTGGACCCCGCGCTTCGTCGACCGCAAGATCGGCGACCGGGTGTACAAGGAGCTGCTGCGCTTCGTCACGGAGATGCGCGACATGCCGGGCCACCCGGCGCGCGGGGCACTGGACCGCTTCCTGACGGACTTCGCGGCGGACCTCCAGTCGGACACGGAGACGCGGGCCCGGGTGGAGCGGCTGAAGTCCGAGGTGCTGGCGCGGGGTGAGGTGCAGGACGCGATCGCGTCGGCGTGGACGGCGGTCCGCTCGATGATCATCTCGGCGGCCGAGGACGAACGCAGCGAGCTGCGCCTGCGAGTCCGGTCCTCCCTGCTGTCCCTGGGCGGCAGGCTGGCGACGGACGGCCGGCTCCAGTCGAAGGTGGAGGGCTGGCTCGAAGGCGCGGTGGTCTACGTCGTGACGACCTACCGCGCGGAGATCACCTCCCTGATCACGGACACGGTGGCCGCCTGGGACGCCGAACACACCTCCCGCAAGATCGAGGCCCACATCGGCCGCGACCTCCAGTTCATCCGCATCAACGGCACGGTGGTGGGCGCGCTGGCGGGGCTGCTGATCTACACGACCTCCCACCTGCTGGGCGGGTAGGGCGGCGGCGCTCCGCCCGAGGGCCCGCCTGCCTCACCGCCACCCCATCGCCGGCTCGGCGAAGAGGCGAGGCCGTCGGGGGCCTGGCAGACCGGGCGGACGTGCCCTCTTCGTGCCGCAGGCCCAGGCGGCCGTCCGGCGCCTGACAGCCGCCCCGGAATGAACGAGGAGACCCCCCTCCCCTCCAGCCTCGCCGGCGTCTGAGTCGCGGGCGCGGAGTGCCGTGGGGTGATCTGCGCCAGCGAAACCGGCCGTGAACGACGAGGGGCGTGGCCGCCCCGACAAGTTCAGCGCAACTGGGGGGTGCGGAGTGCCGTGGGGTGACCCGCGCCAGCGAAACCGGCCGTGAACGACGAGGGGCGTGGCCGCCCCGACAAGTTCAGCGCACCTGGGGGGTGCGGAGCGCCGTGGGGTGACCCGCACCAGCGAAACCGGCCGTGAACGACGAGGGGCGTGCCCGCCCCAACAAGACCAGCGCACCGGGGCGGCGCGGAGCGCCGGGCCTTCGGAGCCGCGACGGCGATGGAGTCGGGAACGGTGGAAGGGCGGGTAGGGGACGGCCCCGCGCAGCGGCCCGCACCCGCACCCGCACGGGAACGGACGCCCCCTCCGCCCCGACGGTGCCCGGCGCGGGAAGACCCGCACCGACACGGCCCTCACGCGAGCGACGCCACCCCCCGTGCCTCCCACCCGGACGGGACCCGGCAGCCCACCGCCCCGCAAGGGACGGGTCACCCCCGGTCGGCCACCGCCCACGCCGCGGCGGCCACGACACCCGCAGCCCCGACGACCGCCGGCCACGCGCCGACCTTCTTCGCCAACGGGTGCGCCCCTGCGAAGCCCGCCAGGTACAGCGCACCCAGGCCGGCAGCCGCCGGGACCCCACCGCGACGGTGCCATTCCCGGCCGGCCAGGACCCCGGCGGCGCCGAGCACGACCCCGCCCAGGGGCCGCTTCTTCGTCCAGCGGGCCACGGCGTAACCGCCGACCAGCCCTGCCGCCGCCACTGCCGAACTCGGTACCCGCGCCATGTCGAACTCCCTCGTCGTATCAGCCGTGCCCTCCGTACGCACCGGCGCACGCAGCCACACGGTCACGTCATGTGATGACCGTTGAACCCCCAACGAGGCTAACCCGACCCCCCGAAACCCCGCCGCACCCCCACCACACCACCCCAAAGCCCGCCCCCACGACGCCACCCGCAGGGCACGGCACCAGCACCCCACCCCGGAAGCCGATCCCGCAGCGCACCACCCCCCACAGCGCCGGGTGCGTCAGCAGCACCCACCCTGAGGCTGAACCGGAAGCCGAGCCCGCAGCCCCCACCCGCCACAGCCCCGGGCGCCACCACCGGCACGGGCATCCGCAGCGCCACGCTCCCGAGGACGCGCCGGAAGCCAAGCAGCGCCGCCCCGGCCCGGCGCGACCGACAGGGTGCGGCAGCAGCGCCCACACTGAGGGCTGAACCGGAAGCCGAGGGTGCTACGCACCACCCCCCACAGCGGGCGGCTGTGGCGCCCCGCCCCCAAGGCTGGCCCGGAGCGCGAGCCCACCCGGCTCACCCGCCAGGACGCCCAGCCCCGCCACCCGCAGCACGCGGCCGCAGCGCCCCGACCCCAAACGTCACCCCACCCGCTTCCCCCCTCCCCCCTGCGGCCGATTTGTCGGCACACGCCGGGTTCCTCCCCTCCGTGCCCCACACACCCCCCTCGCCTACTTTCGGTCTTTCACCCACAACGCCCACCCACCCCCACTCACCCAGCCACCCGCACCGCGCCCACCCACTCACCCACCCCACCGGAGCCGCACGTGATCTCCTACGGCCGCGCCGTCCTCGACCTCGCCGACGAACTCGTGGACGCCTACGCCGACGTCTTCTCCGCCCCGCCCTGGAACGAAAACGCAGAAACCATTCGCCAGTTCGCGGCCCGCCTCCAGGCCAACGTCCGCCGCCCCGGATTCCGTACTGCCTTCACCCAGTCCCCCGCCGGCATCGACGGCTTCGCCACGGCCTGGCTGACCCCCGCCCCCTTCCCCCGGGGCCGCGGCTACCCCCAGGTGGCGGCGCAACTGGGCCCGGCCCGGGTGCGCGACCTGCTGGTCGGGGCCCTGGAGGTGGACGAACTGGCCGTACGGGCCTACGCGCGCGGCACCGGCACCGGCCGGGCCCTCCTCACCGAGATCACCGCCGACGCCCCCCAGCAGCGCGCATGGCTGCTGACGTCCCGCCTGGCGGAGGACACCGTCGCCACCTACCACCGCCTCGGCTGGCACGAGGTCCCCCCGCTCCCCGGCACCGCGACGAACGTCGTCGTCTTCCTCGCCCCGGACCACCCCGGCCGCCCCTGACCACCACCCGAACGGGACGACTGGACACCGCCCGGCCGGGCATACCGGGGCCATGATCACCCACCCGGCATCCGCCCCACTCGTCCGCCGCCAGCTCAACCTGGCCACCCGCCACCAGCTCATCACCACCGGCGTCCCGGACGCCACCATCACCTCCCGCACCCGCCCCGGCGGCCCCTGGCAACGCCTCCTGCCCCGCGTCTACCTCCTCCAGACGGGCCCGCCCGACCCACGCCAACGCGCCCTGGCCGCCGTCCTGTACGCCGCCGAACCCACCGCCGACCCGCTCACCGGCGACACCGCGGCCCTCACCGGCGGAGCCGCCCTCACGCTCCTCGGCATCCGCGACGCCCCGCCCACCCCGGCCGACGTCCTGATCCGCAACCCGCGCCGGCTCACCGCCACCCCACGCGTCCGCCCCGTGACGACCTCACGCTGGCCCGGCACCCTGACCGTCGCCGGCGTCCCCACCGCCCGGCCCGTCCGCGCCGCCGCCGACTTCGCCGCCCGCTGCCCGAGCCCCGACCGGGTCCGCTCCGTCCTGGCGCAGGTCGTCCAGTCCGGCTGGTGCCACCCGCACGACCTCCACACCGAACTGCGCGGCGCCCGCCTCCTGTCCCGCCCGGCGGTCCGCGCCGCCGCCGGGGAACTCCTGGCCGGCGTCCGCTCGATCGCCGAGGCCCGCGCCCGCGACGTCCTCACCGGCACGGACCTCCCGACCCCGCTGTGGAACGCCCGCCTCTCCACCCCCGACGGCACCTTCCTGGCCAGCCCGGACGCCTACTGGCCCGACCACGGCGTGGCCCTGGAGATCGACTCGGCCGAGTACCACTACACCCGAGACGCCTGGCACGCCACCCTCCGCCGCCGCCTCCGCCTGGAATCCCACGGCGTCCTGGTCGTCAGCGCCACCCCGTCGATAATCCGCGACACCCCCACAGAAGTCCTCAAAGCCCTCCGCACCCTCCTCACCCTCACCACGACCCGCCCCACCCCACCCACCCTCACAGCAAGGGGCCACGTCCAGCTCCCCCTGCCACTGGAAGGCCGCCTTTGAGGGGAGGCGCTGTCCGGACGTCTGCTACACGGCAGCGAGATCAAGCCAGTTGTAGGTGCAACGTCTAAGGGGGGTTGACTCACGTCGATCTCTTCCTAGCGTCGTGGCATGACAATGCGGGATTTGCTTCTTGATGTTGCGCGGACTTACGACCAGAAGGCGGGCACCGGTAAGGACGTACCGGGCCAGCAGATTCTGCGCGCGATCAACGGCCGTACGGACCTGGGCGTGCTGGACGGCTGGATCGTTGCGGGATTCGGCGGCAAAGGGAGCGCGGCCAGGGCTCCTTGGGTTGGTGTGTTCGATTCGGCCATCAATACGGACCCCAAAGCCGGTCTGTATCTGGCGTACATCTTCAGCACGGACCTGACGTCCGTGACGCTGACCCTGCAGCAGGGGGTCAGCGAGTTGATGGACAAGATCAAAGAGAAGAAAGCTTTCCTCACATTCCTTGAGCGCCAGGCGACCAGGCTCTACGGTTCCCTTCCCCCGACGGTGGCCGAGGAGTGGAACCATCGTCCGTCGTTCGGCCGCGGCGAACGTCCCGAGGCGTACGAAGCGGCCAGCGTGGTGGCTCGCCCCTATGCAGTGGACGACCTGCCCACCGAAGAAGAGCTCCAGCAAGACCTACGGGTCGCGGCCAACCTTCTTCAGCGCGCCGCGGCGGCCGATGTCGCCTGGCGCGCTGCAAGGGATGCCGAACAAGATGACCTGGAGCTTGACCTGCAATCCGATCTGGAGCCAGACCAGGGACGACGCAGGGTGGTGGTCCGGCCGGCAGGCGGCTTCAAACCGCGGAACAGCAGTGGCTACGTGGCCAACATCGCTGCCCGGCAACAGCTGAAGAGCCAGAAGCACGAGGCGCTGATCGAGGACTTCGGCGCGTACATCGTGACTAGGGACTTCACCCCGACGAATCTACGGATCCACCCCAAGGACTTGATTCTTCGGCAGGGCGACGCCATGGGGCCGGGGGCACCGGAATGGCTGGTGGAAGTCAAGATCGTGAGGAACGGCGACCCCACCCGGGCCGTACGTGAAGCCGTAGGGCAACTCCGCGAGTACAGCTACTTCCTGTACCGGGAGCAGGGGGTCGCCACTCCTCACCTCATCGCCCTTTTCTCCGAGGACATCGGTGCCTACGGGCCGTACCTCGAGCACCAAGGCATCGCTGCCATCTGGCGGGACGGCGCAGGCTGGGCAGGGACGAGCACTGCTGCTGCTTGGGGCATGGTCGACTGACCACACAGGCCACGGGGTCAGCTTGCAGACACCCCGTGGCACTCCGCGTACGGCTTGCCCGAGGTGCACCAGCAGGGGGAGGTGGGGGTGGGGGGCCAGGGGGTGGCTTTGCCTCGGGCGGCCAGGGTGGTGGCGTACTCGGCCAGGAGGGACGGGGACGCCGGGGAGGACTTCTCGGAGGCGGCGAACGCCTCGTACGAGGGGACGCTGGCCGTGACGATGCCGAGGTTCGTGGTGCCCGAGGCGGCCAGGGCGCGGAGGGAGGACTCGACCTTCGTCAGGTGCGCCTCGTGGGAGGGGTACTCCGAGGTGAGGGTGGGGTAGCTGGTCAGGAGCTCGGAGAGTTCGCGGGCCGGCCAGTGGAGGATGGCCACCGGGAAGGGGCGCGAGAGGGCGGCGCGGCGGTCGCCGAGTTCGGCGCGCAGGCGGGCGATCTCGGCGCGGAGCTCCGCCGGGTCGTTGGAGCCCAGGGCCCAGATGCGCTTGGGGTCGTGGAGTTCGTCCAGCGGGATCGGGCCGATGTGGCGGGTGTCGGCGACCATGTCCCAGTCGTCGTGCGGGAGGGCGAGGAGCCGGCGGACGCGGTGGCGGCCCGTCAGGAGTGCGGTGGTGGCCTGGGTGAGGGGGGTGTCCTCCGAGGTGAGGAGGGTCGCCGCCTCCGTGAAGCACTCGTGGGAGGCTTCCAGCTCGTCGTGGGCTTCGAGGGCTTCCGCGATCACCTCCCAGGGGGCCGGGTCCGTGGGCGCTGCGGCGCGGATGCCGGAGATCAGGGCACGGGCCTCGGCCTCGTGGCCGTACTCCCACAGGTTCGCGGCCTGGCGGGCCTTGATCAGGTGGGGGTTGGCGGGGGAGGCGGAGAGGAGCCGGTCGTAGAGCGCGCTCGCGCGGTCCCGGGCGTCACCCAGTTCGAGGTGGGCCGCGGCCTGGAGGAGCAGGGGCTCCTGGTCCTCGGGGTAACGGGTCGCCGTGCGGATGAGGCGCTCGGCTTCGGCGATGTGCTCAGCAGGCGTGTCGGGGCGCATGGTTCACACCGTACTGCCGCTGGTCAGTTGAGGGGGGAAGACTTAAGGTGCCCGCCGTGCGGGATCGGGTGCGTGTGGTGGTGCAAGGGCGCGGCCGGCGGGCGGGCCGGGCGGGGCTCGCGCGGCTGCTGTGGGTGGCCGGTGAGGTGCTGACCACGGTGGGGGTGGTGGTGGCGTTGCTGGTGGTGCACCAGGTGTGGTGGACCAATCGGCAGGCCGTGGCCGGGGCGCGGGAGCAGGTCCGGGCTCTGGAGAGGGTGTGGGGGGAGGCAGGAGGGGCGGGGGACGGGGTGGGGGAGGTGGGGGAGGTAGCGCCTGGGGTGGCTGGGGTGGGGGAGGTTCCAGGGGTGGTCGAGGGGGATTTGAGCGGGAGGTCGGGGGGCGGGGCCGGTGGGGGGTCCGGCGGCGGGGGTGCGGGTGGGGGTGGAGGGAAGGGTGGGGCCCCGGGTGTCGTGCCGGTGCGGGATGAGGCGTACGGCGTGTTGCGGATTCCGCGGCTCGGGCTCGCCGTGCCCGTCGCGGAGGGGGTCGAACGGCGGGCCGTGCTGGACAAGGGGTACGCCGGGCACTACCCGGGGACGGCCCAGCCGGGTGCGGAGGGGAACTTCGCGGTGGCCGGGCACCGGAACACGCACGGGGAGCCGTTCCGGTACCTGAACCGGCTGCGGGAGGGTGACGAGGTGCTCGTCGATCTGCGGGGGCGGCGGTACACGTACGTGGTGGGGAAGGTGCTCGCGGAGACGAGCCCGGGGGATGTGGGGGTCATCGCGCCGGTGCCGCGGAGCGCCGTCAGGCCGGGGTACGGGTACGAGGCCGCGGGGTCGTACATCACCTTGACGACGTGTACGCCGGAGTACACCTCCAAGTACCGGCTGGTGGTCTGGGGCATGCTCAAGGGCGTTGTCAGTGCGGGCCGTTAGAGTCGGTGGTGTTGTCGCTCATGTCGATTAGTATCGATCTTGAGTTCGTACGGGACGGGTCTGGCGAGCGGAGTCGAGGGGGTGGTTCGTGTGGGGCGGGTTGTCGTTCGCGCGCGGTCCTTCTTCTCCTCTTCCTGCTCTTCCTCCTTCTCCCTTCCGTCCCTGCTCGCCGTGCTGCTGCTGGTGGGTGGAGCCCTCGGGCTGCTGTCCGGTGAGGCCGGGCTGACGGCCGGGGTGGTCGTGCTGGCCGCGGCGGTCGCCGTGGGCGCGGCCATGCTGGCGGCATGTCTCGTGCGGCCCGTTCCGCCGCACCGAATACGGACCGCGATCCGTGATCGCGAGCAGCGCACGGCGTTCCTGCCGCAGCGCGATCCCGACGCTTCGGGCCGGTCGCGGCCCAGGGCACCCGGCTGTCTGGTCCTGACGGCCGCGTAGGGGCGCGCAGTGTCCGCTGCCTTCTGCTCTTCTTCCGACTGAACGCTGTTGTCGCCCCTCGCGGGTCGTCACGCCGAAATGCACCTTTTCGACGTTTGACGAGACCCCTCGGAGGGCCCGCGTGTCCGTTTTCACTCATCTCGTTGCCCAGCTGGGCCGGCTCCTGGAGCCGGTACTGGCCGAGTCCGCGACCGCTGCCGCGATCGTGCTGTTCACCCTGCTCGTACGGCTCGCCCTGTTCCCGCTGGGCCGTGCCGCGTTCCGTGCCGCGACCCCGGCGGCGGGATGCCTGCCGATGCTGCTCCAGCTGCCGGTGTTCTACCTGATGTACCGGTCGTTCTCCTCGGGGGGCGAGCTGCTGGGCCACCGGCTGTTCGCCGCACCGCTGGGGGCCCGGTGGGCCGGGGCGCTGGAAGAGGGAGGCGTGTTCGGGGCGCAGGGGGTGGTGTTCCTCGGGCTGTTCGCCGGGATCGCGGTGGTGGCCGCGTGGAGCGCGGTGCGCGGACGGCGCGCCGCGGCGGCCGCGCCTGCCGTGCCGCCGGTCCTGCCGGGGGCGAAGGGCGCGGGGGCAGCGGCGGCCGTGCCGAGCGCGGAGCAGCTGGCGGCGATGCGGAAGCTGGGCGGCGTACTGCCCCTGCTGTCGTTCGGGACGCTGATCACGGCCGCCGTCGTCCCGCTGGCCGCCGGGCTGTACCTGCTGACGACGACGGCCTGGTCGGTGGCCGAGCGGGCCTGGCTCCAGCGTCGGTCGCCCCGGCCGGCCGCCGGGGCGGGGGTCTGAGCCGACGCCCGGCGGGGCTCGGAGGGGTAACCGGGGGCCGGGTGGAGGGGGGCGTTCCAGTCTGTGAACAGGGTCTTGCGGATTGATCGGACTTCTTGGAGGATCAGCCAATCCTCCGATGGCCGCAACCCATCGGCCGGCCCTCGGGGCGCTTCTGGCATGCCCGTGGGCCGACCACCCACGACCACGGGAGAATGCCCATGAAGCTGCTGCGTGTCGGACCCGCCGGGTCGGAGCGCCCCGCGCTGCTCGACCAGGACGGCACCCTTCGGGACCTGTCCGGCCTGATCACGGATGTGGACGGGGCCCTGCTGGCCGACGACTCCGTGCTGTCCCGGGTACGGGACGCCGCTGCGGGCGGCGGGCTTCCGGTGCTCGACGCGGAGGGGCTGCGCGTCGGCTCACCGGTCGGCCGGATCGGCAAGGTCGTGGGCATCGGCCTGAACTACTTCGGGCACGCCGCAGAGATCGGCGCGGAGCCGCCGGCCGAGCCGATCCTGTTCCTGAAGGCCGCGGACACCGTGGTGGGCCCGGACGACACCGTGCTCATCCCGCGCGGCAGCGTGAAGACCGACTGGGAGGCCGAGCTCGGCGTCGTCATCGGCAGCACCGCCCGCTACCTGGGCTCCGCCGAGGAGGGCCTCGCGCATGTCGGCGGGTACACGCTGGTCAACGACGTGTCGGAGCGGGAGTTCCAGATCGAGCGCGGCGGCACCTGGGACAAGGGCAAGAACTGCGAGACCTTCACCCCGCTCGGCCCGTGGCTGGTCACCGCGGACGAGATCCCGGACCCGCAGGTCCTGGACGTGAAACTGTGGGTCAACGGCGAGCTCAAGCAGGACGGCAACACCGCGGACCAGATCTTCCCGGTGGGCGAGGTCGTGCGGTACCTGAGCCAGTTCATGACCCTCTACCCCGGTGACGTGATCGTCACGGGGACCCCCGCGGGCGTGGCCATGGGCCAGCCGGAGCCGAAGCCGTACCTGCGGGCGGGTGACGTCGTGGAGCTGGAGATCGAGGGGCTCGGGCGTCAGCGGCAGGAGTTCAAGGGCGCGTAGCGCTGAGGTGTGAGAGGAGGGGCGGGCTGCTTCGGGCGGCCCGCCCTTCCGCGGTGCGGGCGGTCAGCCTTCGGACGAAGCGCGCCGGCGGCGGTTGGCCATGACCAGGCCGGCGCCCGAGGCGAGGGCGGCTGCGCCGGCACCCGCGATCCAGGTGGTCCCGGCGCCGGCGCCGGTGCTGGCGAGCGGGCCGGAGGAGGAGCCGCCGGCCGGGGCGGCGTTGCCGTTGCCCGTGCCGGTGCCCGTGGCGACGGCCGGCTGGACGCCGTCCTTGGCGCCGGTGCCCGTGCCGTTCCCCGTCCCGGTGCCGTTCCCAGTGTCCTTGCCGCCGCCCGTGCCGTGCCCCTCGTCCTTGGCCCGGGCCACGTGCTGGCCGGTCTTCAGGAAGGCGGCGCGGTCCTCCGGCGTGCCCTTGAGGGCGGCCAGGGCGGCCTTCTTCAGCTCCGGGCCGGCCTTGGTGACCATGGCCGAGATCAGCACGCTGTTGTCGTCGTCGCGCAGCTCGTGCTGAGTGGTCGTCACGAACGTGCGCAGCTGTGCGGGGCTCGGGTTGCCTTCGAGGAGCTTGATGATCCCCTCCTTGAGGCCCGGCCCGGCGTCCTTGATCATGCCGAACAGGGCCACCCGGTCGTCCTCGGCCCGGACCTTGTACTGGCCGGTCGCGACAAACTCGCGGATCTGCTCGCGCGTACCGTGGCTCATCAGGTCGTTCACCGCCTTGGTGATGCCGTTGCCGGCGCCCTTCAGCATGCGCATCATCTCGACGCGGTCGTCCTCGAGCCGGGCCGCGTGCTGCCCCTCCTTCAGGAACTCGTTGAACGCCTCCTGGGTTCCCTTGAGGAGAGCCGCCTTCGCCGCCGCCTTCACGGCGGGGCCGCCGCCGTTGTGGATCCGCGAGATGAGGACCTCGTCGTCCTCGTGCTGCTGCTCGGCCCACTCGACCGTCACGAAGTGCCGCATCTGCTCGGCCGTCCCCTGGAGCGCCTTCGTGGCCGCCTCGCGCACGCCGGGGCCGGTCGCGGGGTTGGCCAGGAGCTGCTCGATCGTGGCCCGGTCCTTCGCGGCCTGGGGGTCCTCAGCGGGCTTGTCGGCCGCCTTGTCGGACGTCGGCCTGTCGCCGGTGCCCTGGTCCGGCGTGGCCGGGGACGACGGCGTCGCCGCCGCCGCGTCCGCGGCGAAGGCGGGCGAGGAGAGTAGGACGGCCGGGGCTATCGCGGCGGTGGCCACGATCGATGCGATCCGGGGCAGCTTCACAGGCAGGGTGTCCATTCTTCACATGTGTGATGATCAGCAGCCTGTGCAGGATAGATCGTTTCCGAGGTCTCAAACCGTCGATTTTGCGACAGAGTGAGTCACAGGGCGACGACCGACCCGTCACGGGACGAAAGACGTGCCGCCTCCAGCACCGCCAGGCAGTCCGCCGCCTCAGCCGCCGTGACCGGGGCCGGCCCGCCCGTGCGCAGGGCCTCCGCGACCGCCGCGTAGTACGCCGGATAGTCGCCCGGAACCGTCGCCACCGGGTCCCCGCCGCCGGTCAACGGGGATTCGCCCGACCCGAGCCGGCCCCACAGGTGCTCCGGCTCCTCGCCCCACGCCGGCCCGTCCGTCCGGCCCGGGCGCAGGCCCTCGCGCAACGCGGCCTCCTGGGGATCCAGCCCGTACTTGACGTAGCCGGCCCGCGAGCCGAGGACGCGGAAGCGGGGGCCGAGCTGGGCGGCGGTGGCGCTGACGTAGAGGTGGGAGCGGACGCCGTTCGCGTGCGTGATCGCGATGAACGTGTCGTCGTCGGCCTCGGCGCCCGGGCGGCGTACGTCGGCCTCCGCGTAGACCCGTACGGCCGGGCCGAACAGCACCAGCGCCTGGTCGACGACATGGCTGCCGAGGTCGTACAGCAGGCCGCCGATCTCCTCCGGCGCGCCGGACTCGCGCCAGCCGCCCTTGAGCTGGGGGCGCCAGCGCTCGTAGCGGGACTCGAAACGCTGGACCTCGCCGAGTTCACCGTCGGCGAGGAGGCGGCGCACGGTGAGGAAGTCGTTGTCCCAGCGTCGGTTCTGGAAGACGGAGAGGAAGGTTCCGGTCCGCTCGGCGAGCGCGGCGAGTTCGCGGGCCTCGGCGGCGGTGGCGGCGAGGGGCTTGTCCACGACCACGGGGATGCCGGCGGTGAGCGCGGCGGTGGCGAGCGGGACGTGCGTCTTGTTGGGGGAGGCGATGACGACGAGGTCGAGGGGGTCCTGGCTGTCGCCCGTACGGGCCCACAGCTCGTCCGCGGAGGCGGCGATGCGGACGCCGGGGTACGCGTCGCGGGCCTGGGCCTGCCGGCCGGGGTCGGAGGTGACGACGGTGTCGAGGACGAGGCCCTCGGTCGCGGACACCAGCGGGGCGTGGAAGACGGAACCGGCGAGTCCGTAGCCGATGAGCGCTACGCGGAGGGGGGAGGAGGGGGAAGGGGCTGGGGTGGCGTTCATGCATCCACTTTGGCAACAGTGTTGCGTAAGTGCAAGGAGGGTGGACAATGGGCTGGTGAACAGGGGAAACGCAGGGGGCGGCCGCAGCGAGGGGTCCGGCGGCCGGGGCGGGGTGAACCTGCCGGCGCTGCGCGGGCACAACGAGGCCCTGCTGCTGGACCTGCTGCGCTGCGCGGGCCCGGACGGACTCGGCCGCGCCGAGCTCGCCGGCCGTACGGGGCTCACCCCGCAGGCCGTCAGCAAGATCACCGCCCGGCTGGCGGCGGAGGGGCTGGTGGCCGAGGCCGGCCGTGACGCCTCGACGGGCGGCAAGCCGCGGACCCGGCTCCGGCTGGTCCCGCACGCCCGGCACGCCGTGGGGGTGCACCTGGACCGTGATGCGCTGAGGGCCGTACGGGTCGACCTCGCGGGTGGCGTCGTCACGGAATGGAGCGGTCCGTTGGACTTCGGGGCGGGGCCGGAGGCCGCGGTGGGGGCGGTCGTACGGGCGGTGGCGCGGGTTTCGAGCACTGCGCAGGGTCCGCCGCTGCTCGGGGTGGGCGTGGCCGCGCCGGGTCCGCTGGACTGGCGCAGCGGGGTGCTGGGGCGGGTGACGGGGTTCCCGGAGTGGGAGGGGTTCCCGTTGCGGGAGGTGCTGGTGGGGCGGTTGGGGGTGGCGGTGGTGGTGGACAAGGACACCAACGCCGGCGTCGCGGTGGCCGGTTCCGGCGGGCCGGGCGGTGCGGGGGCGCCGGGGGGCGGCTCGTCGGTGTACGTGCATGTCGGGACCGGGATCGGGGCGGGGCTGCGGCTGGACGGCGTGGTCCACCGGGGTACGCGGTCGGGGGCGGGGGAGTTCGGGCACCAGGTGCTGATGCTGGACGGCCCGCGCTGCCGGTGCGGCGGGCGGGGCTGCCTGGAGGTGCTCTGCCTGGAGGCGGTGGCCCGGGGCGACCTGGCGGGGGCGGCGCGGGTGCTGGGGGAGGGGGCGGCCAACCTGGTCGCGCTGCTGGATGTGGACCGGGTGCTGCTGGGGGGCCGGGTCGTCGCGGGGGCGCCGGAGGTGTTCGTGCGGGGGGTCCGGGAGGTGCTGGAGTCCCGCCGCCTGTCGGCGACCCCGCCGATGGTGGAGGCGGCGCGGGTGGGGGTCGCGGAGGGGGCGGCGGAACTCGTCCTGGGGCCGGTGTTCGGGCGGGGGTGAGGGACGGGGGCGCGGGGTGGGAGGCGCCGGGTTTCGGGCGGTGGGCCGGGGAGTGGGGCTGCTGCGGGCCAAGGGTGGTGCGGTGGGCCGCGCCGCCCGGTGGCGGTGCGGGGTGGGCGGCGTCGGGAGTTGGCCCGGCGGGCTGGGCGGGTGCGTTTCGGTTTGGTGGGCGTTGGCTGGTGGACGCGGGTCCGGGCAGACCTTGGTCCGTGGCGGCCATACGGGCGGAAAGTGGCAGGGGGCGGGCGTGGGGAGGGGATGGGGGCTTGGGGGCGTGGGAGGGTGCGGGCACGGCGGGGTGATTGTCGCCTCGTCCGATCATTACTCCGTCCGGCGAGCAGCGAGGTCTTCCATGCGACTGCGCAACGCCCCCGCCCTCACCGCCCTCCTGCTCGCCCTCGCCGTGCCCCCCGCCACCGCGGACACCGGCACCGGCGGAGCCCCGCACCCCGCGCCCGCCCCCGCGATGCCCGCGCCGGCCCTGCCCTCCCGGGCCCGCGCCACCTGCGGGGACGGCAAGAGCGGTGCCTTCCCGATCGGGGCCCGGATCCGGGGCGGTCCGGCGATCTACCGGGCGGGCGGCGGCCCGCAGAGCTGGCTGCTGGACCTGACCAACACCACCGGCGGCACCTGCACCGCCATCCACCCCGTCATCGTCTTCACCGACCCCGCCCGGGCCCTGCGCCCCGCGCACCTCCGTATGCGGTTCGAGGCCCCCGGCGGCCCCTTCCCCGTCAGCCTGGAGCGCAGCGACCGGGACGAGATCATCGCGGTGTTCGACGGCAAGAACGCCTTCCCCGGCTTCTCCGTGCCGGCCGGCGGTACGGCCACCGTCAAGGTGCAGCTTTCCTTCGCTCCGGACGCACCCCTCGGCGAGGTCGTCGCCGATGCCGCGCTCGTGCAGAGGAAGGGGGACGACGGGGAGTGGGTCGGCGGGACCAGCGGGTACCGGTTCTCGGTGGAGGGCCCCGAGGAGCCGGAGGAGGCGGGGGAGGTGGGGGCGGCGGGCGCCCTCGCGCACACCGGGCCCCGGGAGTGGGCCTACGGCGCCGGAGCAGTGGCCGCCGTGGCCGCGGGCGGCGGCCTGCTGCTCGGCGCCCGCCGCCTGCGACGGGCGTCGCAGGGCCCGAGGTCCCGGCCCTGAACCGCGTCCTCGTCTGACCTGTGCCGCCCGCCCTGTCTCGGGTGCCGCGCGCCCCTGGGGCCCGGCGCGGAGCCGGCCCGGGGTCCTGTCCGGTGTCGGGGCCGGGGCGGGGTGGTCTCCCCCGCGCGGGGGAGACAGTCCCCCCGCATGGGGGAGGAGCGGGCTTTCGGCCGGTGGGACCTTGGGAGTGCGAGCAGGACCCAGGCACCGCCCACCAGGGCCGCGCACGAGGAGGAACCATGAGCGCCCGCCACACCACCACGCACACCCCCGCACGGGACACCCCGCCGCCCGCGGCCCGGCCCCGAACCGGCCGTACACCTGGCGCGCGTACAGTCCGAGCGTGGAAGAACGAACTCCCTCCCCCGCACCTCACCGCCCCGGCTCGCCCGTCCGGTTCGGGATTCCCGAGCATGGGCGTGTCCCCAAGTACTACGCCGTCAAGGCCCGTATCGCCGAGTTGCTCGACGAGCTCGGCGAAGGCGGGGCGCTGCCCACCGAGCGGGATCTCGCCGAGCGGTACGGGGTGGCCCGGGAGACGGTGCGGCAGGCGTTGCGGGAGTTGCTGCTGGAGGGCCGGCTCCGGCGGGCCGGGAGGGGTACCGTCGTCGCCGGGCCCAAGCTGGAGCAGCCGCTCTCCCTCGCCAGCTACACCGAGGGCGTGCGCCGCCAGGGCCGCCGCCCCGGCCGCAACCTCATCGGCCTGGAACGGTTCCCCTGCCCGCCCGAACTCGCCCGCGGTATCGGCGCCGAGACCGGCGAGCCCGTCTGGCACCTGGAGCGCGTGCTGCTCGCCGACGACGAGCGCGTCGGGCTGGAGAGCACGTATGTCCGGGTGGCCCGCGCCCCCCACCTCGACGTCGATTTCCAGCCGGACTCCTCCTTCTACGGGTACCTCCGCGAGAGCCTCGGGATCTCCTTCGGGGACGCCGACGAGAAGCTGGAGACCGTCCTGGCCACCCCCCGCGAGGCCCTGCTGATCGGCACCCCGCCCGCCCTTCCCATGCTGCTCATCCACCGTTTCTCACGGGACCAGGACGGACTGCCGCTGGAGCGGGTGCGTTCGCTCTACCGTGGCGACCGGTTCAGCTTCACGACCCGCCTGCGGCCTGAACAGCCCTAGGAGAAAACGAACAACATGCGCATACCCCACCCCTCCAAGGTCACGGAACGATAACGGGTCTAGTCCAAGCGTCGAGGGCTGTTCACCGCCCCGTATCCCACCGGATCCTCCCGGGTCACGGACCGGCCCGAGCGTGGACGCCGTGAGAGTCATAGTCGTCGGAGGCGGCGTGGTCGGCACCATGCACGCCTGGCAAGCAGTCCAACGCGGCCACGAGGTCGTCCAGATCGAGCGCGAAGCCGAGGCCCGGGGCGCTTCGCTGCGCAATTTCGGCCAGATCTGGGTCAGCGGCCGGGCCGGGGGCGAGGAGCTCGACACCGCCCTGCGGGCCCGCGAGCTCTGGGAGCGGATCGGCGCGGAGGTGCCCGGCCTGGGCTTCCGTGCGATCGGGTCCCTCACCCCCGTCCGCAACGCCCGCGAGTACGCCGTCGCCGAGGCGGCCGTCGCCCGCCCCGACGCCGGCGCCCGCGGCTACAAGCTGGTCACCGCCGCTGAGGCGCGGGCGATCAACCCCGCCCTGCGCGGCGCGTTCGAGGCCGCCCTGTGGTGCGAGCGGGACGCGGCCGTCGAACCGCGCACCGCCCAGCTCCACCTCCGCGAGGCCCTGCGCGCCTCCGGCCGCTACACCTTCCTGCCCGGGCGGGAGGTCCGCGACCTGGCCGGACCCGCCGCCGTCCGCGACGACCACGGCGACGTCCACCGCGGGGACGCCGTCGTCCTCGCGACCGGCGCCTGGCTCTCCGGCCTGGTCCGTGAGCTGGTCCCCGACCTGCCCGTACGCCGCGTCCGGCTCCAGATGATGCAGACCGCCCCCCTCGGCGAGCCGCTCACCACCTCCGTCGCCGACGCCGACAGCTTCCGCTACTACCCCGCCTACCGCTCGCCCGCCCTGGACGAGCTGAACGCCACCCAGGCGCAGACGCCGGTCGCCGCCGCGCACAAGATGCAGCTGCTGATGGTCCAGCGCCAGGACGGCGGCCTGACCATCGGCGACACCCACGAGTACGAGCACCCCTTCGCCTTCGACACCGTCGAGGACCCCTACGACCACCTCACGCACGTCGCCGAGTCCTTCCTCGGGCGCCCCCTGCCGAAGATCAGGCACCGCTGGGCGGGCGTGTACGCGCAGTGCACCGACACCAGCCGCGTCGTCCACCGCCAGCCGGTCGGCGAAGGCGTCTGGCTCGTCACCGGACCGGGCGGCCGGGGCATGACCTGCTCGCCCGCCATAGCCGAAACCACCGCGAACGAACTGGGCTGGTGAGCCGCATGACCGAAACCCCCGCCGAAACCCCCGCCGAAGCCATGACCGCGACGTCCCCCGGCCGCAGGCTCGTCGTCCTCGACATGGCCGGCACCACCGTCGCCGACGGCGGCCTCGTCGAGCGCGCCTTCGAAGCCGCCGCCGAACGCCTCGGCGTCGAGCCCGGCACCCCCGCCCACGCCGAGCAACTCCGTTACGTCCGCGCCACCATGGGCGAGTCGAAGATCTCCGTCTTCCGCCACCTCTTCGGTACGGAGGACCGCGCGCGGCTGGCCAACTCCGCCTTCGAGGACGCCTACGCGCAGCTCGTCGACGCCGGCCTCATCGCCCCGGTCCCCGCCGCCCGCGAGACCATCGAGAAGCTCCGCGCCGACGGCCACACCGTCGCCCTCACCACCGGCTTCGCCCGCGTCACCCAGGACGCCATCCTCGACGCCCTCGGCTGGCACGGCCTGGCCGACCTCACGCTCTGCCCCGCCGACGCGGGCGGCCGCGGCCGGCCCTACCCCGACATGGTGCTGGCCGCGTTCCTGCGCACCGGCGCCGTGACCGACGTGGCCGAGACCGTCGTCGCCGGGGACACCGCGTACGACATGCTCAGCGGCCGCCGCGCCGGCGCGGGCATCGTCGCCGGGGTCCTCACCGGCGCCCACGACCGCGCCGCGCTCACCGCGCACGGCGCCACACACGTCCTCGGTTCCGTCGCCGGACTCCCGGCACTGCTCGGGGAACCGGTCTCGTGAGCGGCATCCGCTTCGACTCCGTCTCGGTCGCCTACCACGGCACGACCGTCCTGGACTCCCTCGACCTGATCGTCGAACCCGGCGAGGTCATGGCCCTCCTCGGCCCCTCCGGCTCCGGCAAGACCACCGCCCTGCGCGCCGTCGCCGGATTCGTACGCCCCGCCTCCGGACGGGTACTGATCGCGGGCCGGGACGTCACCGCCCTGCCCCCGCACAAGCGGGGCATCGGGATGGTCGTCCAGCAGTACGCCCTCTTCCCGCACATGCGGGTCGAGGACAACGTCGCCTTCGGCCTGCGCGCCCAGAAGACCCCGAAGGCGGAGATCCCCGCCCGGGTCACCGGCGCCCTGGAGATGACGGGGATGGCCGCGTACGCCAGGCGCTACCCCCGCGAGCTCTCCGGCGGACAGCAGCAGCGGGTCGCCATCGCCCGCGCCCTCGCCATCCGCCCCGGGGTCCTTCTGCTCGACGAGCCCCTCTCGGCGCTCGACGCGCAGCTGCGCTCCGGGATGCTGGCCGAACTGGCCCGGCTGCACCGCGAACTCCCCGACGTCTCCATCCTGTACGTCACCCACGACCAGGTCGAGGCCCTGACCCTCGCCGACCGGATCGCCGTCATGGACCGCGCCCGCCTCCAGGACTGCGGCACCCCGCAGCAGCTGTACCGGGCACCGCGTACGGAGTTCACCGCGTCCTTCGTCGGCAACGCCAACCTGCTCCCGGTCACGGTCGCCGACGGCGGCGCGCTCTTCGCGGGCCGCCCGCTGACCCTCGACCGGGGCGCCGCGGCCCCCGGCTCGACCGCCACCCTGTGCGTACGGCCGCACCTGCTGGGGCTCGGCGAGGGCCCCAACGCCCTGCGCGGCACCCTCACGGAGGTGCAGTGGCGCGGCTCGACGCACCGGCTGTACGTCGACGTCGCCGGCCACCGCGTCAAGGCGGACCTGCCCGAGCTGCGGGAGACCCCGGCACTGGGTGACGAGGTCACCCTCCACTTCGAGCCCCGCGACGGAGTCCTCCTGGCGGCGGGAGTCACCGATGCCTGACCCCGCCCACCCCCGGTCGGCCCTCGCCCCGCCGGCCCCCGCCCGGCCTCCGCACCCCTGCCCCGCCCCGGACCCCCTACCGCCCCCGCACCGCCCCGTACCGCCCGCGGCCCCCGCCGCCCCCCAGCCCGGTTCCCGGACACCCCCCGAACCCCCGGAGCCCTCCCGCCGTCTCCCCCCGGCCCTCTGGGCCCTGCCCCCCGTCGCCGCGCTCGGGCTGGTGTTCCTCTACCCCCTCGCCCTGGTCGTCCGGCAGTCCCTCACCCCCGACCACGGCGGCGCCCTCGACGCCTACTCCGCCGTCTTCGCCTCACACGCCTTCCGCGAAGCCCTCGGCACCACCGTCTGGCTGGCCCTCGCCGCCACCGCCGGCTGCCTCCTCCTCGGCTTCACCCTGGCCCTGATCATCGCCTTCGTCCCCTTCCCGGGAGCCAAGGCCGTCGCCAAGTTCATCGATGTCTTCCTCTCCTTCCCCTCCTTCCTCATCACCCTCGCCCTCCTCTTCCTCTACGGCACCGTCGGCATGGCGAACGGCCTGTGGACGGACGTCTTCGGCGGCGCCGAAGGCCCGTTCCACTTCCTCACCACCCCCTGGGGCGTCCTCCTCGCGGAGATCACGTACTTCACCCCCTTCGTGATACGCCCCCTGCTCGCCGCCTTCTCCCAGCTGGACACCGCCCAGCTGGAGGTCGCCGCCGGTCTCGGCGCCCGCCCGGCCCGGATCGTCCGGCAGGTGATCCTCCCCGAAGCGCTTCCTGCCCTCGCGGCGGGCGGCAGCCTCGTCCTCGTGATGTGCCTCAACGAGTTCGGGATCGTCCTGTTCACCGGCGCCAAGGGCGTCACGACCCTGCCGATGCTCGTCTACGGCAAGGCGATCCTGGAATCCGACTACCCGGCCGCCTGCGTGGTCGCCGTCGTCAACATCGCCATATCCCTCGGCCTGTTCGGCCTCTACCGGGTGGTGGGCAAGCGTGCTGGTGCATAGCAAGGGCGGCCGCTGGGCCGCCTGGAGCCTGTTCGGGATCCTCTTTGTCCCCCTCTTCGCCCTGCCCCTCCTGGTGGTCGTGGCCGCGTCCTTCTCCACCCACTGGTCCGGCGCCTTCCCCTCCGGCCCGACCACCGAGAACTACGCCTCCGCCGTACGGGGCGAATCCCTCCAGGCCCTGACCACCTCCCTGGTCACCGCCCTGGCCGCCAGCCTCCTGGCCCTCACCGCCGGCACCTGGGCCGCCCTGGCCGCCGCCGGACTCGACAAGACCGGCAGGAGCGCCAAGCTCGGCAGACGCGGAAAGCGAGCCCTGGACGCCCTGTTCATGCTGCCGGTGGCCGTCCCGTCCGTGGTCGTCGGCCTCGCCGTCCTCGTCGCCTTCAGCAAGCCCCCGCTGCTGCTCAACGGCACCAGCACGATCGTCGTCCTGGCCCACACGATCCTCGTCACCGCCTTCGCCTACCAGTCGGTCTCGGCGGCCCTCGTGCGCCTCGACCCCGCATACGAACAGGCGGCCGCCTCCCTCGGGGCCCGTCCCGCGTACGTGCTGTGGCGGGTCAGGCTCCCGCTCCTGCTGCCCTCCCTCACGGCGGCCGCCGGACTCTGCTTCGCCCTCTCCATGGGCGAGCTGAGCGCCACGATGATGCTCTACCCGCCGGACTGGATGCCCCTCCCGGTCCGGATCTTCACCGCCACCGACCGCGGTTCGCTCTTCGCCGGATCCGCCGTCGCCGTGGTGCTGATGGCCACCACCCTGCTGGTCCTCCTGGCGGTCTCCCGCATCCGCACCCGCGCCTCCTACCGCTGACACCCCCCGTCCCGTCCCCGTAAGGAACCCCCATGCCCAGACCGCTCCCCCTCCGCGCCGCCGCCACCCTCACCGGCGGCCTCGCCCTCGCCGCCACCCTCACCGCCTGCGGCGGCTCCTCCACCACCGGCCAGGGCGGCGACGCCCAGGGCGGCGGCGGGAAGACCGTCACCGTCTACAGCGCCGACGGCCTCAAGAGCGACAAGGGCGACGGCTGGTACGACAAGGTCTTCGCCGACTTCACCAAGAAGACCGGCATCGAGGTCAAGTACGTCGAGGGCGGCTCCGGCGAGATGGTCCAGCGCGCCGTCCGCGAGAAGACCAACACCCAGGCCGACGTCCTGATCACCCTGCCGCCCTTCATCCAGCAGGCCGACGGCAAGGGCCTGCTCCAGTCCTACGCCCCGCAGGGCTCCGACCAGGTCAACGGCGCCGACAAGTCCGCCGACGCCAAGTGGACCTCCGTCGTCAACAACTACTTCGGCTTCGTCTACGACAAGAAGGAGCTCAGCACCGCACCCCGCACCTGGGAGGAGCTCCTCGACGCCCGCTACAAGGGCAGGCTCCAGTACTCCACCCCCGGCGTCGCGGGCGACGGTACGGCCGTCCTCATCAAGGCCATGCACGACTTCGGAGGCAAGGACCAGGCCATGGACTTCCTCAAGAGGCTCCAGGCCAACAACGTCGGCCCGTCCTCCTCCACCAGCAAGCTCGCGCCCAAGACCGACAAGGGCGAACTGCTCGTCGCCAACGGCGATGTCCAGATGAACTTCGCCCAGGCCAAGTCCATGCCGAACCTGGGCATCTGGTTCCCCGCCAAGGACGGCGGCAAGCCCACCACCTTCGCCCTCCCCTACGCCGCGGGCCTGGTGGCCAAGGCCCCGCACACCGAGAACGGCAAGAAGCTCCTCGACTACCTGCTCAGCGAGGACGCCCAGAAGCTGGTCAGCGAGGTCGGCGGCGGCTTCCCGGCCCGGAGCGACGTCAAGCCCACGGACGCCAACGCCATCGAACTCACCAAGCTGATGTCGGGCGTCGAGGTCTTCGAGCCGAACTGGGCCGACATAGACAAGAACCTCACGGACTACGTCGACGCCTGGAAGACCGCCACCGGCAGCTGACCCCGCAGCCCCTGCCGCCACACCCACTTGCTCCTTGGAGTGCCCCCTGCCCTGCGCGGACGCACCCCCGCCCTCCGGCTGGTCCGTGGACAACTCCGCGATGGGCACCGGCGGCGTCACATAGTGGGCCGGACGGGCCTTCACCACCGACGAGTTCCGGACCCAGACCCAGCGCGTGCCACGGACCGCGCGCGCCGGGCCAGTCCGGGCCGTGGACGCCCCCCGCGTCCACGGCCCGCGCCCGCTAGGGTGGTGGTACAGACCACAGACCCACAGGTCAGCGGCCATCGAAGAGCGGAGAGAAATCCGTGGCAGAGCGCAAGCCGATCGAATCCTGGCTCACCGACATGGACGGGGTCCTCATCCACGAGGGCACGCCGATCCCCGGAGCCGATGCCTTCATCAAGCGGCTGCGCGAGTCCGGCAAGCCCTTCCTGGTCCTCACCAACAACTCCATCTACACCCCCCGCGACCTCCAGGCCCGGCTCAGCCGCATGGGCCTGGACGTGCCCGTGGACAACATCTGGACCTCCGCCCTCGCCACCGCGAAGTTCCTGGACGACCAGCGCCCCGGCGGTACGGCGTACGTCATCGGCGAGGCGGGCCTGACCACCGCCCTGCACGACATCGGCTACATCCTCACCGACCACCAGCCCGACTACGTGGTCCTCGGCGAGACCCGCACCTACAGCTTCGAGGCCATGACCAAAGCCGTCCGCCTGATCAACGGCGGCGCCCGCTTCATCTGCACCAACCCCGACGAGACGGGCCCCTCCACCGAGGGCCCGCTCCCGGCCACCGGCGCGGTCGCCGCGCTGATCACCAAGGCCACCGGGAAGAAGCCGTACTTCGCCGGCAAGCCCAACCCGCTGATGATGCGTACGGGCCTCAACGCGATCGGCGCCCACTCCGAGACCAGCGCGATGATCGGCGACCGCATGGACACCGACGTACTGGCCGGGCTGGAGGCGGGTATGCAGACCTTCCTCGTGCTGACCGGGCTGACCACGGTCGAGGACACCGAGAAGTTCCCCTACCGCCCGACCCGGACGGTGAACTCCATCGCGGACCTCGTCGACCTGGTGTAGCGGCGGGACGGCCGTGCGGGCGCGCGTTGGTGCGTACGGCTGACACGTACGGGCCAAGAGAGCGCCGCTCCGGATGCGGAGCGGCGCGCCGCGCGTGAATCTCCTAGTGAGGAGGTTCACCATGCGCAGTTCTCTCATCGCTCTCCGTGCCGCAGCGGTGGCCGTGACCCTGGCGGCCTGCACCGCCGTGACCACCCCCGCGGCCCTCGGAAACGAAGGGGACCGCGGGGGTGTCTCCGTCGAGCCGAACCCGGCCTGGCCGGGCGGCCGGGTGAAAATCCGCGTCCGGGCCTGTGAGGGTGACTGGGCGGTGGCCCATTCCCCCGTCTTCGACTCCGAGGTCCGGCTGCACAAGGGCCATGAGGACCCCCGCACCCTGTTCGGCGAGGCCGAGATCCGCTCGCACGCCGACCCCGGCTGGCACGAGGTCCGCGTCAAGTGCGAGGGCCGGGACAACGGCCTGCGCGGCTCCCTGGAGATCCGCCACCGCGACCACCAGCCCGACCCCCACCACTCGCCCGTCTGGCCGGTCCACGCGGGCGGCGGCGCCATGGCCGAGCAGGTCGCCCAGACCACCCGGCTGGCCGCCGCGACGAAGAAGAGCCACCACGGCGACGGGCCCGGCCTGCCGCAGACCGTGGTCGGCGCGGTCCTGGCCGCCGTGGCCACCCTGGCGGTGGCCGGCCGCGCCCTGACCCTGCGCCGCCGCCGCAACGAGGGATGAGCGGGTCCGGGCCCTCCGCCGGCGGCCGGCTGGTGACCTTCACCGCCTGGTCGGTGCTGGTGTTC
This sequence comes from Streptomyces sp. NPDC006687, assembly GCF_040636215.1. NCBI lineage: Bacteria > Bacillati > Actinomycetota > Actinomycetes > Kitasatosporales > Streptomycetaceae > Streptomyces > Streptomyces sp. NPDC006687. The sequence continues at coordinate 26,243 of NZ_JBEYJJ010000025.1, read as the reverse complement.
GGCCTGTGGGTGTGGGGCAAGGAGATCACCGGGGTCCCGGCCGGCCCGCTCTCCGGCCGGGCCGGCGGCCAGTCCGGCCCGGGCCTGCCGGCCGCGCGGGCCCCGCTGACGGCGGCGATGCCCGCGCGGGTCGACGTACCGTCCCTGGGGGTGCAGGCGCCCGTGATCGCCCGGGGTCTGGACCGCCAGGGGGCGGTCGAGCCGCCGCCGTACGAGCTGCCGGGCACGGTGGGCTGGTGGGGCGCGGGTCCGGCGCCGGGCGCGGCGGGGGCTGCGCTGATGGTGGGGCACGTCGACACGAAGTCCAAGCCGGCGGTGTTCTTCGGCCTGAGCACCGTCAAGGCGGGGGAGAAGATCCGCGTGGCGCGGGCGGACGGGACGGTCGCCGAGTTCACGGTGGAGGACGTACGGGTCTACGAGCGCGCGGGCTTCGACCCGCACAAGGCGTACGGGCCGCGGGTCGCGGGGCGGGCGGAGCTGAGGCTCGTCACGTGCGGCGGGACCTACGACAAGGCGGCCGGACAGTACTCGGCGAACGTGGTGGTCTCGGCGTACCTGACGGGCGCGGGAGCCCGGCCGGGGGCGGCGGCGTAGGCCCGTCGCCGACGGCCTCCGGGTGAAAACGAGGAAACCCCCCGCAGCTTTCGCTGCGGGGGGTTTCCCCTTGTCTGTGCGCCGCCAGGGACTCGAACCCCGGACCCGCTGATTAAGAGTCAGCTGCTCTAACCAACTGAGCTAGCGGCGCTTGCTGACAGGGAAAACTCTACCCCACTTCCGGAGGTGCTCGTGACCAGCCGCGCCCGTGCTGTCCGATTAACCCATGTTTGAGGGGTTTGTCGTGCACGATATGTCTGGGCCGCACCGATCTGACGCTCCGTCGGATGCGGGGGCGGTCCGGGCCGACGACGAGCAGGAGCGATCGGGACCGGTCGGGACCCGATCAGGGGAGTGGACGGATACCGCATGACGACGCAGCCTCCGGTGCGAGTACAGATGCCGATGCCTGTCTTCGAGGAGTACGAGCCTCCCGGCGACTGCGGGTGCCCCGGGTGCGTGCGGCGCCGCCGGGCGCTGGTGCGCGGGCGGGCCATAGCGCTGCGGGACCGCGGGCTGCCGTGCGTACGCGGGGCCCGCCGGGCGCTGGTCCTGGCCACGGCGGCCGGAGTGGTCCTGGGTGGCGCCGGCTCGGCCGCCGCCCTCACCCCGGCCCACCCGTCTCCGCCGGACCCCCGGCCCGCCGAACCGGTGCCGGGGCATGTGACGGGCGCCGGGACCGGGAGCGGCCACGCATCCGGAGCCGCCCACGAGGGCGGTGCCGTCGCGGAGGCCGCCCGCGAACCCGGTGCCGGGCGGCGGGCGGACGGACCCGGTCCGTCGGCGCGGGACACCCCGGGCAGCCCGCAGGGCGGACGGGCCCCGCTGCACGGCCGCCCGCGCCCCTCCGGGCCGGGCCGGCCGGGCGCCCCGTCCCTGGCGCGGCGCATCGACCGCGCCACGATCATCAACCGGGCGAAGCTGTGGCTGGAGGCGCAGGTCCCGTACAGCATGTCCGAGTACTGGACCGACGGGTACCGGCAGGACTGCTCGGGATACGTCTCCATGGCCTGGAACCTCGGCACGAACGAGTGGACCGGCAGCCTCGACACCTTCGCCACGAAGATCACGAAGGAGGAGCTGCTGCCGGGGGACATGCTCCTCTTCCACAACCCGGCGGACCCCAACAACGGCTCGCACGTGGTCCTCTTCGGCGGCTGGGTCGACGAGACGCACACCAGCTACATCGCCTACGAGCAGACCCGCCCGAACACGCGGCGGGCGGCTACCCCCTACGGCTACTGGAGCAACGCGGACAAGTACGTCCCGTACCGGTACAACGGGGTGACCAGCGCGGTCGTCCCGGGCGACTCGGTGCCGCCCGCGCCGCAGCCCTCGGAAGCCTTCCCGGGGGCGTCGAAGTTCGGGCCGGGCGCGGACAACAAGTACGTCGCGCAGCTGGGCCGGATGCTGATCGACCGGGGTGCCCTGCGGTTCTACCCGAAGGGGCCGAGCACCAAGTGGAGCGAGGCCGACCGGCAGGCCACGGAGGCGTTCCAGCTGGCGCAGGGCTGGACGGGCGCCGACGCGGACGGCATCCCCGGCGAGTACACCTGGCGGCTGTTGGTCCGGCGGGAGGGCAACGACATCGTGCCGACGAGCCGTACGACGCCGCCGCCGGCCCCGATGCCCCCGCCGGCCCCGGCCGCCCCGGCCGCCCCGCGTCCGGGTTCCGCCGGAGTGCCCGCCTACCCCGGTCCGGGGGTCTTCCGGCCGGGCCAGTCGCACCCGGAGATCGCCGCGCTGGGCCGCCAGCTGGCGAGGAAGGGCTTCGGCACGTACTACACCTCCGGCCCGGGCCCGGCCTGGACGGAGGCCGACCGGCGCAACGTCGAGGCGTTCCAGCGCGCGCAGGGCTGGCGCGGCGCCATGGCCGACGGTCACCCGGGCCCGGAAACCTGGCGCCGGCTGTTCGCATGACGGAGGCAACGATGCACCCCACCCACACCACGACCACCACGGGCACCTTCCACCCCGCCCCTCCGCCCGCCGCCCCGACGGGAGCCACCCGCTTCACCTCCGGGCCCGTCGTCACGGCCCTCCCGCCCGTCCGCGAACCGCGCCCCTCCGCCGCGCCCCGGCGACCCGCCGAGGCGGCATCCCCCGCAGCCGAGGCCCGACCGACGCAGCCCCACGACCCCGCCGGGACGCCCCTACCACACCCCGCCACCACCCCGGCGGCCCGGCCCGAGGCCCACGCAACCCGGCCCCACGGCGGGCCGGCCCTGCCGACCCACCCCGCCGACCCGGCGGCCCGCCCCGCAGGGTCCATGCCCCGGCCCCACGCCGGTGACCCTGCCGGGACGGACCTGCCGGCGCGTGACGCCGGCCCGGCGGCCCAGTCCCGGCCCGGGGGATCCGTGACCCCGGCTCACGCCGGCCACCCCGCCGGGCCGGACCTGTCGGCTCGATCCGCCGACGCGGTGGCACGACCCGAAACCCCCGTGACCGGGACCCACGCCGGTTACGTCGGGGCAGACCTGCCGCCGCGCACCGCCGGCCCGGCGGCCCAGCCCCGGCCCGAGGGACCCGTGACCTCGGCCCGCGCCGGTGACCCTGCCGGGGTGGACCTGCCCGCGCGATCCGCCGACCCGGCCGACGCGGCGGCCCGATCCGAAGCCCCCGTGGCCCGGGCCCACGCCGGTGACCCCGCCGGGCCGGAACCGTCGGCGCGCACCGCCGGCCCGGTCGGCCCGCCCCGGCCTGAGGGGCCCGTGGCTCCGGCCCGCACCGGCCACCCCGTCGGGCCGGACCTGTCGGCTCGATCCGCCGACCCGTTGGCCCGCCCTGAGGCCCCCGTGGCCCGGACCCACGCCGGTGACCCCGTCGGATCGGACCTGCCGGTGCACAACGCTGGCACGGCCGACCCGGCAGCCCAGTTCTGGTCCGCGGCCTCGGCCCGTACCGGTCACTCCGCTGGGGAGGAGCTGCCGGCGCGTGCCACCAGCATCACCGACCCGTTGGCCCGGCCTGAGGGACCCGTCGCTCCGGCCCACGCCGGTGACCCCGGCGGGACGGAACTGCCGGCGCGCGCCGTGAGCCCGGTCGGCCCGGTGGTCCGGTCCCGGTCCGAGGCCGCCGTGACACCGGCCTACGCCGGGCACCCCGTCGGCAGCGACCCCACGCACGCCACCGCCACGGCCGACGCCCCCGCCCCGCGCCGGGCCGGCGGGGCCCCGGAGGCGGTCGTCGGTGAAGCGCCGGGGATCCCTGGCCGGGCGGGCGGCGGGGAAACACCGGCCCCCCGGACCGAGCCGCACCCCCTGGCGGCCCGGGTGGAGCCCCTGGTCCCGACCGCGCCGCCGCGATCCAGAGAGCAGCCCCCGGCCGAACGCGCCCCCCGAGCCGGGACGCCGCACGGCCAGGCGGGTCCCCAGGCCGGGCCGCCCCCGGCCCGCCCGGGGCAGCAGCCCCCCGCCCCCCGGCCGGTGCCCCTGACCCCACCCGCACCGCCACGCTCCGGCGGACAGCCGCCGACCGCCGCCCGGGCGGTGGCCCAGGCCCACGCCCCCGAGTCCGGGCAGCAGCCCCCCGCGCCCCGGGCGGTGCCACAGTCCCAGGCCCCTCAGGCCGGGCAGCAGCCCCCCGCCCCCCGGGCGGTGCCGGAAGTCCAGGTCCCCGAGGCCGGGTCGCAAAGTCGCACCCCTCGCCCCGGGCAGCAGCCCCCCACCGACCGGCCGGAGCCGGCGGCCCCGGCAGCGCTGCCGCGCTCCGGCGGTCAGCCTCCCGCCGAACCCGCCTCCCAGGCCGGGCCGCCGGCCACCACGGCTCACGCCGGCTCGCCGCACGGCCAGGCCGCCCCCCAGGCCGCCCCGCCCCATGCCGGGGCGAGGCACGGCCAGGCCGGCACCCCGGCCGCCCCGCCCCACGCCGGCTCGCCGCACGGCCAGGCCGCCCCCCAGGCCGCCCCGCCCCACGCCGGAGCGAAGCACGGCCAGGCCGGCGCCCCTCCCGGGCAGCAGCCCCCGGCCCCCCGGCCGGAGTCGGCGGCCCCCGCCGCCCCCCGGGAAGCGGCCGTGCCCGCCGCGCGGGGTGGGGTGCCCGGGCCCGGGGTGGTCGAGAGGGTGGCGCAGGCCGTGGCGCGGGGGATCGAGGGGCGGGACCGGGGGCGCGGGGACGACGGGCCGAGGGGGCCCGTGCGCGGGGCCGCCGTGACCGAGGTTCCGGTGCACCTGCCGTTCCGGCCCAGCCCCGCCGCCCCCGCCGCCCCCACCCCCGCCCGGCGTCCCGCCGAGCCGGCGGCGGCGCCCGCGCGACGGGTGCCCCGCGGGGACGAGCGGCTGCGGGAGCACCGGGGGCCCGTACTGCCCGGCTGGATCGCCGTGGCCGTCGGCGGACTGGCCCTCACCGGCTGCGCGGCCGTGCTGTGGCGGGCCGGGGTGGTCCCCGCCGTCCTCGTTGCCGCCTTCGGGGTGCAGCCCCGCCCCTACCACGGGCTCAGCGTCACCCTCTGGCCCCCGCTCGCCTTCCTCGGCGTCGTCACCCTCCTCGCCCTCGGCGGCCTCGGCCGGGCCAAGGCGGGCCACGCCTGGGTGCTCACCCTCTTCGGGCGCTACCGCGGCACCGTCCGCCGTACCGGCCTGACCTGGGTCAGCCCCCTCCTGCTGCGCCGCCGCGTGGACGTCCGGCTGCGGCACTGGCGCAGCGAGCCGATGCCGGCCGTCGACTCGGGCGGGCTCGCCCTCCAGGTCGTCGTCCAGGTCGTCTGGCAGGTCCGGGACACCGCCCGGGCCACCCTCGCCGTCGAGGACCACATCGAGTACCTCGCCCAGCAGGTCGAGTCGGCCACGGCCCGGGTCCTCTCCCGGCTCCCGGCCGACGCCTTCCACGACGACGCGCCGACCCTGCGCGACGCCGAAGCCGTCGGCGAGGCGCTGACCCGGACCCTCGCCGCCGAGACGGAGGCCGTCGGCGTCGAGGTGTTCTCCGCCCAGCCGACCCGCATCGAGTACGCCCCGGAGGTCGCCGAGGCGATGCGCCGCCGCCGGATCGCGGCGATCGACGCCAAGCACCGGGACTCCGTCCTCACCGCCGTCGTCGACGCCGTGGACGACACCGTCCACCGGCTCACCTCGCGCGGGATCGTCGAACTCGACGACTACGAACGCAAGGCGCTCGTCAAGGACCTCACCGTCGCCTTCTACACCGGCAGGTCCGACCAGTAACCACCGACCCAGCAGCGTTCAATCGGGAAACGGGTGGCCGGCAAGGACCGGACCACCCGTTTTCGCATGGGGATGGACAGCGCCAAGTCACGTCAATACTGTGGGACTTGGGCTTGGTCTAGACCTACTCCGAGCCCCCGGCTCCTCAGCCCCACCCCGCGCCCGTTCCCCACACGGGCGCACGCCCCGCCAGGCACCCCCCACACCCAAGGAGCATCATGCGCACCTTCCGCATACCCAGACGCCCCGGAACCGTCGGCGCCACCGTGCTCGGCGCCGCCCTCCTCGCCGCCGCGACCCTCTTCACCGCCCCCACGGCCAGCGGCCACGGCTACACCGACACCCCCATCAGCCGCCAGAAGCTCTGCGCCAACAAGACCGTCCCCGACTGCGGTCCCATCCAGTGGGAGCCCCAGAGCGTCGAGGGCTACAAGGGCTTCCCTGCGGCCGGCCCCGCCGACGGCCAGATCTGCTCCGGCGGCCACGGCGAGTTCGCCCAGCTCGACGACCCCCGCGGCGGAACCTGGCCCGCCACCCGCGTCAACTCCGGCCAGAGCTTCGACTTCCGCTGGCAGTTCACCGCCAACCACTCCACCACCGACTTCAGGTACTACGTCACCAAGAACGGCTGGGACCCCACCAAGCCCCTCACCCGCGCCTCCCTCGACCCCCAGCCCTTCCTCGTCGTCCCGTACAACGGCGCCCGCCCGGAGATGACCACCATCCACCGCGGCACCATGCCCAGCGGAAAGACCGGCCGGCACATGATCCTCGCCGTCTGGACCGTCAACGACACCGCGATGGCGTTCTACTCCTGCTCCGACGTTCAGTTCTGACGCTACGTCAGCTACCCTCCGGCGGCATGCGGACGACGCCCACCACCGAAGCCGGAACGGGAACCGGAACCGACGCCCGGACCGTCGCGGAGCTCATCGCGCGCCAGTGGGGCGACCACCGGCCCGGCCTGAAGCACGGCGCGGAGGCCGGCCCCGGGGCCACCCGGGCGCCGGCCACCGTCCTCAGCCGCCACCGGACCGCCCAGGAGGCCGCCGCCCGCGCCGCGCTCCTCGCCGACCTCCTGCCGCCCGGAGCCGAGCCGCACGTCGGGGTGCTGCTCGACAACAGCCCCGAGTTCCCCTTCTGGCTCGGCGCGGCGGCCCTCGCCGGGGCCGCCGTCGCCGGGATCAACCCCACCCGGCGCGGCCCCGAGCTGGCCCGCGACATCCTCCACACCGACTGCCGCCTCCTGGTCACCGAGCCCGCCCACCTGCCGCTCCTGCGGGGCCTCGACCTGCCCGGCGTACGGGTCCTCGTGACCGGCACCGAGGAGTACGAGGCCCTCCTCGCCCCCTACGCCACCGCCACGCCGGGCGAAGCCCGCCTGCGCCCCGGCGGCCCCCGCCCGGACACCCGGCTGCTCCTCTACTTCACCTCCGGCTCCACCGGCGCCCCCAAGGCCGCCGTCTGCAGCCAGGGCCGCCTCGCCGCCGCCGGCCATTCCCTGGCCCGCCACTTCCGCCTCACCGCCGACGACGTCCACTACCTGTGCATGCCCCTCTTCCACGGCAACGCCGTCATGGCCTGCTGGCTCCCCGCCCTCGCCACCGGCGCCCCCGTCGCCCTGCGCCGCCGCTTCTCGGCCTCCGCGTTCCTGGACGACGTACGCGCCTACGGGGCCACCTACTTCACCTACGTCGGCCGGGCCGTCCAGTACCTCCTCGCCACCCCGCCCCGCCCCGACGACCGCGAGCACGCCCTGCGCCTCGGCTTCGGCACCGAGGCCGGCGCCGTCGACGCGGCCCGCTTCACGGAGCGGTTCGCCGTCCGGCTGGTCGAGGGGTACGGGGCCACCGAGGGCGGCGCCTCCGTACAGAGGACGCCCGACACCCCGCCGGGCGCCCTCGGCCGGGCCGGCGCCGGTGACGACCTGGCCGTCATCGATCCGGAGACGGGCCGCGAATGCCCCCGGGCCGTCCTGGACGCGCGGGGCCGCCTGTGCAACGGGGAGGAGGCCATAGGGGAACTGGTCAACCGCGGCCGCAGCCACTTCGAGGGCTACTGGCGCAACCCCGAGGCGGAAGCGGCTCGCACGCGTCACGGCTGGTACTGGACCGGCGACCTGTTCTTCCGGGACGCCGACGGCTTCCTCTACTTCGCGGGCCGCACGGACGACCGGCTGCGCGTGGACAGCGAGAACCTCGCCGCCGCGATGATCGAGAACATCCTGGCCCGCTGGGAGCCCGCGGCCGCCGTCGCCGTGTACGCGGTCCCGGACGAGGTGGCGGGGGACCAGGTGATGGCCGCTCTGGCCCTGCGCGCAGGCGCGGCCTTCGACCCGGACGCCTTCGCCGCCTTCCTCGCCGCCCAGCCGGACCTGGGGACGAAGATGGCCCCGCGCTACGTCCGGATCCTCGACGCCATGCCCGTCACGGCGACGAACAAGGTCCACCGCGCCGCCCTGCGCCGCACCGGCTTCCTCCCCGGGCCGTCGCGGGGAGGGGCCCCCGGCCCCGAGCCCGTCTGGCACCGCGTCGCCGGCGCCTACCGCCCGCTCGACGGACCGGCCCTGGAGGCGCTGCTGTCGGCGTACGAGGACCGGGGCCGCCGGGACCTCCTGGACCGCTGAGCGGAACCACCGGGGGCGCGAGCCCCTCTTCACCGAGGAGGGGGTTCCCATGACGACCACGACGCCCACGACGACCACACCACCCGCCATGCCGTCGCCCGCGAAGACATGGGCGGCCGCGGCGGTCCTGGCCCTGAGCCTCGCCCTGGCGGCCTGCGGCACCCAGCCGGGAGGCGCCCGGACGGCCCCGCCCGCCCCCCTCCCGCCCTCCACGACCTGCGCCCCACCCACCCAGGGCCTCCCCCCACAGCAACCCCCCACGACCCCCCAGCCCCCCACGGAGGACGAGCCTCCGGGCGCTCCCCAGCCGCCGACGGAGGACGAGCCCCCGAGCACCCCCCAACCCCCCACCGAGGACGAACCCCCCGGCACCCCCCAGCCCCCCACCGACGACGAGAGCCCCAGCGCCCCCGGGCGGCAGCCCTGCCCCGTCGTCGTGGACGGCTGGTACGACATGACCCGCGACTTCGACGCCTACTACGCCCGCCACCGCACCGGCGCGGACACCCTCATGCCCCCCGGCAGCCTCAAGGAGGTCCGGGTCCGCAAGGCGGGCGGGACCTCCGAGGCGAGCGTGGCCTTCACCACCGGGTCCGTCGGCAAGGGTCTCGGCGAGGACGCCCGCCGGGTCGCACAGGTCTTCGCGGACTGGCGCCACGAGGTCTACGGGGACACCGGCACGGTCCGCGTCCGCACCGCCGACGGCGAGGAGCGCGCGGCCCTCTCCTGGTGACCTCCGGACCTGGTTTGGAGCACCCCTCGGGACCAGGTAGTATTTTCTCTGTCAGCAAGCGCCGCTAGCTCAGTTGGTTAGAGCAGCTGACTCTTAATCAGCGGGTCCGGGGTTCGAGTCCCTGGCGGCGCACCTGATCTTCGGGCGGTTTCCGGTTCACCGGGAACCGCCCGAAGTGCATGACGGGCCACCCCACGGGCACCCTCACAGCGTGAGCGACAGCAGCAGCGGCGCGGCCTTCCGGTTCAGCGCGTCGGCGGCGGCACGCAGCCGGTGCGCGTGCTCGACCGGCATCGACAGCGCCAGGCACCCCACGGCCGCACCCGCCGTGATCGGCACCGCCGCGCAGACCGTGCCCACGGCGTACTCCTGGAGATCCAGCACCGGCACGGTGGCCGGCTGGCTGTCCAGCTTCGAGAACAGCACCCGCTCGTTGACGATCGTCTTCGACGTCAGCCGGGCGATCTTGTGCCGGGACAGGTGGTCGCGCCGGCCGTTCTGGTCGAGCTGGGTGAGCAGGCACTTGCCGACCGCGCTGGCGTGCGCCGCCGAGCGGAAGTCGACCCACTCATGGACCTTCGGCGTGCGCGGGCTGTCCGCGAACTGGGTGATCCGGACCTCGCCGTCCACATAACGGCTGATGTAGACGGCGGCGCCGACCGAGTCGCGCAGCCGGTCGAGGGTCTCCTGGAGCTTCTCCTGGAGCGCCTGCTGCCGGTCGCCCCCTGATCCGAGCAGCACGAGGGAATCCCCTATGGCGTAGGCGCCGTCGGAGACCTGAAGGACGTACCCCTCGCGGCGCAGCATCAGCAGCATCGGGGCGAGATGGACGGCGGGCAGGCCGGTCTCACGCGCGATCTGCGCGTCGGTCACACCTCCGGTGTGCCGCGAGATCGTCTCCAGCACGCGCAGGGCGTACTGCACCGAATGGAACGGCGCGGTCGGCTCGGGCTTCAGCGCCACGGTCTCCCCCTACCAGGTTGTTACCGCTTGCTCTACCACGATAGCCATCAAGGGACCCAAGTGGAGCGTCTGTTGAGGAGATTGATGGCTTGATCATGCCCTTGGGGCTGGGCCTATCCATCTGGCATATGCCACGGTCACGGGCCTATCCCGGCCCTGTCCCGGTCTGCCGGGAATGCCCCACGGGCGCCCGCCGTTCCCCTTCTCCATACGAGCCGGACGGAACGGGAGCGACGACGATGAGCGACAGCGAGGCCACGGGCGCCGACGGTACGGGCGCCGAGCCTACGGGGCACGGCGCGGCCCGAGAAGGCGTACGGGGAGCGGAGGCGGACGCGGCCGGTGCGCCGGGGTCCGCCGGAGCCGACCCGGTGCGCGGGACCGTCCAGGGGACGGCGCCGGTACCGCTGTCGGTCCTCGACCTCGTCACCGTCGGCGCCGGCAGCACCGCCCGGGACTCCCTGCGCACCAGCGTGGAGATATCCCGGCTCGCCGAGTCCCGCGGCTACCACCGCCACTGGGTCGCCGAGCACCACTCCATGCCCGGGGTCGCCAGTTCCTCCCCGGCGGTGATCCTGGCCCACCTGGCCGCGCACACCTCCCGCATCCGCCTCGGATCGGGCGGGGTCATGCTGCCCAACCACGCGCCGCTGGTCGTGGCCGAGCAGTTCGGCACCCTGGAGGCCCTCGCCCCGGGCCGGATCGACCTCGGGCTGGGCCGGGCACCCGGCACCGATCCGCGCACGGCCGCCGCGCTGCGCGGGCCCGGACGGCTGGACGAGGCGGCGGACGAGTTCCCCCGCCGGCTGGCGGAGCTGATCCGCTTCCTCGACGACGACTTCCCCGACGGGCACCCGTACGCCCGCGTGCACGCCGTGCCCGGCCCGGTGCAGGGGCCCGCCGCCCGGCCCCAGGTCTGGCTGCTGGGCTCCTCCGGCTTCAGCGCCCGCCTCGCGGGGGAGCGGGGGCTGCCGTTCGCGTACGCCCACCACTTCTCCGCCGCCGGCACCCTGCCCGCCCTCGACCTCTACCGGCAGAGCTTCCGCCCCTCGGCGGTGCTGGACGCCCCGTACGCCGTGATCGGGGTCTCGGCGCTCGCCGCCGGCACCGCGGCGGAGGCCCGCGCGCAGGTACTCACCGGCGCGCTGTCGATGCTCCGGCTCCGCAGCGGCCGGCCCGGGCTGGTCCCGACGCCGCAGGAGGCGGCCGCGTACGCCTTCTCGCCGCTGGAGCGGGAGTTCGTGGACGGCTGGCTGGCGAACATCGTCCACGGCACCCCCGACGAGGTCCGCTCCGGGCTCGACGCGCTGGTGAAGCGGACGGGCGCGGACGAGCTGATGCTGACCGCCAACGGGCACAGCGGGGAAGCCCGGGTGCGCTCGTACGGTCTCGTCGCGGATGCGTACGGCATGCCCACACTCGCCTAGACACCCCCTGGCCGCTGGTTCGGCTGGTTTGTTGCCGAAACCTTGCCGGAGCATGAATCAAGGGAACCTTAAACCGCTCGTCACCCGGGGTGGCGGGCGGTTTCTGCTGTGCGCGCACGTCTCTGACTAGGGCATTTACGCGCTCAGTGGTCTAGTCCTTGTTTGGTCCAAACCATTGACTGGGGCGTGCCGTGATCGCTATCCCTTCTCTCACCCGAACCGCCCGGCCCCGAGCCGATGCCCTCCCCTCCCACCCCCCAGGAGGCAGTACATGCACATCCGTAAACCCCTCGTAGCGGCCGCCGCCACGGCCGCGCTGGCAGCGGGCGCGCTGGGCGCCTTCACCGCGACCGGGACCGCCCGGGCCGCGGGCACCGCCACCACCGCGGGCACCGCCGCCGGCGGTGTGCGGATCGCCTACTACGACCAGTGGAGCGTGTACGGCAGCGCGTTCTACCCCAAGCAGCTGGACACCCGGGGCATCGCGGGCAAGCTCGACGTCATCAACTACTCCTTCGGCAACATCCACCCCACCGACCTCACCTGCTTCGAGGCGAACAAGGCGGCGGGCGACGACAACAACCCCAACGCCGGTGACGGGGCGGGCGACTCGTACGCCGACTACCAGAAGTCCTTCAGCGCGGCCGACAGCGTCAGCGGGGTCGCCGACAAGTGGGACCAGCCGATCGTGGGCGTCTTCAACCAGTTCAAGCAGCTGAAGGCCAAGTACCCGAACCTGAAGATCAACATATCGATCGGCGGCTGGACCTACTCGAAGTACTTCAGCGACGCGGCGAAGACCGACGCCTCCCGCAAGAAGCTCGTGTCCTCCTGCATCGACCAGTACATCAAGGGCAACCTGCCGACGGCCGACGGCTACGGGGGCCCCGGCTCGGCGGCCGGAATCTTCGACGGCATCGACATCGACTGGGAGTACCCGGGCTCGCCCAACGGCCACCTCGGCAACCACTACGCCCCCGAGGACAAGCAGAACTTCACGCTCCTGCTCAAGGAGTTCCGCACCCAGCTCGACGCCTACGGCCAGGCCAACGGCGGCAAGAAGTACCTGCTGACGGCGGCCCTCCCGGCCGGCCAGGACAAGATCGCGCACATCGAGACCGACAAGATCGGCGCGTACCTCGACTACGCGAACATCATGACGTACGACATGCACGGCGCCTGGGACGGCACCGGTCCCACCTACCACCAGTCCCCGCTGCTGAACTCTCCGGCCGACCCGACCGACGTGGTCAAGCCCGGCACCCAGAAGTACAGCGTCAAGAACGCCATCGACTCCTGGATCGACGGCAACCCGGCCTACGGCGTCGCGGGCGGCTTCCCCGCCAACAAGCTGACCCTGGGCTACGAGTTCTACTACCGCGGCTGGAAGGGCGTCCCCGCCGGAGCCGCCAACGGCCTCGCCCAGACCGCCACCGGCCCCTCCGGCGCCCGCCCGACCTCCCAGCAGGCCGGCATCGCCAACTACCGGGAGCTCGGCGGCATCGTCGACAACCCTGCGACCACCTTCTGGGACGACCAGGCCAAGGCGTCCTACTTCTACAAGGACGGCGAGTTCTTCACCGGCCTGAACCAGAAGTCCATCCAGGCCCGGGCCGACTACGGCAAGAGCCGCGGTCTGGCCGGCGCGATGATGTACTCCCTGCTCGGCCTGGACGACAACGCCACCCTGCTGAAGCAGATCAACGACGCCCTCGGCGGCACCACCACGCCGCCCACCACGCCCCCCACCACCCCGCCGACGACGCCCCCGACCACCCCGCCCACCACGCCTCCGACCACCCCGCCGACCACGCCCCCGAGCACCGGCTGCGGCAGCACCCCGGCCTATGTCGCGGGGCAGATCTACACCGCCGGCAACGAGGTCGCGTACAACGGCCACAAGTGGAAGGCCCAGTGGTGGACGCAGAACGAGGTGCCCGGCACCACCGGTGAATGGGGCGTCTGGAAGGACCTCGGCGCCTGCTGATCCCCCCACCCGAGCGCCGAGCGCCGGCCGCCCCCGCGCCTCCCACCGGAGGCCGGGGGCGGCCGTGCGCCCGTCAGCTGTGCCGCACCCCCGGGCGCGCGCTGATCATCTCGGCGATCCGCTCGGGGGCCACCGCACGCGAGTACAGCCAGCCCTGCCCGGTGTCGCACCCCACCCGCCGCAGCCGGGCCGCCTGCCCGGCCGTCTCCACGCACTCGGCCGTCACGGTCAGGCCCAGCCGGTGGGCGAGCTGGACCAGGGCCTCCACGATGGTCTCGTCGGCAGGGTTCGGATGCGTGCCCTCGTCGTAGCGGAACCCGCGCACGAAGGATCCGTCCAGCTTCAGCACCGACACCGGCAGCCGTGACAGATAGGCCAGGTTCGAGTACCCGGTGCCGAAGTCGTCGATGGCGATCCGCACGCCCATGTCGCTGAGCGCCTGGAGGGCCTGGAGCGGCCGCCCCGCCGAGCCCATCACCGCGGACTCCGTCAGCTCCAGCTGGAGCAGCTGAGGGGCCAGCCCGGTCTCGGCGAGGATCTCCGCGACGTCGCCGACCAGGTCGGAGTCCCACACCTGACGCACCGCGACGTTCACCGACACGAACACCGGCGCGTCGCTGGGCTGCTCGATCTGCCAGCGCCGCGCCTGCCGGCAGGCCGTGCGCAGCACCCACTGGCCCAACGGCACGATGGAGCCGTCCTCTTCGGCGATCCCGATGAACCGATTCGGCGTCAGCGTGCCGAACTGCGGGTGGTTCCAGCGCACCAGGGCCTCCACCCCGCGCACCACCCCGCTCTCCAGGTCGACCAGCGGCTGGTACTCCAGCGCGAACTCGCCGCGCTCCACCGCGGGGCGCAGGGAGCTGGAGAGCGCCTGCCGGGTCATCCGGTGCGCGTTGCGCTCGGGGTCGAAGAGGGTCCAGCGGGCCTTGCCGTCCGCCTTCGCCCAGTACAGGGTCGTGTCCGCCGCCTGCATCAGGCCCGTCGCCGAGGTCCCGGCCGCGTCCCGCTCGACCACGCCGATCGACGCGGACACCGACAGCCGCTGCCCTGCCAGGTCGAAGGGCTCCTGCACGGCGGCCAGTACGCTGCGCGCCAGGTCCGTGAGCTGCTCGGTGCCGGTGGAGTCCTCGACCAGCAGCGCGAACTCGTCACCGCCGAGCCGGGCGACGAGGTGCCCGCCCGAACGCCCGTAACCGCTCTGGTCGGCGCAGTGGGTCAGCCGGGCCGCGACGGCGCTCAGCAGCCGGTCGCCGACCCGGTGGCCGAGGGTGTCGTTGACGGCCTTGAACCCGTCGAGGTCCAGGTAGCACAGGCCGATCCGGCCGGTGCCGCCGCTGCCGTAGGCGGACGCCTCCAGGGCCGCCGAGAGCCGCTCGAAGAACAGCGCCCGGTTGGGCAGCCGGGTCACCGGGTCGTGCATCTGGAGGTGGCGCAGCCGGGCCTGGAGGTCGCGCCGGTCGCTGATGTCGGCGACCGACAGCAGGACGTCGGCGGTGCCGGGGACCGGGCCCAGGGTGACCTCGGTCCACAGCGAGTGCCCGTCGGGGTGCTTCAGGCGCCGGGTGCAGCGCAACCGGGCCTGCCGTCCGCGCAGCACCTCTTGGTACGCCTGCCAGGTGCGGGCCTCCGCGGCGAGGTCCACCAGGTCGGCGGCGCTCTGGCCGGCGAGCTCGTGCGGTTCGCCGCCCAGCAGGGTGGCGAGGGCCCGGTTGGCGGCGATGACGTCACCGCCGCGGCCGACGAGGGCCATGGCGAGGTGCGCCGCGTCGAAGGCGGCGCGGTAGTCGCCCGGTCCGGCCGCCGCCCCGCCGCTGATCACCTCAGCCGCTCTGACGTCTGCTGCTCTGGCGTCGGCCGCTCTGGCGCGTGCCGGCGGTGCCGACATGCCCGGCACCGCCGGCACTGCTGGGTGACGCTCCGTAAGGGCCGATCGGATGCTGTCGGCCGCCGAACCGGTTCCCTCTGAGCTTCCGCTCACCGTTGGCTCCCGCAGTGTTCGTGAGTGTTCGGTGCAGGAAAGTGTGCCGATCATAGAGGCTGACGGGGGCCCTATCCAGCGGCGTCGCCGTGTGGGGCACGGGCCGTCGCCGTGCTGACGCGCCATCGGCCCTTCGCTGACGCCGTGTCGGCCCGGGCCGCGCGACCGGTTCCGCGCATCTGTGCGCGCGGCGCGCCCGACTCTGATCTCCGGTGACCGTTCGTGACGATCCGTAAGGAGGCGCGTCCACCCCGGGGGTCACCGGCTTGCCGTAGTGCTCACTCGTGTGGGGCAGGGGAACGGTGCATAAGTAAGACAATCACCTCAAGGTGGATGGAACAGGACGAATCCACTACCGGAGGTCGATGTGACGCGTCAGCTGACACCCGGGGGAGTGGACCACTCCCGCATGCGAAGTACGGCGGCCATCCTCACCTCGATGACGGCGCTCGCCGCCATGTCGCTCGTCGCGGGACCCGCCGTGGCCGCCGGCTCCGCCCCCGGCGGCCCCTGCGCGCTGACCCGCACGGCCGCCCACCACTCCCTCGGCCTGGACACCTGGAACGCGTCCTACCCCAAGCCGGTGCGCACGCTGAACGCGGTCATGGTCTTCCTCTCCTTCCCCGACCACCAGCCCGCCGTCACCCCCGGGGAACTGACCGCTGACTACTTCCCCGCCACCAGCGACTTCTTCGAACGGGCCTCGTACGGCCGCTTCCGGCTGGTCCCGCACCCGCAGCAGCAGTGGATCCCGATGCCCCGGCCGTCGGCCGCGTACGGGATACAGCGCGACTGGGCCCCGGACGCCCGGGCCGCCTACCTGCGCGACGCGGTCGCCGCCGCCGACCCGCAGGTGGACTTCAGCGCCTACGACATCGTCTACTTCGTCGCCGACCCCAACGCCCCCGGCGTGGACTCCGACGCCACCAAGGTGGTCAACTTCGACCGCCCCCTGCGCGCCGACGGCACCGATCTGCGGCGGATCGTCACCGTCTTCGAGCGGCACCCCCCGGACCGCAACGTGCTGGCGCACGAGACCGGGCATGTCTTCGACCTGCCCGACCTCTACCACCGCCCCGCGGACGGCAAGGGCGACTGGGACACCTACGTCGGCGACTGGGACGTCATGGGCAGCCAGTTCGGGATGGCCCCGGACCTGTTCGGCTG
The DNA here is from genome assembly GCF_040636215.1 of Streptomyces sp. NPDC006687. NCBI lineage: Bacteria > Bacillati > Actinomycetota > Actinomycetes > Kitasatosporales > Streptomycetaceae > Streptomyces > Streptomyces sp. NPDC006687. The sequence continues at coordinate 9,600 of NZ_JBEYJJ010000025.1, read as the reverse complement.
GCAGAAGTGGAAGCTGGGCTGGCTGGACCCCTCCCAGGTGGACTGCGTCCGCTCCGGGACCTCCCTGCACACCCTCCAGCCGCTCTCCGAACCCACCCGGCCCGGCGGCACGGGCGGCACCCGGCTGGCGGTGATCCGTACGGGCCCCGGCAGCGCCATCGCCGTCGAGGCGCGCGGCTCAGCCGGGAACGACGGGGACACCTGCACCGAGGGGGTCCTGGTCTACCGGGTCCGCAACGAGGCGGCCTCGGGCGGCGGCCCCATCGAGGTGGTGGACGGCCACCCGCGCACGGAGGCGTGCTGGGACCGCTCGGTGTACCCGCCGCTGGCGGACGCGCCGCTGGAGGTCGGGGAGACCTTCACGGTCCCGGGGGAGCGGATCACGATCGAGGTCGCGGACCGGACGCCGTCGGGCGCGTACACGGTGAAGATCACCACCTGACCCGGCCCGGCCCTCGCGCGGCAACGAAGAAGGCCCCCACTCGATGAGTGGGGGCCTTCTCCCGCTGTGCGCCGCCAGGGACTCGAACCCCGGACCCGCTGATTAAGAGTCAGCTGCTCTAACCAACTGAGCTAGCGGCGCCTGCTGACGTCGTAGACATTAGCAGGCGATTGAGCCGAACCAAAAATCGATACCGGGGCCGGCCCCCGTGTGGCGTGCAGGAACGCCCACAGCAGGCAGTCCGGGCCGGGCAGCCAGGGCAGCCGGGTGTCGGGGGCCACCAGCCAGCGGGAGGGACCGGCGGCGGGCCGCAGCGGGGGCACCATGACGGCGTCGCCGTGGCCGTGGCACAGCGGCGCCGGGGCCGGGGCGCCGGGACCCCACTCCTCCCAGGCGAGCAGCGCGGGGAGCCGCTGGGCGGTACCGGGCGAGGCGAAGAGCAGCATCCGCCCCCGGTGCACGGCGGCGGGCCCGGAGCCGGGTCCGCGCTCCCAGAGCAGGTCGAGCATGCGCCGGCCGAGGACGAGCGGGACGTTGACGACGTCGAAGGCGGTCCCGCAGGGCAGTACGGCGGGCGCGTGGGGCCGCGCCTCCCACGCGTCGAGGGTGTTCCCCGGCCGCGCGGAGGCGGAGGCCAGCCAGGCGGCTCCCTGGCGGGTGACCTGGGTGGCGGGCGCGGTGCGCGCGTCGATGCCGTCGAGGGCGGGGCGGGGGGCGGCCGTCGTCAGGATCGTCATATGCCAATGTCTACCGCGCGTGATGTGCCGATTCCCACGAGTTACCGAAAACCGGGACGCGGGCGGGTTGGCTGCGCTATCTTGCGCGCCGCATATGCCGGGGGCGTGGACGGCCCGGCCCCTCAGGAGTCGGCCGGGGCGCCCCGCTGGAGGTCCTCGCCGAACTCGATCATGCGGCGGGCGTAGTCCTCCGTCCACTCCGCGGCCTCGGCGATCGCGGACGCCGAGAGGCGGTCGAAGCGGCGCGGATCGGCCAGCTGCGCCGCCGCCAGGGCCTGGAACTCCTCCGCCCGGTTCTGCGCGGCCCGGAACGCCAGCGTCAGCTCGGTCGCGCGCGTCAGCAGCTCCCGGGGGTCCTCGATGGACTCCAGGTCGAAGAAGTGCTCGGGGTCCGCGACCGCTTCCGAGGGCTCGAAGAGCAGCGGGGCCGGCCGCTGCCTCCGCTGGGTCCGCTCGGGCTCTGCCATGCGTATCCTCCTGCGCGTACGGGGTTCTCGGGGGCCACCCTCCATTGTCCAATGCCGCGCAAGGGTGCGGGGGCGGCTGCGGGGCGCCGGCTCACGGCCGCCAGGTGACGCGGTGTTCGGCCAGGTGGGAGAGGACCGAGTGGTTGGCCTCCCAGCCGTCCGGGAACTTGATCGTCGTCCCCAGCTGGACCGGTTCCGTGGACGGGTGGTCGTCCAGGAGTTCCGCTATGCCCGCCCGGGCCACCACCACGCAGGCGTGCCGGTGGCGGGAGGCCAGCACGCACAGCCGGCCCGTCTCCAGGTGGAAGGCCGTCGCGTCGGGGCGGCCCGACAGCGGGTGCAGGACCACCGTCAGGTCGTACTCGCGGCCCTGGAGGCGGTTGGCGGTGTCCACCGTGACGCCCGCGACGCCCAGGGACGCCAGCGCCGAGCGCACGGCCGCCGCCTGGTCCCGGTGGGCCGTGCCCACCGCGATCCGGGCCGGGGTCAGCGGGACGGGGGCCGGGGTCTGCTCGTCCGAGGTCACCGCCCCCCGGTCCAGGGCCCGGCGGACCACCAGCGCCACCGCCCGGACGGCCTCCGGATCGGTGCGCGGGGTGTGCCGGGCGGGCAGCTCCAGCAGCCCCCAGCCCGCCTCGGCCGCCTCGTCCAGCACCCGGTCCGGGCCGGAGCCGTCCGAGGGGACCCCGTACGCGAGCCGCCGCTCACCGGGGCCGGTGCCGCTGCGGAACTGCGAGTACGGGTAGAAGGCGCGCGAGACCAGCGGCGCGGCCGTCGCCGGGAGCCGCCACGACACCGGCAGCCGGTGCTGCGGCAGCTGCGGGTTGTGCGCCAGCAGGGTGGAGACCGCGGAGGCGGAGGGGTCGTAGGAGAGCCCGGCCCACTGCTCCGCCCCGACCACGCTGAAGGGGTCCAGCTGCCCCGGGTCGCCCACGAACAGCGCCCGCTCGAACAGCCCGGCCACGGCCAGCAGCGCGTCGGAGCGCATCTGGTACGCCTCGTCGACGATCGCGTGCTCCCACGGCTCCGCCTGGACGTAGGCCCACTTCGCGGCCGTCGCGACGGTGACGGGCAGCTCCGCCAGATCGGCCGGCTTCGCGGAGAGGGTGACCGAGGGCAGCTCCCGCAGCGCCGGGTCGTAGGCGTCGGCCTCACTGCTGTGCAGCCGGCCGACCTTCAGCTCCGGATCCTTGGCGGCGAGCCGCAGCACCAGGTCGTCCACCTGCGCGTTGGTCTGCGCCACCACCATCAGCCGGCGCCCCGCGGCGGCCAGTTCCCGGGCCGCACGCACCACCAGGGTGGACTTCCCGGCCCCGGGCGGGGAGTCGACGACCACGCCCCGCTCGGTGCCGTGCAGGGTGTCGTGGAGGATGGCGGCGGTGGCCCGGTCGGCGGCCGCGCCCGGGTCGAAGGCGGTGGTCACAGGAGGTCCTCGTCGGTCACGGCGTCCAGGGCGGGGGCGGTCGCGGATCCCGGCGGACCGCCGTGCGTCCACGGGGTGTTCTCCGGGTCGGGCAGCTTCGGGCCGCCGCGCGCGTCATGCTCGAACAGGGTCCAGCACACCCGGTCGCCCTTCTCCGGCACCGATCCGGCCACCGGCTCCCGTCCCGCGCCCATCTTGTCCAGGACGCGCAGCACCAGCTGGCCGTCCTCCTCGCGGCGCACGAACTCGAACGCCTGCTGGCGGCCGTCCAGCGAGCGGTACACCCGGCCGCCGCCCTCGTCCGCCAGCTGCGGCCGGTCCTCGGTGGCCACCGTCAGCAGCGGGCGCGGGCGGGGCCGCCGGCCCTCGGTCCACTCCATCACCACCTCGGTGACCTCACCGGCGAACGCCTCGCCCGCGAACCGCCGGCCCGCCATGACCAGGGGGTCGTCCAGCGCCTCCTGCGCGTCGAGGCGCACCTGTTCCGTCTCCCGGGTGGCCAGCTTCTGGGCCGCCGTCACCGCGTCGTCGCGGCGCGGCTGCGGGGGCTCGCCCGCGCGGACCCGGTCGCGGTGGCCGGTGAAGGACCAGCGGTCGCGGGTCCAGCGCTCCTCGGTCCGCTCGCCCGGCGGCAGGGCGCGCAGCAGGTCGAGGGCCTCCCAGGTCTGCGACCAGGTGTGCCGCATCTGGTCCGCGACCAGCCGCCGGACCTCCTGCTCGGCCCGCCGCACGGTGTCCCCGTCGCGGGGCCCGCCCGCCGCCCGGGCGGCGTCGAACCGGGCGATCGCCGGGGCCAGCAGCTTGTTGTCGAAGGCCGGGTCGGTGGCCGGGCCGGCCGGCGGGAACAACAGCTGTCCGTCGCGGTCCCGTTCGAGCTCCACCCGCAGCGCCCACTCGGCGCCCGACACGCCCTCCGGCGGGGCGATCCAGCCGAGCAGGGAGCCCAGGTGCTGGTCCTCCAGGTTGCTCTGGCCCGTGGCCCAGTGCCGCGAGAGCAGGTCGGTGGCGGACAGCAGCATCGAGGAGCCGGGCACCCGGGAGCGCTCGGCGAGGTGGGTGAACCAGCGCCCCAGCAGGGGCACTTGGGCGGGCGCCGGGTAGGGGTTCTCCGGGTCCTCCTCGGCGGTGCGGCGGAACCGCATCGAACGCCCCAGCAGCCGTACGTACTCGATGCCCGCCCGGCTCGGCACGACGATCTGCGGCGCGTCCACGCACAGTTCGGCCTCGACCTTGGTCTTGCGGCCCGTCTCCGGGTCGGTCTCGGTGCGCTCGGCGGGCTCGACGGCATCCGTGTACGACTCGATGTACGGCATCAGCAGGCGGGCCAGCTCGCCGAGGAACTGCCAGCGCAGGTCACGGTCGCGCGGCTGCGGTATGACGAGGATCCGCGGCTCGTGCCGGTCGGTGCCCAGCATCGCCCCGAGCGGGGCCCCGGCCTCACCGGCTGTGGTCAGCGGTACGAGGACCAGCGGGCGCGCGCTCAGGTGCCGGTGGCGTACGGTCGCCAGCGGCCGGGCGCGGCCCGCGCGGACCGCCTCCAGCCGGGCGAGGGTGCTCAGCAGGGGCATGACGGGCTCTCCGGGGCCTGGTGCGGGGGGCGGGTGGCGGCCTGCTCCTCGGCGGCGGCCTGCTCCAGGGCCTCGGCGCGCAGCCGGGCCGCCTGGCGCAGCGCCTCGGCGGTGGGATCCCCGTCGGGCCCCGCCCCGCAGGCCGCGGCGAGGGCCTCCTCGACGGTGGCCAGCCCGCCCAGCTCACCGCGTACGGACCTGCCCAGCGCGGCGGGGTCCCCGGCGTCCCGGGAGCGCTCCCGGCAGTGGAAGGCCAGCTCACAGGCGGCCAGGCACTCGGGGGCGTAGGCGGCGGAGACGGCGGAGACGGCCTCGGCCAGCTCCTCGGCGGGGCGGGCGGGGTCGAAGCAGAGCCCCTCGGGCAGGCCGGCGGTCAGCTCCTCGATCCGGGTCAGCCGCTCCAGCTGGCGGCGGGTGACCGACCGCTCGCGGCGGATGTCGACGGGTTCGGCGGTGGGCAGGTTGGAGAAGTCCTTCGGGCAGACCAGCAGGACCCGGTGGTCCACGACGGCCCCCGCCAGCTTCCCCGCGGTCTGCTCCAGGGCCAGGACGTAGACGGCGGCCTGCCGGGCGGCGGCCCCCACCTTCGCGGCGTCGGCGGCCCCGTCGATCATCGGGAACGACTTGATCTCGACCACCGTCCAGCGGCCGTCGGGGTGCACCACGACGGCGTCGGGCTCCAGGTAGGCGGGGGTGCCCGCCACCTCCAGGGCCAGCATCGGATGGTCCAGCAGGGTCCACGTCCGCGCGGCGGTGGCCTCCCGCAGGGCCAGCGCCGTCCGGGCGGCCCGGCCCTCCGGTCCGGCGGCGGTCAGGTCGGGCACCCGGGCGTCCGGCCCGGGCGGCTCGCCGCCGGCGCCGAGACGGGCGTGGACCAGGCGCAGCAGCTCGGCCCCGCCGTCGCCCTTGACCTTGGCCTCGAAGGAGTTCCCGCGGATGATCGCGAACTGCGACTGGCCGAAAGTCGCCGGTGTACCGAGGGCGGCGGCCAGGGCGGTCTTGTCCACCCCGGCGCCGTCGAGGACGGCCCGTCTGCCGCAGCCGGGGTTGGCGGCGAGCGCGGCGAGCGCCCGCGCGTCGAGCGGACGCGGCGGCACGGCGGGGCCGCGCAGGCCGGCGAGCCGCTGCCGCAGTGTCGTGGTCGGGGGCGGGCCGCTGGGCGGGTAGGAGCTCACGGGCGGAAGTGTCCCATCCGCGACTGACAATCGTGGACTTACGGCTGAAACGGTCCCGTTCCCGCCTCCGCGCCCGGCCCGGGCCGCCCGCTGTTCACGTCGGCGATGATGGACGGACGACGGATTCGCGCATCCCACGTGAACCCCCACGGACCGGGAGAAACACAGATGGCCCCCCGCATCCTGCTGGCCCGCCACGGCCAGACGGCATGGTCCCTGCTCGGCAAGCACACCGGACGCACCGACGTGCCCCTGCTGGAGGAGGGCAGGCAGGGGGCGAAGCGGCTGGGCGAGCGCCTCGCCGGCGAGCCCTGGGTCTCGCTGCGCGGCCTGGAGGTGCGCACCAGTCCGCTGGTCCGCGCCAGCGAGAGCTGCGAGCTGGCGGGCTTCGGGGTGCGGGCGGACCCGTGGGACACCCTGATGGAGTGGGACTACGGCGACTACGAGGGCATGACCCCGGCCGAGATCCAGGCGGTGCGCCCGGGCTGGCTGATCTGGCGCGACGGGGTGCCCGGCGGCGAGTCCGTCGCGCAGGTGGCGGCCCGAGCGGACGAGGTCATCGCCTGGGCCCGCTCGGCCGAGCGGGACGTGCTGCTCTTCGCGCACGGCCACATCCTGCGCACCCTGGCCGCCCGCTGGCTGGGCTTCGAGGCGTCCTTCGGCGCCCGCATCCGCCTGGACCCCACCTCCCTGTCGGTCCTGGGCTGGGCGTACGGGGACCCGGCCCTGGAACGCTGGAACGACACCGGCCACCTGGAGGGGTAGCCGGCGCGCCTACACCTGGGCGTGACGGGTGAGGAAGGCGCCCACGCGCGGGGAGCGCTGGTGCGGGACCAGGGTGTGGGCGGTGCCCGCGAGCATGGAGCGGATCCGGGTCGACTGGACCTCCGCCAGCAGGTCCAGCACCCGCCCGCCCGCCCAGGCGGCCTCGTCGGGGGCCCCGGCGCGGGCCAGGTCGTCGGCGAGTTCGGCGGTGTACAGGGCCACGTTCCGCGCGAAGTGCGGGTCCTGGAGGTCGGAGGCCCGGCGGGCGTGCCGGGCGGCGCGGGCGTACTCCCCGAGCGCCGCCCAGCAGCGGGCCTCCAGGAACTCCAGCTCGGCCTCGCCGAAGAAGGACATCCACTCCGGGTCGGCGGCGCAGGCCCCCCGCGCGAACTCGGCGTGCGCCCGGGTCAGGGCCTCCTCGCAGGCCCTGCGGTCGCCGAGCCCCGACCAGCCGCCGGCCTCCCGCAGCGCGAGCAGCGCCAGCAGCCGGGGGGAGCCCAGCGGGCGGGCCGCGCGCAGGCCCGCCTGGGCGGCCCGTACCGATTCGCGGGGGCGTCCGCAGTCCCGGGCGAGGAAGGCCATGTTGCTGAAGGCGTGCGCCTCCAGGCCCGCGTCCCCCGCCACCCGGGCGGTGGCCAGGGCTTCGGCGTAGTGCGAGCGGGCGTCCTCGAAGCGGCCCGAGTCGTGGGCCAGCCAGCCCACGGAGACGGCCAGCTCCCCGGCCCCCGAGTGCAGCCGGTCCTCGGTGGACTGCCGGGTGGCTCCCGCGTCGAGCAGGGCGTAGGCGGTGCGCAGGGGCTGGGCGGCCCGGCGGTAGAGGGCGTCGGCGCCGTGCCGGTCGTCCAGCAGCCGGATCTGGCGTACGGCGTCCTCGACGGCGGCGGCCTCGGCCTCGCCGGCGCGGGAGGGGATCCGGCGGCTGTCGCCGAGCAGGGTGAGGCTGAGCGTCGCGGCCGCCACGGTCGCGGAGCCGCCCGCCATGAAGGCGCGCCGCAGCACGTCGCTCTCCTTGGGACGGTGGATGGGGTGGGTGAAGGTGGCCGGGGCGGGCCGGGGGCGCTGGGCGGCCCGTCCGCGGACCGCCTCGCGGGGGGAGAAGCCGAGGTCGGCCAGGGTGCGGCCGGGGAACATATGCAGGAAGACCCGTTCGTAGGCGTAGTTGGGGCAGCGGATCTCGCCCGACTCGACGCGGCCGATGTAGCGGGCGTCGCAGGAAACCGTTTCGCCGATCTCGCGTGCGGCCCGGCGCACCATGGCCGCGAACTCGGCGGGGGAGTGGGCTCCGCGCAGCCGCCGGAAGCTGGAATTGGGTGAGTGGGGTGACGCCGCCATGGACGCTGCCTCTCTGGACACGCTCGCCCCGGAGTCGAGCGCTCCGGCGCGCATGAACGTACCGCCGGTGAGGGGGGCTTCATACGGTGTTTGGCTACAAAACGGATATCTCACCCGCGATCCGCCATGAACTGCCATCCTTTGCGGCGTCTTGCCGCCGCACCTGTTGACGCTTCGCCGCGTTGAACCCATGCGGATACGGATCGAGGAGGGGTTCCCCTTGGTGGAGACCGGCATGGACAGCATTGGTACGAACACCGCGCCCGAGGCCGGCGCGATCGCCCTCACCGTGCAGGTTCCGGAGGTCCTCGCCCCGGACCTGGTGACCGTCTCCGTCCGCCAGGGGCTGGAGGCCGTGGACATCATCCGCCGTGGCGCCGGGCGGGCCGTGCCCGCGGTGGGGCCCGTGCTGCACGACGGCTCCGGCGACACCCTGGGCTTCCTCGTCCCGCCCGGCACCGCCGATGCCTGGGACCTGCCCGGCAGCGCCTGTACGCAGACCAACGGCCGCGGGATGCGCTTCGACGACCTGGCCGGCGCGCCCACCGCGGGCGGCACGGGCTGGCTGCTGCCGCCCGAGGCCGTGGGGCCGGTCACCGATCCGGAGGTGCTGCGGGCGGCGCTCGGCGAGGCGGCCCGGCTGATCGAGGCGGCCGACAACTGCCGGTGAACCTCTGGCCAGCGATAATGGCGGGGTGGCAGGCAAGGGCAGCAGTACGGGCAGGGGCAAGGGCGGCAACCGCGACGCGGGACGGCGGGGGGCCGCCGAACCGGTCGAAGCCCCGGTGGGCGGCGGCCTCGCCGAGCTGTCCCCGGACCGGGAGCGGACCCGGGCCTGGACCCTGCTGATCGACGGGGCCCCGCAGTCCCACGTGGACCTGGACGACCCCGGGCACCTGGACTTCGCCTACCAGCGCCGCATCGGCCACCTCATCGACCTCATCGCCCCCGCCCGGCAGCCCCTGAACGTGGTGCACCTGGGCGGCGGCGCCTTCACCCTGGCCCGCTACACCGCCGCCGCCCGCCCCCGCTCGGCGCAGCAGGTGGTGGAGCTCGACGCGGCCCTGGTGGCCTTCGTACGGGAACACCTGCCGCTGGACCCGCAGGCGCGGGTCCGCGTCCGGACGGCGGACGCGCGGGCGGGGCTGGCGAAGGTGCCGGACGGCTGGGCGGACCTGGTCATCGCGGACGTGTTCAGCGGGGCGCGCACCCCGGCGCACCTGACCAGCGCCGAGTTCCTGGACGACGTACGGCGGGCCCTGTCGCCCACCGGGTGGTACGTGGCCAACCTGGCGGACGGGCCGCCGCTGGCGCACCTGCGCGGGCAGGTGGCGACGGCGGCCTCGCGGTTCGAGCGGCTGGCGCTGGCCGCGGATCCCGTCGTCTGGCGGGGGAAACGTTTCGGCAATGCGGTGCTCGTCGCCTCCGACGGGGAGCTTCCGGTGGCGGAGTTCACCCGGCGGGTGGCGAGTGACCCGCACCCGGGCCGGGTGGAGCACGGCCGGGCCCTGGCGGACTTCACCGGCGGCGCGGCACCCGTCCGCGACGCCACGGCGACGGCCTCCCCGCAGCCCCCGCCCTCGGTGTTCCGCTAGGTGTATTGACCTGCAGGGTTGTTGACGCGGGTGATGGGCGGGTGTCCGTCGAGTGCGGTGTGGCAGCGGTGGTGGTTGTAGGTGTGGAGGAAGTCT
>NZ_JBEYJJ010000024.1:0-55708 GCF_040636215.1 Streptomyces sp. NPDC006687 | reverse complement strand
TCAGCGGGCTGATGCTGCACCCCGACGTCCACTCCCCGCTCACCCTCACCAAGCTCGGCCTGGTGGCCGGCGCCGACGTCCCGGCGGAGGGACCCGCAGGGCTCGCCGGAGAACCCGGGGAGGAGGCCCCGCCCGTCGGGGTCTCCTCCGCGCACGCCACGGAGAACTCCATCCAGGACGAGGTCTTCAGCTGCGGTGCCCGCACCTCCAGCCGTACCGCGTCCTGCACCGTCCGGCCCGCCGTGCCCACCGGCTCGGTGTGGTCGAGCTGGCGGGTCCGCGCCCCGCCCGCCTCGTACGTGATGCTCTGCCAGGGCTCCCCGGACGTGGACCCGTCCAGCCTGGCCCAGCGGTACTCCACCACGGCGGGCGTCAGGGCCACCTCGATGGTGGCGGTGAACGCGGGCGCGCCCGTCTCCGGCGGCGGGCAGCTCCCGGCGTAGGCGGCGCGCAGGGGGTGCGCGTACAGGGTGACGCTCTGCGCGGGCCCCGTACTCGCCGGCGGGGAGGACGGAGCCGGATCCGAGGCCGGCGCCGACGGCGAATGCGGCGTCGAGGTGCCCGGGCTCCCGGCCGGCCCGCCCGCCCCGCCCCCGGTGTCGCGCAGCAGCAGCCACAGCAGCAGGACCAGCACCGCCAGCAGCGCCACGACGGCGACGGCCAGCACCACGCCCGCCCCGCTCCCGCCCTGTTCCGGCTGTGCGAGCAAGGGTTCCGACGGGACCGGCGCCGGCCCGTGCTCCCGCTCGTACTCGTACGGCCCCTGGTGCGGCCCCGCTTCGTACGGCCCCGCCAGGACCGCCGTCGGCGCCCCGGGGTCCCACACCGGGCCGCCCGGATCCCGTACGGCGCCCCCCGCGCCGACGATCCGCAGCATCCGGGCGGCCTCCGCCGCGGGCAGCCGCGCGGCCGGGTCCTTGCGCAGCAGCCCCTCCAGTACGGGCTCCAGCGGGCCGGCCCGACGCGGCGGGGGCGGCTCCCCGTCCACCACGGCCTCCAGGGTGGCCGCCGGGCCGTCCCGCAGGAAGGGCGAGACCCCCTCCACGGCCGTGTACAGCAGCACCCCGAGCGACCACAGGTCCGCCTCGGGGCCGGGCTCGTGCCCCAGCACCCGCTCGGGGGCGAGGAACTCGGGGGAGCCGAGCAGCTCGCCGGTCATCGTCTCCGGTGCGGAGCCCGTCACGGCGGCGGTCCCGAAGTCGCTCAGCAGCACCCGCCCGTCGTTGGCGACCAGCACGTTGGCGGGCTTCACGTCCCGGTGCAGCACCCCGGACCCGTGCGCCGCGCTCAGCGCCGCCAGGACCTGCTCGCCCAGGTGCGCGGTGCGCTGCGGGGTCATCGGCCCCTCGCCCTCCAGCACCTCCGCCAGGGAGAGCCCGCGCACCAGCTCCATCACGATCCAGGGCCGGCCGTCCTCGGAGGCCACGTCGTAGACCGTGACGACCCCGCGGTGGGAGACCCGGGCGGCCGCCCACGCCTCCCGCTCCAGCCGCCGGTACAGCCGCGCGGTCCCGGCCGCGTCCAGCCCGGCGGGGGCGCGCACCTCCTTGACGGCGACCTCCCGGGCGAGGACCTCGTCCCGGGCGCGCCACACGACGCCGGCGGCGCCGCGGCCCAGTGGAGCGAGCAGCCGGTACCGCCCGGAGATGACACGCCCGGACTCCCCGCTTACGTCGGCACTCACGCGATTCCCCCTGCTGTCATCGGGTGATCACTCCAAGTTAGCGCAGCGGGGCCGCGGTGGCCCCTGTCGTGACGACACTCCCTGGAGCCCCTCACGGAGCGTGTTCCCAAGTGCCGCTCCTCGCACGGAGAGTGACGGGCAACTCCGCTGAGTAATCGTCAACTACCCGTACTCACAGGGGTAATTCACACCACCGGGATACCCGAGGGCATTCGGCAGGCGATAGGGTTACCCTGCCCGGGCCGGGTGCCCTCGTACGGGTGGGGAGAGACATGGAACAGATAGCAATGCGCAGCAGGCCGCCCCGCGTGCCTGCCATCACCTGCGGGAGCAGCGCGGTCAGCTCGCGCCTCGACCGCCACCTCGCCGTGCTGGGCGGACCCGCCGCCCCGCACCACGAAGTGGCCGAGGCGACCCTGCTGATGCGCGAGCTCACCTCCCGCGACCACACCCACGTCCAGCGGAGCCGGAGCGCGCGCGTCGCGCTGTTCGCCCCGCTGCGCAGGCTGCGGCGCACCCTGTTCGGCAGCCGTCGCTCGTAACCGTCCCCCGGCGACCGTCCCCGTAGCGCAGCCGGCCCGTCCGGCTGCACCCGGCTCCCGTCCCCTTCCTCCGGCGTACCCCGCGTCGGCGTCCCGACGCCCCGGCCTCAGGCGACCACACCGTCCCCGCGCAGTTCCGCGATGCGCGCGTCCGTCATCCCCAGGGCGCGCAACAGGGCGTCGGTGTGCTCGCCGAGCGCGGGCACCGCTCCCATCCGTGCCTGCGCGCCACCCGGCAGCCCGATCGGCGGCAGCAGCGCCCGCAGCGGGCCCGCCGGCGAATCCACCTCCCGCCACCGGTCCCGGGCCGCCAGCTGGGGATGCCCGGCCAGCTGCGCCACCGAGTTGATCCGGGCGCAGGCGATCCCTGCCGCCTCCAGCCGCTCCAGGGCCTGCGCCGCCGACAGCTTGCCGAGCACCCCGGCCACCACCGCGTCGGTGTCCTCCCGGCCCCGCGTGCGGGCCGCGTTCGTCGCGAACGCCGGGTCCTCGGCCAGCTCGGGCCGCTCCAGCACCTCGCGGGCCAGCCGCCGCCACTCGCGGTCGTTCTGCACCGACAGCAGGACCTGGTCCCCGTCGGCCGTCGGGTACGCGTCGTACGGGGCGATCACCGCGTGCGCCAGGCCCGTGCGGACGGGCTGCTCCCCGCCGTGCATCGTGTGGTGCAGCGGATGCCCCATCCACTCGGCGAGCGCGTCCAGCATCGACACCTCCACCGGCCCGCCGCGTCCCGTGGTCCCGCGCCGCAGCAGCGCCGCGAGCACCCCGGAGAAGGCGTACATGGCGGCCGCGATATCGGCGGCCGGGATCCCCGCCTTCACGGGCCGCTCCGGCGTCCCGGTCACCGACACCAGCCCCGCCTCGCACTGCACGAGCATGTCGTAGGCCCGCTTGTGGGCGTACGGGCCCTGCGCGCCGTAGCCGGAGATGTCCACGGCGACCAGCCGGGGGTAGCGGGCGCACAGCGCGGCCGCGTCGAGCCCGAGGCGGGCGGCGGCCCCCTGGGCGAGGTTCTGCACGAACACGTCGGCGCCGTCCAGCAGCGCGTGCAGCACCTCCCGCCCGCGCGGGTCCTTCAGGTCCAGGGCGAGGGACTCCTTGCCCCGGTTGGCCCAGACGAAGTGCGAGGCCAGGCCGTGGGCGGCGGTGTCGTAGCCGCGGGCGAAGTCACCGCCGTCGGGCCGCTCCACCTTGATCACCCTGGCTCCCAGGTCGGCGAGCTGACGGGTGGCGAAGGGGGCGGAGACGGCCTGCTCGACGGCGACGACGGTGAGCCCGGCCAGGGGGAGCGGTTCGGTGGTCATGGGCCTTGCCTACCGGGCGTTGGCGGGGTCTGTCACTGCCCGGGGGCGGATGCGGGGTGGAATGCCCGGTTCACGGGGGTACGTTCTTGGGCTCCGGCCGCCTCGTCTCCCGGCCGCGCGGTCGCGGGGCCGCCAGGGGTGCGAAGGCCCGGGCCGGCGCCTCGGCCGGCTCAGAGCAGGGCGAACTGGCCCCCGGGGCCCTCCTCCTGGTGGTCCAGGACCGACGCCGGGCGGCGGGACCAGTGGGGCGGCGGCAGCACCCCGGCAGCCGTCAGGTCCGCGGCCGGGAGCGGCGGGCCCGGCTCGAACGCGGCCCGCTCCGGCGCCAGATCGGCCAGCAGCGCCAGGGTGGTCACCAGGGCGAGCAGCTCCGAGGTCCAGCTCTGCGGCCACTCGGCAGGCCCGAGGCCCTCCAGGCCCTGCGCCTGCGGCTCCCGGTGCGCGCACCGGGCCGCGAACCAGGAGTCCAGCACCCGGACCCCCTGCGCCTCGTACTCCCACGCCCCCGGCGGAACGGGGGAGACGGCCCCGTCCCCGACCGTCAGCGTCTGGGTCTCCGGGTCGTACCCGAGCTCCCGCGGCCAGGCCGTGACCGCCGCCCGCACGTACGGGCGCCGCCCGCCCGGCAGCCGGGGCGGCTGCCCGTCGTGCGCCCCGCGCAGCTGGACGGCGAGCAGGCGGTGGCCCAGCTCCAGCCCGGCCCGCCAGCGCCCGGGGTCGGCGGCGAGGGGGACCTCGTACCCCCGGGGGCCGGGGCGGCCCGCCGCGAGGATCCAGCACAGCATGTCCTGCGGGGTGACCGGGGCGCCGTAGCGGCCGCCGAGCAGCGCGAGCAGCCCCGGCGCCAGGTTCGCCTCCACGCCGCCCGGGCGCCGGTGCAGCGGGCGGATCCGGCCGAGCCGGCCGGCCGGGAGGTGCGGGGTGACCAGCAGGCCGGGGGCCTCCAGCAGGAACATCTGCCCGGCGTCCAGGACCCTCCACAGCTCGGGCCGGGCCGCGTCGATGAGCCGCTGGTCGGGGAGAAGCCACTGCTCGTCGAAGGGCGCGCGCAGCACCCGTACCGGCTCGGGGAAGGGGCCGGGGTCGTCGGTGAAGCGGGCGGTGGCCGAGCGCTGCCCCGGCAGGGCGGCCGCGCCGGCGGAGGGCGTACGGACCCGGCTCGGCCGGAACAGCCGCTCCCGCTCCTGCCCTTCGGCCCCGGTCAGGGCCGCCCAGCGGGCGCGCAGCACGGCCGGATCGGGGGCCGCCACCCAGGCGCGGCCCAGGCGCAGGCCGCTCACGGCCCAGGGCATCAGATCGTCCAGCAGCGGTACGTCGTCGCTCACCCGGCAGATGGTAGCGACGGCCGGCCGGGGCCGGGCCGCGTCCCGGCCGAAGCGTTACGCTCCTTATGTACGTATAGGTCATGTATGTACGCATCGGTACCGACCGAGGAGCGGGCCATGAGTCAGTACGACGAGTATTCGACCCCCTCGCAGGCCGAGGGAGAACGGCTCGACGAGGACATGGACGACAAGCAGCGGGAGCAGCTCCACCACCCTCAGACGATGCGCACCACGCCCTCGCAGGCGGAGGGCGAGCGCCTCGCGGAGGAGAACGAACAGCAGAAGTGAAGCGTTCCGAAGCGGCGGCTCAGGGTGCGTCGACGGTGACCGTGAAGGAGAACCGGTCGCCCCGGTACCGGATACGGGCCACGTCGACCACCCGGCCGTCCTCCCCGTAGGACACGCCCGTGTAGTGCAGGATCGGGCTCAGCAGCGGCACCTGGAGCAGCTCGGCCGTCTCCGGGTCGGCGAGGCGCGCCTCGACGGTGTCCGTGATCCGGCTGATCCGCACCCCGACCACGTCGCGCAGGACCTTGGTCATGGGCCAGCGCTCCAGGTCCGCGAGGTCCACCGCTTCGGCGAACTCGGGGCGCACCGCGTTCTCCGCCCAGTTCGTCGGCTCCCCGCCGCGGCCGTCGCGCCGCAGGCGGCGGTAGGTGACCACCTCCGGCAGGTCCGGGAAGTGCTCCAGCAGCTCCCCGGACACCGGCGTCCGCTCATGGCCGAGGACCGTCGTCGCCTCACCCGACTGCTGCGCCACGATCGCGTCGAGCGAGCCCAGCAGCCGCACCGGGGCGCTGCGGCGGGCGCCGGGCTCGATGAAGGTCCCGCGCCGCCGGTGCCGGCTGATGAGGCCCTCGCCCTCCAGCTCCTTGAGCGCCTGGCGCATCGTCAGCACGCTGACCCCGTAGTGCTCGGCGAGCTGTTCCTCGGTCGGCAGGCGCAGCGAGGCGTCCGGGGTGCGGCCGAGTATCGAGGCGCGCAACGACTGTGACACCTGGTACCAGAGCGGCAGCTTCCGGTTCAGTACCAGGGAGTCGGGGGCGAAGGCGGTCACGGGTGGTTCTCCGTCGGAGCAGGGGGCTGGGGGAATACTAGGCGCGGAAGTGCCGCTCCAGACCCTCCCAGACACCGTCGTACCCGCGCTGGAGGTGTTCGGCGCCGGCCGCCTGGGCGGTGGCGGTGATGGGCCAGCGGGTCTCGAACATGAAGGCCAGGCCGTCGTCGATCCGCTGCGGCTTCAGCTCGGCGGCGCTCGCCTTGTCGAAGGTCTCCCGGTCGGGTCCGTGCGCGGACATCATGTTGTGCAGCGAGCCGCCGCCGGGGACGAAGCCCTCGGCCTTCGCGTCGTAGGCGCCCTCGATCAGGCCCATGTACTCGCTCATCACGTTCCGGTGGAAGTACGGCGGGCGGAAGGTGTCCTCGCCGACCAGCCAGCGGGGCGCGAAGACCACGAAGTCCACCCCCGCCAGGCCCGCGGTGTCGGAGGGCGAGGTCAGGACCGTGAAGATGGACGGGTCCGGGTGGTCGTAGCTGATGGACCCGATGACGTTGAACTTCCGCAGGTCGTAGACGTACGGGACGTGCGTGCCGTGCCAGGCGACCACGTCGAGGGGGGAGTGGTCGTAGGTCGCGGCCCAGAGGTTCCCGCAGAACTTGTTGACCACCTCGGTCGGGCGCTCGCTGTCCTCGTACGCGGCGACCGGCGCCCGGAAGTCGCGGGCGGCGGCCAGGCCGTTGGCGCCGATGGGGCCGAGGTCCGGCAGCTCGAAGGGCCGGCCGTAGTTCTCGCAGACGTAGCCGCGGGCGTCGCCGTCCAGGAGCTCGACGCGGAAGCGGACGCCGCGCGGGATCAGGGCCACCTCGCCGGGGCCGGCGCTGAGCAGGCCGAGCTCGGTGCGCAGCAGCAGGCCGCCGCGCTCGGGGACGATCAGCAGCTCGCCGTCCGAGTCGCTGAACACCCGGTCGGTCATGTCGGCGTTGGCGGAGTAGAGGTGGACGGCCATGCCCGTGCGCTGGGTGGCGTCGCCGTTGCCGCCCAGGGTCCACAGGCCGGAGAGGAAGTCGGTGCCGGGGGCCGGGTCGGGCAGCGGGTTCCAGCGCAGCCGGTTGGGGTCGGGGACGGTCTCGGTGAAGGGGCCGGTGCGCAGGGCGCCGTTGTCGACGCGGGTGAAGGCCGGGTGCGCGGCGGAGGGGCGGATCCGGTAGAGCCAGGAGCGCCGGTTGTGGCGGCGCGGCTCGGTGAAGGCGGAGCCGCTGAGCTGCTCGGCGTAGAGGCCGAGGGGGGCGCGTTGGGGGGAGTTGCGGCCGAGCGGCAGGGCGCCGGGCACGGCCTCCGAGCTGTGCTCGTTGCCGAAGCCGGTGAGGTACTCCAGCGCCTGCGCCGTCTTCCTGGCCTGCTCACTCATGGGCTGCTCCCGCTCCGTCGAAGGAATCCTATGGTTGACAGTAGGATTCCGCGACCCGCACGTCAACGACGTGTTTCCGGCCAGGCCCGTCCGGGGCCGCGTGCTGGGGCGTGCGCGGGGGGATCCCAAAAGGTGAACATTGCTCTACTCTCTCGCGCATGTCGTGGACCCGCAGGTTCCCTGCCATGCCGGCGGCGCTCCTCGCCGCCCTCCTCGCTCTCCTTTCCCTCCTCGCCGCCGCGCCCGCCGCCCGCGCGCACGAGGAGCGCCCCGTCACCCTCCCCGACGGCTCCGGATCCTTCCCGCGCTACCGCGCCGCCGAGCCCGACCTGCTGGTCTGCAAGACCGACCGGGCCGACTTCGAGCGCCGCACCGCCGGCTTCCCCGAGCAGCTCAGACAGCACAACCTCACCCTCTACGAGCGCTGCCAGAGCAGTGGCTACCGCCACCTCCAGGAGGCCGTGGACGCCGTCGACCGGCCGGGGATGAACATCGCGGTCCTGCCCGGCCTCTACGAGGAGGAGCCCTCGCTGCCCCGGCCGACGGGGGAGTGCGCGCACCTCAAGGCCCCCGACTCCGCGCTCGGCTACCAGATCCTGTCCTACGAGCAGCAGGTGCGGTGCCGCCACAACCAGAACCTCGTCGCGATCCTCGGCAAGAAGGACCTCCAGATCGAGGGCACCGGCGCCGCCCGCACGGACGTGGTCATCGACGCCAAGTACCAGAAGCTCAACGCCATCCGCGCCGACCGGTCCGACGGCGTCTACTTCCGCAACTTCACCGCGCAGCGCACGACCTTCAACTCCCTGTACGTGCTCGCGGCCGACGGCTTCGTCATCGACGACGTCCTCACCCGCTGGAACGACGAGTACGGCTTCCTGACCTTCGCCAGCGACCACGGGCTCTACAGGAACTGCGAGTCCTACGGCAACGGCGACTCCGGCATCTACCCCGGCAGCGCCTCGAACATCAACGACGGCCGCGGCTACGACGTGCCCCGCTACTCCATCGAGATCACCGGCTGCCGCAGCCACCACAACATGGTTGGCTACTCCGGGACCGCGGGGGACTCGGTCTGGGTCCACGACAACGAGTTCGACCAGAACATGGGCGGCGCCTCGATGGACAGCGCCTTCCCCGGCCACCCCGGCCTGCCGCAGAACCACGCCCGCTTCGAGCGGAACCTGATCCACGACAACAACGCCGACTACTACCACTACGTCGCCGACGGCACCTGCGCCAAGCCGCCCGCCGCCCGCGGCTACGAACAGGGCGTGGTCTGCCCGCAGATATCCATGCCGCCGGGCACCGGCATCATCACCGCCGGCGGCAACTGGAACGTCTACGAGAACAACTGGGTCTACGGGCACCGGCGCGCCGGGTTCTTCCTCAGCGCGGTGCCCGCCTTCATCCGCGGTGAGGAGAAGTGGTCCAAGCAGACCGACACCTCCCACCACAACCGCTACGCCGGAAACATCCTCGGCAAGGACGCCTCCGGAGCCTCCCGCCCCAACGGCAGCGATGTGTGGTGGGACGGGCAGGGCCGGGGCAACTGCTGGCAGGACGGACCCGACGGCTCCACCCCCGGCACGCTCCCGCGGTGCGGGACGGCGCGCGGCGAGGTCAGCGGCGGCTCGGCCCGGCTCGTGGGCGAGCCGGTCAAGCTGACGCAGTTGCTGGTCTGCGCCGACTACAACGTCCAGGCCCGCAAGCTCCCGGCCGGCTGCGACTGGTACGGGGCCCGGGGCCTGGAGCGGGTCGAGACCCAGATCGCCCTCGCGGTGGCGGCGGTGCTGCTGCTGGTCGGCGGGGTCCTGTGGGCGCGCCGGCTGCGCCGCTCCCGGCTGGGCACGGCGGCCGCCCTGCTGGGTCTGGCCGGGCTGACCCTGGACGTCGCCGGCTCCACGATGTCCCTCACACACACCGCCGTTCCCGCCCTCGCCCTGCTCCTGCTCGGCCTGTGGTGGACCGGCACCGGCCTGGCCCTGCGCCCCGGCCGGCCCTGGCTGGCCCGCCTCACCCTGCTGCTGGGCGCCCTGACCCTGCTGGACGCCTTCGACAAGGCCGTCCTGATGATCCCCTGGATCCCGCTCAGCCCCGCCTGGATACGGTCCCTGGTCGCGGTGGTGTGGGTGCTGTGGGCGGTTGTCGCCTCCGCCCGGCCCGGCCCGCCCGCCCCGGCCCGCCCCTCGGGCCCGGGCGAAGCCCCGGCCGGTGACCGCACCCCCGGCCCCGTGGACCCGGCCCCGGCCCGCGACGCCTCGGCCCGGCGCTCGGCCCGCCCCACCACGGCCTGGCCCGCGACCCCCCGTCCGGGAGACGAACAGTGACCGCCGCCCGCTGCGACGCCTGCCCGGCCGCCGCCCCCGCCGCGCGCCCGCCCCGCCGCTCCGCCCGTACGACGGCACTGGTGGCACTCCTGCTCCTGCTCACGGGCGGCGCGGCCACCGGCTGCGGAGGCCGGGCCACCACCCACCACAAACCCGGCACCACCCACGAACAGGCCACCGGCGACACCGGCACCCTGCTCGACACCCCGGACGGCAGCGGACACCGCCTGCGCGAGGTCCCCGCCCAGGGCGCGCCCCAGGTACGGCTCACGGTCCGCCCCGACTCCGAGGACGGCTGGAACCTCCAGCTGGCCGTGACCGGCTTCCGCTTCACCCCCGACAGCACCGGCGGCGCCGCCCTCCCCGGAGCCGGCCACGCCCACCTGGACCTCGACGGCCACATGCTGGCCCGCCTGTACGGCCCCTGGTTCCACCTGCCCGCGGCGCAGGTGCCCCCGGGCCCGCACACCCTGACCGTCCGCCTCTACGCGGACGACCACACCGCCTGGGCCGTGGCCGGCAAGCCGGTCGAGACGGCGGTACAGCTGACCGCGGGCCCCCCGGGCCAGGACTCCCACAGCCACACCCCGCCGGCCCCGACCGGCACCCCGGCGACACCCGAGGCCGACCGGACCCTCACCCTCACCGTCCGCGACGGCAAGGTGTTCCCGCCCACCGGCCGCACCGAGCTCAGGCGGGGCGAGCGGATCGCCCTGCACGTCACCAGCGACCGCGCCGACACCCTGCACGTCCACGGCTACGACAAGGAACTGGCCCTGTCGGCGGGCCAGGAGGCCACCCTGGTCCTCACCGCCGACCGCACGGGTCTCTTCGAGGTCGAGACCCACGCGTCCGCACTCGTCCTGACCCAGCTCCTCGTCCGATGACCCCCCTTCCCCTGGCCCCCCTTCCCATGAACCCCCGTCCGGCCGGTCCGCCGGTCCTCCTGGCGCACGGGATCGGCTCCCAGCACGACCTGCCGGTCTCCCCCTTCTACGCCTTCGCCGGCGCCTTCGCCGCGCTCTTCGTCTCCTTCCTGGCACTCGGCCTGCTGTGGTCCACGTCCCGCTTCCGCGGCGACCGCTCCGGACTCGCCCTGCCCGCCGGGCTCCAGCGGGTGGCCGACGCGCCGGCCACCCGCACCGCCCTGCGCGGACTGGGTCTCGCCGCAGCCCTCGCCGTACTCCTCCACCTCCTCCTCGGTCCCGACGACCCCGCCCGCAACCCCGCTCCCGGCGCCGTCTACGTCCTGTTGTGGGTCGGACTCGTGCCCGCCTCCCTCCTCCTGGGCCCCGTCTGGCGCCTGCTCAACCCGCTCCGCACCCTGCACCGCCTCCTGAGCGGGGCCCGCCGCCGCCCGCCGGAAGCGGGCCGCCCCCTGCCGCCCGGCCTCGGCCAATGGCCCGCCGCCGCCGGGCTGTTGGCCTTCACCTGGCTCGAACTGGTCTCTCCCGATCCCGCATCCACCACCACCCTCCTGACCGCCCTCATCTGCTACACCGCCCTGCACCTGCTGCTCGCCGCCCGCTTCGGCGAGGCGTGGTTCACCAGTGCCGACCCCTTCGAGACCTACTCCGTACTCCTGGCCCGCCTCTCCCCCCTCGGCCGCCGCGACGACGGCCGCCTCGTCCTGCGCAACCCCTTCCACGGACTCGACGCGACACCCGAGCGGCCCGGACTCGTCGCCACTGTCTGCGTCCTCCTCGGCTCCACCGCCTACGACGGCTACTCCGACAACCCCTCCTGGATCAACGCCACTCAGACCTCCCCCCTCGGCCGCGTCCCCACGGCCACGCTCGGACTCCTCGGCTCCATCGCCCTCGTCGCGGCCCTCTACTGCCTGTGCGCCGGAGCCACCCGCCTCGTCAGCGGCCCGCACCCCCGCCCGCTGACCGCCTTCGCGCACTCACTCGTGCCGATCGCCCTCGGCTATCTCATCGCCCACTACTTCTCCCTCCTCGTCACCGAAGGACCACGCACAGTAAGCATGGCACTCGGCACTGACAACGGCCCCGAGCCCAGTCCCCCCTTGGGTCCCGGCGCTCTCGCCGCCCTCCAGGTGATCGCCGTCGTCACCGGCCACGTCCTCGGTGTGGTCGCCGCGCACGACCGTTCCGTACGCCTCTTCCCCCCGGCGAGGGCCGTCGCCGGACAGCTGCCGCTCCTCGCGCTGATGATCACGTACACCATCGGCGGGCTCACCCTGCTCCTGAACTGAACTGAACTGAACCGAACTGAACCGAACTGCGCTGAGCGGAACCGGGCGCCGCCGGGAAGGGCATGATGGATCCCGTGCCTCCCGCCCACCCCCTGCGCCGCACCCCGGTCCAGCAGCGCAGCGCCGACCGCCTCGCCCGGATACTCGACGCCTGCGCCGAACTCCTCGACGAGACCGGCTACGAGAACCTCAGCACCCGCACCGTCGCCGTCCGCGCCGGCGTCCCCATCGGCTCCGTCTACCGCTTCTTCGGCAACAAGCGCGCCATGGCCGCCGCCCTGGCCCAGCGCAACCTCGACCGCTACGCCGAGGGCATCACCGCGCGCCTCGCCGGGCTCCCCGCGACCGACTGGCGGCCCGTCGTCGACGCCGTGCTGGACGAGTACCTGGCCATGAAACGGACCGTCCCCGGCTTCGCCCTCGTGGACTTCGGAGTGCCCGCGCCCCCCGCCGAAGGGCCCGCCGCCGACCCCAACCACCAGGTCGCCGAGCGCCTCGCCGGGCTCCTGTGCGCCCACCTCGGGCTCACCCCCGGGCCGGACCTCGGGCGTGCGGTGCTGGTGGCCGTCGAGGCCACCGACGCCCTCGTCCAGCTGGCCTTCCGCGCCGATCCGGCCGGGGACCCCGGGATCATCGACGAGACCCGGGCGATGATGCACGCCTACCTGGCCCGCGTCCTCGACTGACACGGCCCCCGCCCGGCCGCTCCCGTCAGGCGGCCCGGACGGCCGCCGCAACGCTGCAACCCCCTCCCCGCCGTCCCTACCGGTCGGTATGCTCGGGGCCGCCCGCGGGCGCGCCGCGTGGCGGGACCCCGCCGGTCCGCGCCCGTGCCGTCGCCTGCCGCCCCCGGGAGGGTCCATGCCCCGCACCGCCCTGCGTATCTGCCCCCTCTGCGAGGCCACCTGCGGCCTCACCCTCACCCTTGAGGGCACCACCGTCACCGGAGCCCGCGGCGACCACGACGACGTCTTCAGCCGCGGCTTCATCTGCCCCAAGGGCGCCGCCTTCGGCGCCCTCGACGGCGACCCCGACCGGCTGCGCACCCCCCTCGTCCGCCGCGGCGGACGGCTGCGGGAAGCCGGCTGGGACGAGGCGTACGAGACGATCGCCGCCGCCGTGCCCGCCCTCGTACGGGAGCACGGCGCCCAGTCCGTGGGCGTCGTCCTCGGCAATCCCAACGTCCACACGATGGCCGGAGCCCTCTACCCGCCGCTCCTCCTCGGCGCCCTCGGCACCCGCAACCTCTTCACCGCCAGCACCCTCGACCAGATGCCCAAACACGTCTCCAGCGGGCTGCTGTTCGGCGACCCCTTCGCCATCCCGGTACCCGACCTGGACCGCACGGACTTCCTCCTGCTCATCGGCGCCAACCCCGTCGAGTCCAACGGCTCCCTGTGCACCGCCCCCGACTTCCCCGGCCGGCTGAAGGCCCTGCGGGCCAGGGGCGGCACGCTCGTCGTCGTCGACCCGCGCCGCACCCGTACCGCCCGGCTCGCCGACCGGCACCTCGCGCCGCGCCCCGGCAGCGACGCCCTGCTCCTGGCGGCCCTCGCGCACACCCTCCTGGAGGAGGGCCTGGACGCCCCGGGCGCCCTCGCGGGGCACACCGAAGGACTCGGGGAACTCGCCGACGCCCTCGGGAGTTTCACTCCTGAGGCCGTCGCCCCCGCCTGCGACCTGCCCGCCGGGGAGATCCGCACCCTCGCCCGGGAGCTCGCGGCCTCGCCGACCGCCGCCGTCTACGGGCGGATCGGCAGCTGCACCGTCGAGTACGGGACGCTCGCCAGCTGGCTCGTCGACGTCCTGAACATCCTCACCGGCAACCTCGACCGCCCCGGCGGGGCCCTCTTCCCGCTCCCCGCCGCCGGCCCGCGGCCCCGCCCCGCCGGGCCCGGCAAGGGCTTCTCCCTCGGCCGCTGGCACAGCAGGGTCAGCGGTCACCCCGAGGCCAAGAGCGAACTGCCCACCGCCGCCCTGGCCGAGGAGATCGAAACGCCGGGGGAGGGGCGCATCCGTGCCCTGATCGCGATCGCGGCCAACCCCGTGCTGTCCGCCCCGGACGGCAGGCGGCTCGACGCTGCCCTGGCCGGGCTCGACTTCATGGTCAGCGTCGACCCCTACCTGAACGAGACCTCCCGCCACGCCCATGTCGTCCTGCCCCCGCCGCCGCCCTCCCAGAGCGCGCACCACGACTTCGCCTTCAACGGGTTCGCCGTCCGCAACCAGGTCCGCTACACCCGGCCCGCCGTCCCCCTGGAGGCGGACCGGCTGGACGAGTGCGAGATCCTCGCCCGCCTCGTGCTGGCCGTCTCCGGCCTGCACGGCTCCGCCGAGCCGGCCGCCGTGGACGAGACGGCGATCCGCGCCGCCCTCGCCAAGGAGACCGCCGACCGGCACTCCCCCCTGCACGCGGCCGACCCCGAGCACCTCGCCGGACTGCTGACCGGCGAGAACGGCCCCGAGCGCAGGCTCGACCTGATGCTGCGGCTCGGCCCGTACGGTGACCTGTTCGGCGCGGCCGGACCCGAGCGGGCGCGGGACGGGCTCAGCCTGGACAAGCTCCTCGCCCACCCGCACGGCATCGACCTCGGCCCGCTGCGGCCCCGGCTCCCCGGACTGCTGAGAACCCGCAGCGGCAGGATCGAGCTGCTGCCGGACCCGATCGCGGCCGAGCTGCCCCGGCTGCGCGCGGCGCTCGCCGACCGCCCCGCCGCCCTGGTACTCGTGGGCCGCCGCCATCTGCGGTCCAACAACAGCTGGTTGCACAACGTCCCGGCCCTCACCGGAGGTTCCAACCGGTGCACCCTCCAGGTCCACCCGCAGGACGCCGAGCGCCTCGGCCTCGCCGACGGCGGCCGGGCCAGGGTCACCGCCGACGGCGGCAGCCTGGAGGTCCCGGTGGAGGTCACCGACACCGTCCGCACCGGCGTCGTCAGCCTCCCGCACGGCTGGGGCCACGACCGCGACGGCACCCGGCTCGCGGTGGCCGGCGCCGCCCCCGGGGTGAACGTCAACCAGCTCCTCGACGGCAGCCGCCTGGACCCGCTGTCGGGCACCGCGGTGCTCAACGGTTTCCCCGTCACCCTGACACCCCTGCCCTGAGCTGGGGTTTTGCTCGTATTGCTCACGCCCGGACATCTTGTTGGCCCCGGGAGGCGGCACCTACCTTCCCCCCATGCTGACCTTCCTCGGCTTCGCCATGATCGCGACCTTCCTGGTCCTGATCATGCTGAAGAAAATGTCGCCCGTCGCGGCGCTCGTCCTCGTCCCCGCGCTCTTCTGCGTGTTCGCCGGAAAGGGCGCGCACCTGGGGGACTACGTCATCGACGGCGTCGGCAAGCTCGCGCCGACCGCGGCGATGCTCATGTTCGCCATCGTCTACTTCGGCGTGATGATCGACGTCGGCCTCTTCGACCCGGTCGTCCGGGGCATCCTGCGGTTCTGCAAGGCCGACCCCGTGCGGGTGGTGGTCGGCACGGCCGTCCTCGCGGCGATCGTCTCCCTCGACGGGGACGGCTCGACCACGTTCATGATCACCGTCTCGGCCATGTACCCGCTCTACAAGCGGCTCGGTCTGAGCCTGGTGGTCATGACCGGGGTCGCCGCGACCGCCAACGGGGTCATGAACACCCTTCCCTGGGGCGGCCCGACGGCCCGCGCCGCCACCGCGCTCAAGCTGGACGCGGCCGACATCTTCGTCCCGATGATCCCGGCCCTGGCCGTGGGCCTGGTCTTCGTGTTCGTCCTGGCGTACGTGCTGGGCCTGCGCGAACGCCGCCGGGTCGGCTCCCTGGTGATGCCGGGGGAGGAGGAGCCCGCGCAGGAGGCCGGGGAGCTCGTCACCGCCGGAGCCGGCGCGAAGGCGGCCGCCGGGGGCTCCGGTACCCCTGGCACGGGCGGCGCCGCCGCCCCGGACGCGGACCCCGCCCCCGGATCCGGCCGTGACGGCGACACCTCCGGGGCCGTCCGGGGCCTGGACCCCCACCGCCCCACCCTCCGCCCCCGCCTCTACTGGTTCAACGCCGCCCTCACCGCCGCCCTGCTCACCGCGATGATCATGGAGCTGCTGCCCATCCCGGTGCTGTTCCTGCTCGGCGCCGCCCTCGCCCTGACCGTGAACTTCCCGCACATGCCCGACCAGAAGGCGCGGATCGCCGCCCACGCCGAGAACGTGCTCAACGTCGCCGGCATGGTCTTCGCCGCCGCCGTCTTCACCGGTGTCCTCGCCGGCACCGGCATGGTCAAGCACATGGCCGACTGGCTGGTCGGAGCCGTCCCCGAGGGCATGGGGCCGCACATGGCCCTGGTCACCGGCCTGCTGAGCCTGCCGCTCACCTACTTCATGTCGAACGACGGCTTCTACTTCGGTGTCCTGCCGGTCCTGGCCGAGGCGGGCGCCGCCCACGGGGTCCCGCCGCTCGAAATCGCCCGGGCCGCCCTGGTCGGGCAGGCCCTGCACATGTCCAGCCCGCTGGTTCCGGCCGTCTACGTCCTCGTCGGCATGGCCGGGGTCGAGTTCGGCGACCACACCCGCTTCACCGTGAAATGGGCGGCCCTCACCTCCCTCGTGGTCCTGGGGGCAGGGATGCTTTTCGGCATCATCTGACCCGTACGACCCCTGGCCGTCCGAAAACTACCGGCGCTAGTTTGTAGGGTGTGGGCGAACGTCAGTCCGTGCGTCCAGGCGCCGGTGCGTGCTCGGGAGGAATGCGATGAAGGCCCACGACGGGATGTACATCGGCGGGGAGTGGCGGCCCGCCGCCGGATCCGGCCGCATCGAGGTGGTCAACCCTGCCGACGAGCGGGTCATCGCCGGTGTCCCGGCCGGTACGGCCGAGGACGTCGACGCGGCCGTCCGCGCCGCCCGCGCGGCCCTCCCCGGCTGGGCGGCCACCCCGCCGGCCGAGCGGGGCGCGCTGATCGGGGCCCTGCGGGACGTGCTCGTCGCCCGCAAGGCCGAGATCGCCGAGACCGTCACCGCCGAACTCGGCTCCCCGCTCGGCTTCGCCGAGGCCGTACACGCCGGCGCGCCGATCGCGGTGGCCTCCTCGTACGCCGAGCTCGCCGCCTCCTACGCCTTCGAGGAGCGGCTCGGCAACTCCACGGTGTTCCACGAGCCCGTCGGCGTGGTCGGGGCGATCACCCCCTGGAACTATCCGCTGCACCAGGTCGTTGCCAAGGTGGCACCCGCTCTCGCCGCCGGCTGCACGATCGTCCTCAAGCCGGCCGAGGACACCCCACTGACCGCACAGCTCTTCGCCGAAGCCGTGCACGAGGCGGGCATCCCGGCCGGAGTCTTCAATCTGGTGACCGGTACCGGCCCGGTCGCCGGGCAGGCGCTGGCCGAGCACGAAGGGGTCGACCTCGTCTCCTTCACCGGCTCGACCGCCGTCGGAAAGAAGATCGGCGCCCTCGCCGGCGCCGCCGTCAAGCGCGTCGCCCTCGAACTCGGCGGCAAGTCGGCGAACGTCATCCTGCCCGGGGCCGACCTGGCCAAGGCCGTCGCGGCGGGCGTCGGGCACGTCATGAACAACACCGGCCAGAGCTGCAACGCACTCACCCGCATGCTCGTCCACCGGGACCAGTACGAGGAGGCCGTCGCCCTCGCGGCCGCCGCCGTCGCCAAGTACCCCTCGGGCGACCCCCGCGACCCGGGCACCCGCCTCGGGCCGGTCGTCAACGCCACCCAGCGCGAGCGGGTACGCGGATACATCCGCAAGGGCGTCGAGGAAGGCGCGCGCCTGGTCGCGGGCGGCCCCGACGCGCCCCACGAGCGGGGGTACTTCGTCGCGCCGACCGTCTTCGCCGACGTCACGCCCGACATGACCATCGCCCAGGAGGAGATCTTCGGCCCCGTGCTGGCGATCCTCCCCTACGAGGACGAGGACGACGCCCTGCACATCGCCAACGGCACCGTCTACGGCCTGGGCGGCGCGGTGTGGGCGGCGGACGCCGAGACGGCCGTGGCGTTCGCGCGCCGGATGGACACCGGGCAGGTGGACATCAACGGCGGGCGCTTCAACGTGCTCGCGCCCTTCGGCGGCTACAAGCAGTCGGGCGTCGGCCGCGAGCTGGGCCCGCACGGCCTGGGGGAGTACCTCCAGACCAAGTCCCTGCAGTTCTGAGCCGGCTGCCCCGCCCCTTCGCCCGAACCGCCCCTTCGCCCGCCCCGCCTTCGCCCGTACCCGCCGAAGACACCACTCGGAGACGACGACCATGGTCCGCGCCGCCATCCTGCCCGCCGTCGGAGCCCCGCTGGAGATCAGGGAGATCGTGCTGCCCGACCCCGGCCCCGGACAGGTCCGGGTGCGGCTCGCCGCGGCCGGGGTCTGCCACTCCGACCTCTCCCTCACCGACGGCACCATGCGGGTGCCCGTCCCCGCCGTGCTCGGACACGAGGGCGCGGGGACGGTCCTCGCCGTCGGCGCCGGGGTGACCCATGTCACCCCGGGCGACGGGGTGGTGCTCAACTGGGCGCCGTCCTGCGGGGAGTGCCACCACTGCCGGATCGGCGAGGTCTGGCTCTGCGTCAAGGCCCTGTCCGGGGTCGGTGCGGTCCACGCCCACGACACCGAGGGCGTGGAGCTGCACCCCGGGCTGAACGTCGCCGCGTTCGCCGAGGAGACCGTCGTCGCGGCGAACTGCGTGCTGCCCGCGCCCGCCGGGATCCCGCTGGAGGAGGCGGCCCTGCTCGGCTGCGCGGTGCTGACCGGTTACGGGGCCGTGCACCACAGCGCCCGGGTCCGGGCGGGGGAGTCGGTGGCGGTGTTCGGCGTCGGCGGCGTCGGCCTCGCCGCCCTCCAGGCCGCGCGGATCGCCGGGGCGGGGACGGTCGTGGCCGTCGACGTCTCCCCGGCCAAGGAGGAACTGGCGCTGGCCGCCGGAGCCACCGCCTTCGTACGGGCCTGCGACACCACCGCCAGGGAGATCCGCGCGCTCACGGAAGGGCGGGGCGCGGACGTGGCCGTCGAGTGCGTGGGGCGGGCGGAGACCATCCGGGCGGCCTGGGAGTCGACCCGGCGGGGCGGCCGGACGACGGTCGTCGGCATCGGAGGGAAGGAGCAGCGGGTGGAGTTCCACGCGCTGGAGATCTTCCACTTCGCACGGACCCTCAGCGGCTGCGTGTACGGCAACAGCGACCCGGCCCGGGACCTGCCGGTCATCGCCGAGCACGTCCGGGCGGGCCGCCTGGACCTCGGCGCGATGGTCACCGACCGCATCGGCCTCGACGGCATCCCCGCCGCCTTCGAAGCGATGCTCGCGGGCAAGGGCGGCCGCTCCCTGGTCGTGTTCTAGCGCCGGACCACCGACGCCGGCTCACCACCGCCGGCCCGGACCGCCACCGCCTGCACGGACCGCCGACGCCGGCCCGGCCCCGCTAGGCGGTGTCCGGCGGGGTCCGGCGGAGGCGCTCGTACTGGAGGCTCAGGCCGTCCAGGAGGGCGGTCAGGCCCGTCTCGAACGCGCCCTCGTCCACCTCGCGCTGGCGGTCCGCCAGGAGGTGGGCCTGACCCAGGTGGGGGTAGTCCGCCGGGTCGTACGCCGTCTCGTCGTCCACGAAACCCCGGGCGAAGGAACCCACCGCCGAGCCCAGGATGAAGTACCGCATCAGGGCGCCGATCCGCGTCGCGTGCGCGGGGGGCCAGCCCGCCGCTGTCATGGCGCCGAAGACCGCGTCCGCCAGCCGCAGCCCCGCCGGGCGGCGGCCCGGCCCCCGGGCCAGGACCGGCACGATGTTCGGGTGGTCGGCCAGGGCGTCCCGGTAGGAGTGGGCCCAGGCGTGCAGCGCGCCCCGCCAGTCCGCGTTCGCTCCGGCCCGCGCCCCGTCGAACATCGACAGGTCGACCCGCGCGCTCACCGCGTCCGCGACCGCCTCCAGGATCGCGTCCTTCGTCCGGAAGTGATTGTAGAGGGACGGGCCGCTCACCCCCAGCGCCGCCGCCAGCCGCCGTGTCGACAGAGCCTCCAGGCCCTCCGCGTCCACCAGCGCGCCCGCCGCCTCGACGATGCGTTCCCGGCTGAGGAGGGGCTTGCGCGGTCTGGCCATGCGCCACATAGTAGGCCCTGCCCGCCATAAACTAGCGCTGCTAGTTAACCCCGCGCCCACGCCCCGGAGGGACCCCGTGAACCTGGAGCTCAGCGAGGAGCAGGAGGCCGTACGCAGGCTCGCCCGCGCGTTCACCGACCGCGAGGTCTCCCCGTACGCCGCCGCCTGGGACCGCGCCGAGAGCGTGGACCGCTCGATCGTCAAGAAGCTCGGGGACCTCGGCTTCCTCGGCCTCACCGTCCCCGAGGAGTACGGCGGCTCCGGCGGCGACCACCTGTCCTACGTGCTGGTCACCGAGGAGCTCGGCCGCGGGGACTCCGCCGTGCGCGGCATCGTCTCCGTCTCCCTCGGCCTGGTCGCCAAGACCCTCGCCGCCTGGGGCACCGAGGGGCAGAAGCGCGCCTGGCTGCCCCGCCTCTGCTCGGGCGAAGCGCTCGGCTGCTTCGGCCTGACCGAGCCCGGCACCGGCTCCGACGCGGCCGCCCTCACCACCCGCGCCGTGCGCGACGGGGACGCGTACGTCATCACCGGCAGCAAGATGTTCATCACCAACGGGACCTGGGCCGACCTGGTCCTGCTCTTCGCCCGCACCGACCCCGCCGACCCCGGCCACCGCGGGATCTCCGCCTTCCTCGTCCCCGCCGACACCCCCGGCCTGACCCGCCGCGAGGTCCACGGCAAGCTCGGCCTGCGCGGCCAGGCCACCGCCGAACTCACCCTCGACGGGGTCCGCGTCCCGGCCTCCGCGATGCTCGGCCCCGAGGGCAAGGGCTTCTCCGTCGCCATGTCGGCCCTCGCCAAGGGCCGGATGTCGGTGGCCGCCGGCTGCGTCGGCATCGCCCAGGCCGCCCTGGACGCGGCCGTCTCGTACGCCGCGCAGCGCGAGCAGTTCGGCAAGCCGATCGCCCACCACCAGCTGGTCCAGGAGCTGATCGCCGACATCTCGGTCGACGTGGACGCCGCCCGGCTGCTGACCTGGCGGGTCGCCGACCTCATCGACCGGGGACGGCCCTTCGCCACCGAGGCGTCCACCGCCAAGCTCTTCGCCTCCGAGGCCGCCGTGCGCGCCGCGAGCAACGCCCTCCAGGTGCACGGCGGCTACGGCTACGTCGACGAGTACCCGGCCGGGAAGCTGCTGCGCGACGCCCGCGTGATGACCCTCTACGAAGGCACCAGCCAGATCCAGAAGCTGCTCATCGGCCGCGCCCGTACCGGGGTCTCCGCCTTCTGAGAACCCCGCCCCGCGCGGTCCCTAAGCGCTTGCTCACCCTCCGGTAAGCTGTTCCTTTCCTACAGGCGGAGAGGTGAGCGATGGACAGCGCGGCGGAGACCACCGACGGCTACCAGGCGTGGTCGGAGGTCACCCCGGACGCCGCGCGGCGCCTGCTCGTGGCGGCCGTCGAGGCGTTCGCCGAGCGCGGCTACCACGCCACCACCACCCGCGACATCGCGGGCCGCGCCGGCATGAGCCCCGCCGCCCTCTACATCCACTACAAGACCAAGGAAGAGCTGCTCCACCGCATCAGCCGCATCGGCCACGACAAGGCCCTGGAGATCCTGGAGACCGCCGCCCGCGGCCCCGGACCGGCGGCCGGGCGGCTCGACGCCGCCGTACGGTCCTTCGTGCGCTGGCACGCCGCGCACCACACCACCGCGCGCGTGGTCCAGTACGAGCTCGACGCCCTCGGCCCCGGGCACCGCTCCGAGATCGTCGCCCTGCGCCGCCGCAGCGACGCCGCCGTACGGCGCATCCTCTCCGACGGCGTGAGCGCGGGGGAGTTCGACGTCCCCGACGTGCCCGGTACCACCCTCGCCGTCCTGTCCCTGTGCATCGACGTGGCCCGCTGGTTCAACGCGGAAGGGCAGCGCACCCCCGACGAGGTCGGCGCGCTCTACGCCGACCTCGTCCTGCGGATGGTGGGAGCCCGTCCGGCGCCCGCGGCCGCCGCTCAGAAGTAGTAGCGGGACAGCGACTCCGCGACGCACACCGGCTTCTCGCCGCCCTCGCGCTCGACCGTCACCGTCGCCGCCACCTGCACGCCGCCGCCCGCCTCCGTCACCTCCGTGATCACGGCGGTGGCACGCAACCGCGAGCCGACCGGCACCGGGGCGGGGAAACGCACCTTGCCCAGGCCGTAGTTGATGCCCATCCGCATGCCCTCCACCCGCATGATCTGCGGCACCAGGCTCGGCAGCAGGGAGAGGGTCAGATAGCCGTGCGCGATGGTGGTGCCGAAGGGACCGGTGGCGGCCCGCTCGGGGTCCACGTGGATCCACTGGTGGTCGCCGGTCGCGTCGGCGAACAGGTCGATCCGCTTCTGGTCCACCTCCAGCCACCCGCTCGGCCCGAGCGGCTCGCCGGTCGCGGCGCGCAGCTCCTCGGCGGACGTGAAGATCCTCGGTTCGGCCATGCCCCTGCCCCTGTCTCCCGACGGTGAATAAGCGCTTGCTCAGAATGGTGGGGGCCGACACGTCTGTCAACGGAGCTCCGACTACCCTCGGAGGCGTGCCGCAGATTCACGAGAACGTCCACGAGCTCACCGTCGGACAGCTGTCCGCGCGCAGCGGAGCGGCCGTCTCCGCGCTGCACTTCTACGAGACCAAGGGCCTGATCCGCAGCCGCCGCACCTCCGGCAACCAGCGGCGCTACGCCCGCGAGACGCTGCGCCGGGTCGCCTTCGTACGCGCCGCCCAGCGGGTGGGCATCCCGCTGGCCAGCATCCGCGAAGCGCTGGCCCAGCTGCCGGAGGAGCGCACGCCCACCCCCGAGGACTGGGCGCGGCTCTCCGAGACCTGGCGCGCCGAGCTCGACCAGCGCATCCGCCAACTCGGCAAACTGCGCGACCACTTGTCCGACTGCATCGGCTGTGGCTGCCTCTCGCTGAAGAACTGCGCGCTGTCCAACCCGGACGACGTCTTCGGCGAGAAGCTCACCGGCTCCCGGCTGTCGTCCTGACGTCGTCCCACGACTCCAGGGCGGCCGCGACCAGTTCGGCGTTCGAGCGCGCGGGCCGCCCGTCGGGCAGGGTCAGCACCTCGCCCACCCCGATCCGCGCGCCCGCGCCGCACCGCGCGGCCAGCCGCAGCACGGGCCAGGCCGCGCCCTCGCGCCCATAGAGCAGGAGCGGCACCGGCGGCAGCCAGCGCATCCCGGCGACCAGCGCCGGGTCGGCCTCCGCCAGCTCCACCACCAGCCGGACCCGCCCGTACCCCGGAGGGCTCCACGCCAGGAACCGGGCCAGCGGCTCCGGTCCGGCCCCGCCGCCCAGCGGCACCACCGCGTCCACCCCCACCCCCCGCTCCAGCAGGGCGCGCCCCAGCTCCCGCGCCCCCGGATCGGCGAAGGGCACCACCGCCCGGTCCGGCAGCACCGTCCAGGACCGCACCCGCTCCAGCCGCCCGGCCGGATCCGGCTCGGCCGCGACACCGGCCGGCACCACCAGCGGTACGAGGACCCCCGCGCCCCGCAGCTGCGCCAGCAGCGGCCCGACCACCCGGGGCGAGAGGCTCTCCCGCCCGCACGGGGTCCTGGGATGCACCAGCACCTCACCGGCCCCGGCCGCGACCGCCGCCAGCGCCGACTCCGCCAGGTCCCCCGGCGACAACGGCACCGCGCCCCCGTCCCCGGCCCCCCGCGCCCCGTTCAGCGCGACCTGCACCAAGGGCCCCCGCCCGGCCCCGCCCCCACCGCTGCCGACCAGGCCGCCCCCGGCCCCGCCCCGCCCCCCGGCCGCGCCCCGCCCGGTCCCACCGTCCCCGCCGACCCTCACGCCGCGTCCGCCGGTGCCTCGTGCACCACCGGGGCGTCCGCCAGGGCCGGGCGGGGGACCACGATCCCGCAGCCCTCGCACACCGGCCCGTCCCACGCCCAGGCCCCGCCCCACGCCACCGGCCCCGACAGCGCCGAAGGCCACCGCAGCTCCCGCTCACCGCAGACCGGGCACGCCGTCCCCGGCTCCGACTCCAGGGCCCGCACCAGCCGTCTCAGCACCTCGCCGAGCGTCCCCTCCGGCCGTACCCCCGGATCGGCGCACCGCACCACCGCGTCCCCGGTGCCGCCCCAGGCCCACTCCGGCCGCCGCACCCCGTCGTGCTTCTCCCGTCTGCGCCGCGCCGCGAACTGCCTCTCGTACTCCAGCCAGACCGCCCGGGCGTCCTCCAGCTCCTCCAGCGCCGCCACCAGCCGCAGCGGATCCGCCC
The DNA here is from genome assembly GCF_040636215.1 of Streptomyces sp. NPDC006687. Classification (NCBI taxonomy): domain Bacteria; kingdom Bacillati; phylum Actinomycetota; class Actinomycetes; order Kitasatosporales; family Streptomycetaceae; genus Streptomyces; species Streptomyces sp. NPDC006687. The sequence goes on along the minus strand of NZ_JBEYJJ010000024.1, from coordinate 31,647 downwards.
CCCGGTCCTCGGGGGCGATCCCGTGCCGGTCGCACAGATGCCACCACGTCGCCCGGTGCCCGTAGGGCGCGAACCGCTCCAGGCAGCGGCGCAGCGAATGGCGCCGCAGGGCCCGGTCGTTGCGCGCGTCACGCACCTGGTAGGCCAGACTCCGAAAACCCGCCACTGTACCTTCACCTCCGCCGTGTCCCTGCCCGTACCCGCCGTTCCGCCCCGCGTCACCGCGTAGAACGAAGCGACCCGCCCCGACGTGCCCAACATGCCCGACGGGATGCGGGCGTATGCGGGGGCGGTCGAGGCGTACGGGTGGCACATGGCCGGAAGTCAGCGCCCCATGCGCCCCGCGCCGACCACGATCCGGGCCAGCTCCTCATGGCAGATGTCGCTGTGCGCCCCCGACGGGGGACCGCCCCGGCGGACCACGGAACCCGCGTCCACGCTGACGCAGCCCGCCCCCGGGAGGCCCCCGTTCAGGGCCCCGTCCAGGGACAGCCGGGGGGTGCCCGGCACCGCCTGCACCCCGTCGTGCCCGAGGGCGCCCCACCGCTCGTCGAGGCCGAGCAGACCGGCCGAATCCCCCGCCATCCGGGAGGCAAGCGGGTAGAACACCCCGAGTGCGGAGTCGTGGGAGGAATGGCAGGCCACCACCGGTCCGTCCACCCGGCGCTGGAGGCCGCGCAGGCCCCCGCCCCGCCCCGGGTCGTGGGGGAGCCGGTCGCTGAACGCGTAATGGGAGAAGGCTCCCTGAAGCAGGGTCAGCGACTTCACGTACCGGGCCCCCTCGGGTACGGCCCGCAGTGAGAACGACACCACCCGCGCCCCGAAGCTGTGGCCGACGAGATGGAAGCGCAGTGCGGGATGCCGCCCCGCGAGGTCCGTCAGCACCGGTCCGAGCCCGTGCTCGCCGACCACCCCGGCCCGCTTCTTCATCTCGTAGTACGTGGCCTGGCGCAGCAGTTCCTTGGCACCGCCCCACAGGGCGCGCAGCCCGTCGCCCGCGGTGAAGTCCGGTCCCGCCGGCTCCCCGGCCGCGGCCCCCGCCGCCGCCAGGGCGGTGGTCAGGGTCCGGCAGACCGTGACCGCGTCCCGCACGAAGAGGTCCGGCACCCCGGGCGCCGCAGCCCCCGCCGGACCGGCCGCCCCCTCCGCCCCGACGAGCTGCCGGACCAGCGCCGCGAACTCCCCCAACGCCGCCTCCGACTCCGGCCGTTCCGCCAGCAGCGCCGCGACCCGCTCCAGCTCCGGCTCCCGGCCGGGCCAGAACCCGGCCAGCGCCGCCCGGGTGTCCGCGTCCAGGGCCGGACCCGCGGCAGCCGCCGCCGGCGTGCCGTGCGGGTCGAAGTCCGGGATCGGCTCGTCGGAGAACCGCATCGACGGCCACACCACCCCCACGTACCCCAGCCGCACCCCCGCCCCCACCAGCCCCGGGAAGGGGGCGAAGAAGCGGTCGAACAGCCGGGTCGCCGTCGAGCGGTCGCTGTTCCATCCGTGGGCGAAGACCAGCAGGTCGGTGGCCTCCATCCGGGCCACCGCGGCCCGCGTGGCCGGGTCCGCGTCCCCCTGGGCGTCGAAGGTCAGCTCCTGGTACGGCCCGACCCCGATCCCCGCTCCGCCGTCCGCCATGACGTACCCCTTCCGCGCGCGCCTGCCCGGGACGGTCGCAGCATCCTGCCGCGCGGCCGCGACGGCCATACCCGCGGCAGCACCCGTTGCGGCAAGGCTCCTCCGGGGGTCAGGGGTAGAGCAGGTACTCCTCCCGGACCGCCGCGAACCGCGCCAGCCCCTCCGCCCAGTCGCCCGCGATCTCCTCCACCCCCGCCCCCGCGTCCACCAGCGTCCGCACCCGGTCCGACCCGGTCAGCCGGTCGATCCAGTGGTCCGGCCGCCACGCGAACCCGCTCCACACCCGGCGCGCCGTGACCAGCAGCCCGATCCCCGCCCGGACCGGGTCGAAAGCCTCCCGGTCGTGCACGACCAGCCGGACCCCGCCGCACACCTTCCCGGCGTGCTTGGAGAAGGAGGGGGTGAACCACGCCTCCCGGAACCACACCCCCGCCAGCCCCAGCCCGTCGGCCGCCTCCGCCCACCGCCGGTCCACCCCCTCCGCGCCGACCACCTCGAAGGGGGTGGTCGTACCGCGGCCCTCCGACAGGTTGGTCCCCTCGAACAGGCAGGTGCCGGCGTACGCGAGGGCCGTGTCCGGGGTCGGTACGTTGGGGCTCGGCGGCACCCACGGCAGGCCGGTCTCCCCGAAGAACGCCCCGCGCCGCCACCCCGTCATCGGCACGGTCCGCAGCCGGGGCCCGGCGCCGCCGCGCAGGAACTCGCCGCGGAAGAGCCGGGCCAGCTCGGCCACCGTCATCCCGTGCGCGAGCGCGATCGGCTCCCGGCCCACGAAGCTCGCGTACGCCCGGTCCAGGACGGGCCCGGCGGCCCGCAGCCCGCCCACCGGGTTGGGCCGGTCCAGCACCACCACCGCCGTACCGGCCAGGGCGGCCGCGCGCATGCAGTCGTAGAGGGTCCAGTTGTAGGTGTAGAAGCGCGCTCCCACGTCCTGGACGTCGAAGACCAGCGTGTCGATCCCCGCCGAGGTGAAGAGGTCCGCGAGCTTGCGGCCGCTCAGGCCGTACGTGTCGTACACGGGCAGTCCCGTCGCCGGATCCCGCCCGGACCCCTCCGAGCCGCCCGCCTGCGCGGTGCCCCGGAAGCCGTGCTCGGGGGCGAACACCGCCACCAGGCCGACCCGTTCGTCGGCGTGGAGCACGTCGACCAGGTGGCGGGCGTCGGCGGTGATCCCGGTCGGGTTGGTCACCACCCCGACCCGCCGGCCGACGAGCTCCGCGTACCCGTCGGCGGCCAGCCGCTCGAAGCCGGTGCGCACCCGGCCGGGGAGCCGGGGGACGGCCGGGCTCCCCGCTCCGACGGCGCCGGCGGCCCCTGCGGCCCCCGCCAGTCCCAGCAGCCCGCGGCGCGACAGTGTCATCCCGCCATGCTGGGGTGCGGCCCCCTTCCGCCCCGACATACCGACCGGTTAGTCTGCCGGGATCCGGCGGCCCGACGGGCCCGGGCAGGCAGCAGCGGCGAAAGGTGATCCCCGTGAGCGCGTACCAGGACCAGCGAGTCGTCGTCACCGGCGCGGGCGGCGGCATCGGGGCGGCCCTCGCCCACCGCTTCGCCGCCGAGGGGGCCGCCGTCGTCGTCAACGACCTCGACGCGGACCGGGCCGCCGCCATCGCCGACGCCATCGGAAGCCGCGCGATCGCCGTCCCCGGGGACGCCTCGGCGATCGTGGAGGAGGCCCGCGAGGCCCTCGGCGGACGGGTGGACGTGTACTGCGCCAACGCCGGACTCGCCTCGGGCGGCGACGCCTTCGCGCCGGAGACCGTCTGGGAGGCGGCCTGGGACACCAACGTCATGGCCCACGTGCGGGCGAGCCGCGCCCTGCTGCCCGACTGGCTGGAGCGGGGCGCGGGACGGTTCGTGTCGACCGTCTCGGCCGCCGGGCTGCTCACGATGATCGGGGCGGCGCCGTACAGTGTCACCAAGCACGGTGCCCTCGCCTACGCGGAATGGCTCTCGCTGACCTACCGCCACCGGGGTGTGCGGGTCCATGCCGTCTGCCCGCAGGGCGTGCGCACCGACATGCTGACCGCCGCGGGCTCGGCGGGCGAGCTCGTCCTGGCGCCGACCGCGATCGAGCCGGAAGCGGTCGCGGACGCCCTGTTCGACGGCATGGAGAAGGGCCGGTTCTTGATCCTCCCGCACCCCGAGGTGGCGGACTACTACGCCATGCGCGCGAGCGATCCCGAGCGGTGGCTGGGCGCCATGAACCACCTCCAGCAGAAGTGGGAGTCCTCTTGACCTCCCCGGGTGTGCCGGACGGGTCCCCGTACGCCGGCCGGCCCTGGCTGCGGCAGCTGAGCGCCGCGCAACGGGCGCCGGTGGCTCCGCCGGCCAGCGCGCTGGACGCCTTCCGGGCCGCCGTGGCGCGGGCGCCGCGGCGGGCCGCGCTGGCGTACTTCGACGGACGGATCGGCTACGCCGAGGCCGACGCCCTCTCCGACTCCCTGGCCGGGTACCTCGCGGGGCGGGGGGTGCGGCGGGGCGACCGGGTCGCGGTCATGCTCCAGAACACCCCGCACTTCGTGCTGGCCGTGCTCGCGGTGTGGAAGGCGGGCGGGACGGTCGTGCCGGTCAACCCGATGTACCGGTCCGCCGAGACGCGGCACGTGCTCGGCGACTCGGGCGCGGTCGCGCTGGTGTGCGAGCCCGGGGCCTGGCAGGGCTACCTGCGGGAGGCGTCCCGCGGAACGGCGGTCCGCACCGTCCTGACGGCCGGCCCCCGGGACTTCCAGACCCGCGACGACCCCCGCGTCTTCGGGACCCCGAGGCCGGCCCCCGGCCCGGCCCCGGCGCCCCACCCGGCCCCCGGCCCGGCCCCGGCCCCGGTCCTGGCCCCGGCTACGACGCCGCACCCGGCCCCGGTCCCGGCCCCGGTTCCCGGCGATCTGCTCGGCGTCGCCCGCCAGGGCCACCCCGCCCCGCCCGACCCCCGGCTGCGGGCCGAAGACATCGCGCTGCTCAGCTACACCTCCGGCACCTCCGGCACCCCCAAGGGGGCCATGAACCCGCACGGCGCGCTCACCTACAACGCCGTCCGGCAGGTCACCGGCCACCCCGTCGCCGAGGGGGCCGGGTACTTCGCGCTCGCGCCGCTGTTCCACATCACCGGGCTGGTCTGCGAGCTCACCGCCTGCCTCGTCAACGCCGGGACCCTCGTCCTGACCCACCGGTTCGACGCCGGGACCGTCCTCGACGCCTTCCTGGAGCACCGCCCCGCCTACACCATCGGGCCCGCCACCGCCTTCACCGCCCTGGCCGCGCACCCCGCCGCCACCCGCGAGCACTTCGCCTCCTTCCAGGTGGTCTCCTCCGGCGGCGCCCCGCTCCCGCCCGCCCTCGTCGAACGCCTCCGCGCCGACTTCGGGTTCTACCTCCGCAACGGCTACGGCCTCACCGAGTGCACCGCCCCCTGCGCCTCCGTCCCCGCGCACCGCGAAGCCCCCGTCGACCCCGGCAGCGGCACCCTCTCCGTCGGGGTCCCGGGCGCGCAGACCCTCGTACGGATCCTCGACGAGCACGGCGCCGAGCTCCCGCTCGGGCAGACCGGCGAGATAGCCGTCCGCGGACCGCAGGTCGTTCCCGGCTACTGGGGCCTGCCCGAGGAGACCGCCCGGACCTTCCCGGACGGCGAACTGCGCACCGGGGACGTCGGGTTCATGGATGCCGACGGCTGGCTCTACGTCGTCGACCGCAAGAAGGACATGATCAGCGCCTCCGGCTTCAAGGTCTGGCCGCGCGAGGTCGAGGACGTCCTCTACAGCCACCCCGCCGTCCGCGAGGCGGCCGTGGTCGGCGTCCCCGACGCCTACCGGGGCGAGACCGTCAAGGCGTACGTCAGCCTGCGCCCCGGCACCCGCGCCGAGCCGGCCGAACTCGTCGCGTACTGCGCCGAGCGCCTCGCCGCCTACAAGTACCCGCGCCAGGTGGAGGTCCTGCCTGTGCTTCCGCAGACCACCAGTGGCAAGATCCTGCGTCGAGAACTGCGCGAGCGCGGCTGAAAACAGTCGGAGGCTCAGGAGAGGAAGGCGAGCACCATGGCCGCCAGGAACACCGCCGGACCCGAGGCCGGCGACCGCGACACCCCGGTGCCGCAGCGACTGCTGGCCGTCGCCACCCGGCTGTTCGCCGAGCGCGGTTACGACCGCACGTCCGTCCAGGAGATCGTCGAGGCCGCCGGGGTCACCAAGGGCGCCCTGTACCACTACTTCGGCTCCAAGGACGACCTGCTGCACGAGGTGTACGCCCGGATGCTGCGCCTCCAGCAGCAGCGGCTCGACGCGGTGGCCGGATCCGGCGCCCCCGTCGAGGAGCGGCTGCGGGCCGCGGCGGCCGACGTCGTCGTCACCACCATCGAGAACCTCGACGACGCGATGATCTTCTTCCGGTCGATGCACCAGCTCAGCCCGGAGAAGTACAAGCAGGTCCGGGCCGCGCGCCGCCGCTACCACGAGCGGTTCCGCGCGCTGGTCGAAGAGGGGATGGCCGCCGGGGTGTTCTCCACGGCCACCCCCGCCGACCTGGTGGTGGACTACTACTTCGGCTCCGTGCACCACCTCTCCACCTGGTACCGGGCCGACGGCCCCCTCACCCCCCAGCAGGTGGCCGGCCACCTCGCCGACCTGCTCCTGCGCTCCCTGCGCCCCTGAGCAGGCCGGCGGCCCAAGCAGCCGCTCAGCGGTAGCGCTTCAGCTCGCGGTGGGCCAGGGAGCGCTGGTGGACCTCGTCCGGGCCGTCCGCCAGACGCAGCGTCCGCGCCGCCGCCCACAGCTCGGCCAGCGGGAAGTCCTGGCTGACCCCGCCCGCCCCGTGCAGCTGCACCGCCTGGTCCAGGATCCCCACCACCGCGCGCGGGGTGGCGATCTTGATGGCCTGGATCTCGGTGTGCGCGCCCCGGTTGCCGACGGTGTCCATCAGCCAGGCCGTCTTCAGCACCAGCAGCCGCAGCTGCTCGATGGTGACCCGGGCGTCCGCGATCCAGTTCTGCACCACCCCCTGCGCGGCCAGCTCCTTGCCGAAGGCGCTACGGTCCAGGGCGCGCCGGCACATCAGCTCGACGGCCCGCTCCGCCATCCCGATCAGCCGCATGCAGTGGTGGATGCGGCCCGGGCCCAGCCGCGCCTGGGCGATGGCGAAGCCGGCGCCCTCCTCGCCGATCAGGTTCGCCGCCGGCACCCGGGCCCCGTCGAAGACCACCTCGGCGTGGCCGCCGTGGTCGTGGTCGGCGTACCCGTACACCGTCATCGCCCGGCGCACCTCCACCCCGGGGGTGTCGCGGGGGACCAGGACCATCGACTGCTGGCGGCGCGGATCGGCGCCGTCCGGGTCGGTCTTGCCCATGACGATGAAGACCTTGCAGTCCGGGTTCATCGCCCCGGAGATGTACCACTTGCGGCCGGTGACCACGTACGCGTCGCCGTCCCGCTCGATCCGGGTCTCGATGTTCGTGGCGTCCGAGGAGGCCACCTCGGGTTCGGTCATGGCGAAGGCGGAGCGGATCTCCCCGGCCAGCAGGGGCTCCAGCCACTGCTTCTTCTGCCGCTCGTCCCCGAACTGGGCGAGCAGCTCCATGTTCCCGGTGTCGGGGGCCGCGCAGTTGGTGGCCATCGGCGCCAGGTGCGGGCTGCGGCCGGTGATCTCCGCGAGCGGGGCGTACTGGAGGTTGGTCAGCCCGGCGCCGTACTCCCCGTCGGGCAAGCTGTGCTGGTCGACGAAGAACAGGTTCCACAACCCCTGGCGGCGCGCCTCGGCCTTCAGTTCACCGAAGACGGCCGGGGTGTCCCAGGGTGAGGCCAGCCGTGCGCGCTGCTCGGCGGCGAGGGCTTCCGCCGGATAGACGTACTCCTCCATGAACGCGAGCAGCCGCCCGCGGAGTTCCTCGGTCCGGGTGTCGAATGCGAAATCCATCTGCGCGGCTCCTCAGCCTTCCTGGAGGGTGGTCAGACCGTGTGCGATGAAGACCGGGACCAGCTCGCCGATCCGGTCGAAGCCCGCGCCCACCGTCTGGCCGAGCGTGTAGCGGTAGTGGATGCCTTCGAGGATCACCGCGAGCTTGAACCAGGCGAAGGCCGTGTACCAGGCGATCGCCCCGGTGTCCCGGCCCGAGCGGGCGGCGTACCGCTCGACCAGTTCGGCGGGGGCCGGATGGCCCGGCGCGCCGCTCGTCGTGCTGACGGGGGAGTCCTCCAGGCCCAGGTCCGAGCTGTACATCACCAGCAGCCCGAGGTCGGTCAGCGGATCTCCCAGGGTGGACATCTCCCAGTCCAGCACCGCCCGGATCGTGTCGCCGGGCCCGCCGATCAGTACGTTGTCCAGCCGGAAGTCCCCGTGCACCACCGTCGGGGCGGGCGAGGCGGGTAGGGCCCGGCCCAGCGCCCCGTGCAGGGCGTCGATCCCGGCGAGCTCCCGGCCGCGCGAGGCCGCGAGCTGCTTGCCCCAGCGGCGCAGCTGCCGGTCCAGGAAGCCCTCGGGCCGGCCGAAGTCGCCGAGGCCCACCGCCTCCGGGTCCACCGCGTGCAGGTCGACGAGGGTGTCCACCAGGCCGAGCACCGCCCGCCGGGTGCGCTCGGGGCCGATCTCCGCGAGCTGGCCGGCCGTCCGGTACGGGACCCCGTCCACGTGCTCCATGACGTAGAACGGTGCCCCCAGCACCTCCTCGTCCTCGCACAGCAGCAGCGGCTCCGGCACGGGGACGGCCGTGTCGTGCAGGGCGGCGATGACCCGGTGCTCGCGCCGCATGTCGTGGGCGGTGGCCAGGACGTGCCCGAGCGGAGGGCGGCGCACCACCCAGCGGGAGACGCCGTCGGTGACCGCGTACGTCAGGTTTGACCGGCCCCCCTCGATCAGCCGGCCGGTCAGCGGCCCGGCCACCAGCCCGGGGCGCGCGGAGTCGAGGTGGCCGCGCAGCCGCTCCAGATCGAGGCCGCGGGGGTCGGCTGAGGTCATGGACGGGCCTCCGTACGAAGTCGGGCTGACGACGGGTGCGTCGGGTGTCCCGAGCCATCATGCCGACCAGTCGGTATGCCGTCCAGAGGGCAGGCCGGAAGAACCCCTCCGGCCCGCCGTCCTACCACCTCAGGCGTGGCACAGGATCGGGGTGCCGCCGTTCATCACGGTCATGTCGCGCAGCACGGCCATGATGTCCAGCGGGGCCCCCTCCGGCTCCCCGGCCAGCTCCGCGTACGCCCGGTGCAGGTTCGCCACCAGCCGCTCGCTCTCCCGCCAGGCCGCGAACTCCCCGAGGTCGGCCCCCCGCGCGGTCTCCAGCGGGCTCCGCCCCGCCTCCCGGCCCTCGCGCGCCAGCTCCTCCACGTAGCGCAGGTAGCGCTCGGTGGCCTCGTACGCCGAAGGATCCGTCAGCGGCCCGTGGCCCGGTACGACGGTCTCCGCGTCCAGCGAGCGCAGCAGCTCCAGCGCCCGCAGCGAACCGGCCAGCGAGCCCATCGCCAGGAACGGGGTGCCGCCGGCGAAGACCAGGTCCCCGGTGAACACCACCCGCCGCGCGGGCAGCCACACCACCGAGTCGCCGGTGGTGTGCGCCACGCCCGGGTGGAGCACCCGTACCTCGGTGTCCCCGACGTGCAGGGTCAGCCGGTCGTTGTAGGTGAGGCCGGGCGGGGTGATCTCCACCGCGCCGAAGTCGGTCGCGGGCCAGATCAGCTCCAGCTGGTGCCCGGCGGCGAGCTGCTCGGCCCGCGCGTTGTCGTGGCCGACGATCAGGGCCGGGGCGAAGACGGCGTTGCCGTAGGTGTGGTCGCCGTGGTGGTGGGTGTTGACCACGGTCCGGGGCCGCGCCGCCCCGGAGTCCAGGACCGCGTCGCGCAGGGCCAGCGCCCGCCGCTCGGTCGCGGCGGTGTCCACCAGCAGGGTCTGCCCGCCGTCGTGGATCCAGCCCGCGTTGTTCAGGCACCAGCCGCCGTCGGGCTGGACGTAGGCGTACACCCCGGCCGCCGGCTTGACGGTGTAGGGCTTCTCGACGGTCATGGGTGCTCTCCCCGGCTCGGTGTGACAGACGGTCAGCATCCTGTCAGCCGACCGGTGCCGGGGGAGAGCGGGGGCTGGGGGCCGGACGTCAGAGCACCAGGGCCATCGCGAACACCGCCAGCGCCACCGTGCAGGCCACCGCCCCCGTCGCCACGCGGGGCGACAGGGCCGCCGGGCGGGCGGCCGCGAGCTGGCGGATGCGCAGGTGCGCCACCCTGAGGAACGCCACCCACACCAGCGCGATCACGGCCACCCCCGTGATCTCCAGCGGCGACCCGGACCCGCGCAGTGCCTGCCGCAGCGCCAGCACGGCGGTGACCGAGCACGCCAGGGTGGTGCGCCGCCACGCCAGGCGGGTCCGCTCCGGCTGGAGCCCGGCGTCGGGCCGGGTCACGGCCGGTCCGTCCAGCCCAGCAGCACCACCAGCACCATCGCCACCGCGACCAGTCCCACCCCCAGACTGAGCAGCACCGGGAACGGCGAGAGCGGCAGGTCCTCGCCCCGCCGCATCGCCCGTTCGCACCGCACCCAGTGGTGCACCGCCCGCAGCGCGCAGGCCGCCCCCACCCCCAGCAGGGCGAGCGCCATCCCGACCCGCACCCCCCACCGCAGGTCCGGCAGGAACTGGTCCACCGCGAACCCGCCGCCCACCAGCGCCAGCGCGGTCCGGATCCAGGCCAGGAAGGTCCGCTCGTTGGCCAGGGAGAAGCGGTAGTCCGGGGTCTCGCCCTCGCCGCGCAGCCGCTGCGGAGCGAACCAGAGGCGCACGTCCTTGAGGAAGTCGATCACCAGTCCAATTTACGGTCCCTTCAGGCGGGCGGCGCGGGCGGCGGGACCCCGTCCGCGCGGAACGCGCGCAGCCGCCGGTACGCCTCCAGCCCGTCCGGCACCCACGCCCACTCCCCGCCGGCCACCCGCCGCTCCAGCTCCCGCGGCTCCAGCCAGGTGTGCCAGTCCACCTCCGACTCCTGCGGAGCCACCGGCAGCGTGCACCGCACCTCGTACACGGAGGACCACCAGGACCCGCCCGGGCCCTCGTAGAGGAACTTGAACAGCGGCGCCGGCTGCTCCAGCCCGCTCACCCCGAGCTCCTCCTCCGCCTCCCGCAGCGCGGCCCGCGGGTACTCCTCCCCGGCGCCCAGCACCCCGCCCACGAACATGTCGTAACGCGCGGGGAACACCAGCTTCGACGCGGTCCGGCGGTGCACGAAGATCCGCCCGAGCCCATCGGTGACCTGCACGAACACACACCGGTGGAGCAGGCCCCGGGCATAGACCTCGCCCCTGGGGGCCTGCCCGGTGACCCGGTCCTCGCGGTCCACCACGTCCAGTACTTCGTCTGCGGCACTCACCCGTCCATCCAACCACCGCTGTTGACGGGTTACCGCTCCGTAGCAAAGGATCTGCCCCACCACCGACCGGAGGACGGGCAGACGCATGAGCTACGACGCTGACGTGATCGTGATCGGAGCGGGCCTCGCGGGCCTCGTGGCCACCGCCGAGCTCGTCGACGCCGGGCGGAAGGTGATCCTCCTCGACCAGGAGCCCGAGCAGTCGATCGGCGGACAGGCCCACTGGTCCTTCGGCGGGCTGTTCTTCGTGGACTCGCCCGAACAGCGCCGGATGCGGATCAGGGACAGCCGCGCCCTCGCCCTGCAGGACTGGCTGGGAACCGCCGGCTTCGACCGCGAGGAGGACGCCTGGCCGCGCCGCTGGGCCGAGGCGTACGTGGACTTCGCGGCGGGGGAGAAGCGGCCCTGGCTGCACGCCCAGGGGGTGCGGTTCTTCCCCGTCGTCGGCTGGGCCGAACGCGGCGGCTACGACGCCAACGGGCACGGCAACTCCGTCCCCCGCTTCCACATCACCTGGGGCACCGGCCCCGGCCTGGTGGAGCCCTTCGAGCGGCGGGTCCGCGCCGGGGTGGCCCGGGGCCTGGTCAGCCTGCGCTTCCGCCACCGGGTCACCGGCCTCGCCTCGACCGCCGGCGCCGTGGACACCGTCACCGGGGAGGTCCTGGCGCCCTCCGACGCCGTACGGGGCACCGCCAGCGGCCGCGAGAGCACCGGCGCCTTCACCCTGCGGGCCCAGGCGGTGATCGTCACCAGCGGAGGCATCGGCGGCAACCACGACCTGGTCCGCGCCCAGTGGCCGGCCCGCCTCGGCACCCCGCCCGCGCGGCTGCTGTCCGGAGTCCCGGCGCACGTGGACGGGCTCATGCTCGGGATCGCGGAGAAGGCCGGGGCCAGCCACATCAACAAGGACCGGATGTGGCACTACACCGAGGGCATCGAGAACTGGGACCCGATCTGGGCCCGCCACGGCATCCGGATCCTGCCCGGGCCGTCCTCCCTGTGGCTGGACGCCACCGGCCGGCGGCTGCCCGTACCGCTCTTCCCCGGCTTCGACACGCTCGGCACCCTCGACCACATCATGCGCACCGGCCACGACCACACCTGGTTCGTGCTCAACCAGCGCATCATCGGCAAGGAGTTCGGCCTCTCCGGCTCGGAGCAGAACCCCGACCTGACCGGCAGGTCGGTCCGCGAGGTGCTGGTCCGCGCCAGACAGGCCGTTCCGGGCCCGGTCAAGGCGTTCATGGACCGCGGAGCGGACTTCGTCGTCGGGCGCGACCTGTCGGCGATGGTGCGACGGATGAACGAGATCACCGGACAGGACCTGCTGGACGAGGCCACGGTCCGGCGGGAGATCACCGCCCGGGACCGGGAGATCGCCAACCCGTTCACCAAGGACCTCCAGGTGACGGCGATCCACGGGGCCCGCAAGTACCTCGGCGACCGGCTGATCCGCACCGCCGCCCCGCACCGGATCCTCGACCCCGGGGCGGGGCCGCTGATCGCGGTCCGGCTCTCGATCCTGACGCGCAAGTCCCTCGGCGGCCTGGAGACCGACCTGTCCTCCCGCGTCCTGACCCCCTCGGGCGAGCCCCTGCCCGGCGTGTACGCGGCCGGGGAGGCGGCCGGCTTCGGCGGCGGCGGCGTCCACGGCTACCGCGCCCTGGAGGGCACCTTCCTGGGCGGCTGCCTCTTCTCCGGCCGGGCCGCGGGCCGCGCGGCGGCCGCAGCGGTGTCCTAGACCCCGGCGGCGCCCCGCTCCCGGAAAAGCCAGGGCCGCCCGGCCAAAATCCCCGCCCCGCCCGGTCCCCGGCGCCCCTTCCCCCGGGAGACGCACCGGACCACCCGGGGACCCGCCTCCCGGCGCCGATGTGCGGTCCCCGCCGACCCGGCCGCCGCTTGCGCCCCAACTTGCCCGGTTCGCTCACCAGTTGAATCCGGCCACCCGGCCATCCGGACCTTGACTCGGAGCTGTACCTACCGGTTTGCTGTGAGTGATCATCCGACCTGACCACCGGTGTGATCGAGCCGCGCCCCGTCCGCCGCGCGCACCGCCGTACCCGCATGCCCGTACCCGTACGCCCGCACGTCGTCCACCCGCGCCCGCGCTCTGGAGGGAACCCGCGGATGTCCCCGCCGCCGCCCCTCGGTCGCACCCGCAAGCGGGACGCCCAGCTCTTCGACCCGGCCCTCTGCGACGCCGAACTCGTCTCCGTCCGAGCCCAGTTCACCCAGGGCCGCTGGGCCCGCGCGCGCAGCCTCCTGGTGGCCACCGGCGACGACTGGGACCGCCGCGGCCACCGCGTCACCGTCCTCGCCGAGACCCCGTCCGCCACCGCCTGGGCCCGCGAATGGCTCCTCGCCGAACCCGACAGCGCCGACGCCGCCACCCTCCTCGCCTGTGCCTCCGTCCACGCCGCCCTGCGCGGCAAGGGCTCCGTCCAGGCCGCCGACGAGGCGTGCCGCCGCGCCGCCGCCCTGCTCCCGGCCGACCCCACCCCCTGGCTCGGCCTGCTCATGCTCTCCCGCGCCTTCGGCCCCGACGAGGAGTTCAGCCGCACCTTCGACCAGGTCAGGGCCCGCCACCGCGAGCACCACCACGCCCATCACCTGATGGTGGCCCGGCTCGCCGAACGCGACCCCGGCGCGGGCCGCGACCCGCTCCACGAGGTGTACGACTTCGCCGCCTGGGCCGCCGAGGAGTCCCCGGCCGACTCCCCGCTCGCCGTGCTCCCCGTCATCGCCCACGCCGAGCGCTTCCGCGTCCTCGCCGCCGCCCAGGGCCGCACCGCCCCCGGGGCCGCCGCCGAGCACTGGACCGGCCGCCGCGCCCGCCAGGTGCTGCGCTCCGCCTTCGACTGGTGGCTGGAATGGGAGCGCGAGGACCACCCCCGCAACCGGGTCGACCTCAACTTCCTCGCCCACGCCAAGCTGTGCGAGGGCCGCCCCGCCGAAGCGGCCGCCCTCTTCCACCGCATCGGCGCCCACGCCACCCGCGCCCCCTGGTCCTACCCGGACCGCGACCCCACCAAGGCATTCCTCGCCGCGCGCAGCGCCGCGCTCGGCACCGCCTGACCCCGTCCCCCGACCGACCGCGACCCGACCAGTCGCCCCCGAAAGGACCCTGCCATGCCGACGGGCAGATCCACCGTGCCGGCCCCCGCCACCCAGGCCGAGATCCGCACCTACAAGGGCCAGGACCGCGCCCTGCGCGCCGGCCGCCTCGGCACCGCCGGGCTGCTGCTCTCCGTCCTCGCCGCCAGCGCACCGCTGATGGTCGTCGCCGGTGTCATGCCCACGATCTTCGGGGTCATGGGCATCGTCGGCCAGCCGCTGCTGTTCGTGATCCTCGGCGTCGTCCTGGCCCTCTTCGGCATCGGCTACGCCGAGATGAGCCGCCACGTCCACAACGCCGGCGCCTTCTACGCCTACATAGCCCGCGGCCTGGGGCCCACCGCCGGAGCCTCCGCCTCCCTCGTCGCCCTCGTCGCCTACAGCGCGATGCAGGTCGGCGTGTACGGCATCCTCGGCTTCGAGGTCTCCGGGCTCTTCGCCACCTACCTGCACACCGAGATCGCCTGGTGGATCCCCGCCCTGCTCGGGGTCGCCGCCACCGGCGCCCTCGGCTGGCTGAAGATCGACCTTAACGCCAAGGTCCTCGGCGTGCTGCTGCTCATCGAGTGCGCCCTCGTCGTCGTCTTCGACCTCGCCGCCCTGGGCAAGCCCGGGCCCGAGGGCCTCTCCCTGGCCGCCTTCGACCCCGCCACCCTCGGCGGAGCGGGCCTCGGCACCGCCCTGTGCTTCTGCATCGCCGCCTTCGTCGGCTTCGAGCAGTCCCCGGTCTACGCCGAGGAGACCAGCAAGCCGCACATCGTCGTCTCCCGGGTGATGTTCCTCGCCGTCGGCTTCGTCGCCCTCTTCTTCGCCTTCAGCGCCTGGGCCCTCAGCGTGGCCGCCGGCCCGGCCGGCATCGCCAAGGCGTCCGCCGAGGCCGGCCCCGCCCTGCTCTTCGACCTCACGCAGAGCCGCCTGGGCGCGGGCTTCACCGACGTCCTGCACGTGCTCTTCGTGACCGGCATGTTCGCGGCCATGCTCAGCTTCCACAACGTGGTCGCCCGCTACGCCTTCGCCATGGGCCGCGAGGGCCTGCTCCCCGCCCGCTTCGGCCGCACCAACCCCGGCACCGGCGCCCCCGCCACCGGCTCCCTGCTCCAGACCGTCGTCGCCGCCCTGGTCGTCCTCGCCTTCGCGCTGACCGACAGCGCCCCGGCCGGCGACCCCACCGCCCCCGTCCTGCACCTGTTCACCTGGATGGGCAGCGTCGGGGCTCTCGGCGTGACCGTCCTGATGGCGGCCTCCTCCTTCGCCGTCATCGCCTTCTTCGTCCGCCGGGGCGCCGCGGGCGCCCAGGTCTGGCGGCTCGTCGCGGCGGGCCTCGCCGGGCTGGCCCTGATCGGCATCGCCGTCTACACCGTCAAGGACTTCGGCGTCCTGGTCGCCGCCGAGGAGGGCTCCGCGCTCAGCTGGGTGCTGCCCGCGATCATCGGCGTGGCCGCCCTCGGCGGACTGGTCCACGGGCTGGTGCTCAAGGCCCGCCGCCCCGAGGCGCACGCCCGCATCGGCCTGGGGAACGAGGCGTTCCGCCTCGACCAGGCCGCCGAGGCCGCCCCGGGCGCCTGAGCGGCCCCCGAGGCGCCGTACGCCCGACCTGACGCCCGACAGGCGCCCCAGACCCGTTTACGCAGCCTCCCGACGCCCCCAGGGACCGTTTCCATGGTCACCGGGGGCTTCGGCGTCCGGTGGCCGATTTTTGCGGGTTGCCGGGCCTCGTGGTCTCCTATGGCGACAAAATCACCGCAACCGCGATACGGGGGATACCACCCAGCTCCCCCGCACGCGGCTTTCGGACCTGCCTGTCCCACCCACGAAGGCGAAGCCGTATATGAGTGATCGCACCTTGACCGAGGCCACCGCCGAGGCGCCCTCCCGCCATGTCGACGCGGGGGACGAGGGGTACAGCAAGGACCTCAAGTCCCGCCACATCAACATGATCGCCATCGGCGGGGCGATAGGCACCGGCCTGTTCCTCGGCGCCGGCGGCCGCCTCGCCGGCGCCGGGCCGTCCCTCGCCATCGCCTACGCGGTGTGCGGCGTCTTCGCCTTCTTCGTCGTCCGGGCGCTCGGCGAGCTCGTCCTCTACCGCCCGTCCTCCGGCGCCTTCGTCAGCTACGCGCGCGAGTTCATGGGGGAGAAGGGCGCCTACACGGCCGGCTGGCTCTACTTCCTCAACTGGTCCACCACGACCGTGGCCGACATCACGGCCGCCGCGACCTACGCGCACTTCTGGGCCATGTTCACCGACATCCCCCAGTGGGTGCTCGCCTTCGTCGCCCTGGCCGTGGTCCTCACCGCGAACCTGATCTCGGTGAAGTACTTCGGCGAGATGGAGTTCTGGTTCTCCCTGGTCAAGGTCGCCGCCCTGGCGGTCTTCCTGCTCGTGGGCATCTACCTCGTCGTCACCAGCCACGACATCGGCGGCAGCACCCCGGGCCTGTCCAACATCAGCGACCACGGCGGCCTCTTCCCGTCCGGCGTGCTCCCGATGCTCCTGGTCATCCAGGGCGTGGTCTTCGCGTACGCCTCCGTCGAGCTCTGCGGCGTCGCCGCCGGCGAGACCGAGAACCCCGAGAAGATCATGCCGAAGGCCATCAACTCGATCATGTGGCGCGTGGGCCTGTTCTACGTCGGCTCCGTGGTCCTGCTCGCGCTGCTGCTCCCGTACACGGAGTACTCCGCCGACCAGAGCCCCTTCGTCACGGTCTTCGACAAGCTGGGCGTGCCCGGCGCCGCCGGCATCATGAACCTGGTCGTCCTCACGGCCGCCCTGTCCAGCCTGAACTCCGGCCTCTACTCCACCGGCCGGATCCTGCGCTCGATGGCCCTGGCCGGCTCCGCCCCGAAGTTCACCGGCGTCATGAACAAGGGCAAGGTCCCCTACGGCGGCGTCCTCTTCACCGCCGGCTTCGGCGTCGCGGGCGTCGGCCTGAACTACTGGATGCCCGGCGAGGCGTTCGAGATCGTCCTCAACCTGGCCTCCATCGGCATCCTCGGCACCTGGGCCATGGTCATGATCTGCTCGCTGTTCTTCTGGCGCCGCGCGCGGAGCGGCCAGGTCGAGCGCCCCGCGTACAAGCTGCCCTGGGCGCCGTACACGCAGATCGTCACCCTGGTCTTCCTGGTGACCGTCCTGGTCCTGATGTGGTGCGACGGCGGCGTCGGCCGCACCACGGTGATGATCCTCCCGGGCATCGCCGCGGCCCTGGTCGGCGGCTGGTTCCTGGTCCGCCGCCGGGTGGCCGCGATCGCCGCCTCGCGCGACTGACGACCCCCACGGGCCCCAGGGGCCTCCGGGACGGGCACGGGCCCGTTCCGGGGGCCCTTCGCCGTTCCCCGGGGAAACGAAGAAGGACCCCGCCGGAGCGGGGTCCTTCTCTTCGTGTGTCCGAGGGGGGACTTGAACCCCCACGCCCGATAAAGGGCACTAGCACCTCAAGCTAGCGCGTCTGCCATTCCGCCACCCGGACGGGGTGTGTGTCGTCCCGGCCTCACCGGCCGTGGCGACAGGTGAAACATTACCAAACATTCCGGCGCGGCCCGTCCCACCCCCGACCAGCGGCTTCCGGCCACCGGGAACCGCCGGGGAAACGAGGAAGGACCCCGCCGGAGCGGGGTCCTTCTCTTCGTGTGTCCGAGGGGGGACTTGAACCCCCACGCCCGATAAAGGGCACTAGCACCTCAAGCTAGCGCGTCTGCCATTCCGCCACCCGGACCGGGTGTGTGCCGTCCGGCCTCGCGGCCGTTCCGACGTGGAAAACATTACCAAACAGTCCGGGGTCCTCGGTCCCGCCCCCCGCGGCCGGCGGAACGCCCTTGGGGAGAGCGGCCCCGGGCGGGAGGATGGGGGGACAGCCGTACATGATCAGCATGATCAGTGGGAGGAAGCAGCGTGAGCGCATCGGGCGTGGGCCAGACCGTCTCGGGCCAGGACGAGGTCGTCGATCTCTGCCGGGACCTCATCCGGATCGACACCAGCAACTACGGGGACCACTCGGGCCCCGGCGAGCGGAAGGCGGCCGAGTGGGTCGCGGAGAAGCTCGCCGAGGTCGGGCTGGAACCGCAGATCTTCGAATCGCACAAGGGCCGGGCCTCGACCGTGGCCCGGATCGAGGGCGAGGACCCCTCGCGCCCCGCCCTGCTGATCCACGGGCACACCGACGTGGTCCCGGCCAACGCCGCCGACTGGACCTACGACCCCTTCTCGGGCGAGATCGCCGACGGCTGCGTGTGGGGCCGCGGCGCCGTCGACATGAAGGACATGGACGCGATGACGCTGGCCGTCGTGCGCGACCGTATGCGCAGCGGGCGCAAGCCCCCGCGCGACATCGTGCTCGCCTTCCTCGCGGACGAGGAGGCGGGCGGCACGTACGGCGCCCGGCACCTCGTGGACAAGCACCCCGGGCTCTTCGAAGGGGTCACGGAGGCGATCGGCGAGGTGGGCGGCTTCTCCTTCACCGTGAACGAGAACCTCCGCCTCTACCTGGTGGAGACCGCCCAGAAGGGCATGCACTGGATGCGGCTCACGGTCGACGGCACCGCCGGCCACGGCTCCATGACCAACAACGACAACGCGATCACGGAACTGTGCGAGGCCGTCGGACGCCTGGGCCGCCACCAGTGGCCGGTCAGGGTGACCAAGACCGTCCGGCACTTCCTGGACGAGCTCTCGGACGCGCTCGGAACCCCGCTCGACCCGGACGACATGGACGCCACGCTCGCCAAGCTCGGCGGCATCGCCAAGATGGTCGGCGCGACGCTGCGCAACTCGGCCGCCCCGACCATGCTCGGCGCCGGCTACAAGGTCAACGTCATCCCCGGCCAGGCCACCGCGCACGTGGACGGCCGCTTCCTGCCCGGCTACGAGGACGAGTTCTTCGCGGACCTCGACCGGATCCTCGGCCCGCGGGTGAAGCGGGAGGACGTGCACGCCGACAAGGCCCTGGAGACCGACTTCGACGGCAGGCTCGTGGACGCCATGCAGGGCGCCCTGCGCGCCGAGGACCCGATCGCGCGCGCCGTGCCGTACATGCTCTCCGGCGGTACGGACGCCAAGTCCTTCGACGACCTCGGCATCCGCTGCTTCGGCTTCGCCCCGCTCCAGCTGCCCCCGGAGCTGGACTTCGCGGGCATGTTCCACGGAGTCGACGAGCGGGTGCCGGTCGAGGGCCTGAAGTTCGGCGTACGGGTGCTCGACCGTTTCATCGACCACTCCTAACGCCCGGGATTCGCGAAGGTGTGCGGATTCCACTGGGAAGAGTGAATGCGCTCATACGCTCGTAGCCCCGGTGATCCCTCCTCGTTACAGGTGGTGCGGTCCGCGGCTGGGACCGCACTTGCCTACTAGGAGGAACAATGCTCAAGAAGGTTGTCGCCGCTGCGGCTGCCACCGGTGGTCTGGTTCTCGCGGGCGCCGGTCTCGCCGTCGCCGACGCGGGCGCCCAGGGTGCGGCCATCGGCTCCCCCGGTGTCGCGTCCGGCAACGTCGTCCAGGTTCCGATCCACATCCCGGTCAACGTCTGCGGCAACACCGTGAACGTCATCGCGCTGCTGAACCCGGCCTTCGGCAACACCTGCGTCAACGCCTGACGCTGCTGAAAGTTCTGGCCCCGGAGCGCAATCCAGCGCTCCGGGGCCGCCGGGCATTTCGGCCCGGAACCACTCATGCAGGCGTGCGGGCGGGGGTGCCCGAAACAGCCCGTGCGCCGCGCGAACGCACTCACCAGGGGACGAGTACAGATGCGACGACCTGTTCAGGTCACGAGGAAGACGCTGATCACGATGGCGGCGGCAGGGGGTGTCCTCGCACTCGGCGGCGGCTACGCCCACGCGGACTCCACAGCCGCCGGGCATGCCGTGGGCTCTCCGGGACTGCTGTCCGGGAACAACGTGCAGGCGCCGGTGGACGTTCCGGTGAACGCCTGTGGCAACACCGTGAACGTGATCGCGCTGCTGAACCCGGCGTTCGGCAACCGGTGCGCCAACGCGCCGGACGGGCCGCAGCAGCCCAGTCACCCGGGCAACCCCGGCACTCCGGGACACCCCGGTAACCCGGGCACTCCGGGCCACCCGGGCAACCCCGGCACCCCGGGACACCCGGGCAACCCGGGTCACCCCGGTAACCCGGGTCACCCGGGCAACCCCGGCACCCCGGGTCACCCCGGCAACCCCGGTACCCCGGGCGACGACGACTGCGACGAGGACCACCCGGGCCACCCCGGTCACCCCGGGAACCCGGGCCACCCCGGCGGCAACCCCGGCACCCCGGGCAGCCACACGCCGGGCAACCCCGGCACCGGCACCGGTGCGTCGGGCACCTCCACCGGATCCGGTACGGGCGCCGCGATCACCCCGGCGGCCCACGCCGGCGCGGGGCTCGCCGCTACGGGCGCCGGTGACGCCATGACGGCCGGCCTTCCCCTCGCGGGCGGGCTGCTGCTGGCCGGGACCGTCCTCTACCGGCGCGCCCGCAACGCCGCCTGACGGACGACACCCACGACGCGGGCCCCGGCCACCGGGGCCCGCGTCGCCGTGTCCGCGCTCACTTCACCAGGTGGCTCTGACCTGGCGGATGATCCGGCGGCGCAGCCGCGCCCGGCGGCTGCCGTCCCGGTACAGGGTCAGGCGGTCGAGCTCCCAATGCCCGTACTCGGCATGGTCGGTCAGCAGGCGGGTCGCCTCCTTGCGGGGCGTCCCGCGAGGCACGTACACGTCGACGAATTCGTATTCCGGCATCGAATCTATTGTGCGGGCACCGGCCCCCTACGGATAGCGTCTGCACTATGTCTGATGCCGCTCTGCCCACTGTTGCCGAGGTACGCGCCGCCGCCGAGGCGGTCAAGGCCGCTCTCGACCGTCACCTCGCCGCGGTCGAGAGCAGGGTCGGGGACGAGGACCCGGCCGTCTACGCCGCCTTCAACGAACTCGCCGCCGCTGCCGAGGAGTACGACGAACTCCTCTACGACCGCTACGACGAGGTCACCCCGTTCGAGATCCCCAACCCCGAGAGCGGGTCCCCGTACACCGGCCCCGCCGAGCCCGCCGCCTTCAGCGTGCTCATCCGCCGCGACTACGCCGTCGTCGAACCGGCCCGGCTGATCGCCCAGGCCGAGCGGGTCGCCGCCCACGACCGCGACGCCGAACTCATCGACGACGGCGGGACCGGAGGAGCGCTGGGGGTCCTCTTCGGGGAGTACGAACCCGACGAGATCGCCTCGCGCTCCAAGGAGTTCGGCCTGGAGGAGGGCGACTCCACCCTCTGGATCGCGGCGCTGGAGGAGGTCGCGGAACCGGGGGACTGGCTGGGATCGCCCTTCGGGCACACCGACCAGCAGGACGTCCTGCACCGGTTCGACGTGAGTTCCGTCTTCGACGAGGAGGACGCGGAGTTCTTCGAGGACGACG
The DNA here is from genome assembly GCF_040636215.1 of Streptomyces sp. NPDC006687. Classification (NCBI taxonomy): domain Bacteria; kingdom Bacillati; phylum Actinomycetota; class Actinomycetes; order Kitasatosporales; family Streptomycetaceae; genus Streptomyces; species Streptomyces sp. NPDC006687. Next base: position 10,174 of record NZ_JBEYJJ010000024.1, on the reverse strand, counting down.
AGGACGACGGCACCGACGACAGCCCCGCCGCCCCGTCCCGGCCGACCCCGGCCTGAGGACGCGCCACGCCGCCCCCGCCCCGCCCGGGCGGAGGCGGCGTGCGGGCCCCCTAGGGCTGCTCGTGCTGGGCGGCCGCCAGGGCCCTCAGAAGGGCGGTGAGACGGGTCGTACGGGGCTTCGGCGGCACCTGCGCCACCGCGTGCGCCAGAGCCTGTTCGACCCCGTGCACCACCGACAGGTGACGCTCGGCCCGCCCGAACGCCGTGTACACCCAGTCCCGGGACAGGGCCTGCGCCGCGTCCCCCGGCAGTACGACGACCACCGCCGGCCAGCGCGAGCCGACGGCCTGGTGCGCCGTCACCGCCCAGCCGTGCCGCACCTGCGCCTCCACCCGGTCCTGGGGTACGACGATCCGCGCGCCGGCCGCGTCCAGGTGCAGCCCCTCCGCGTCGGCCGACACCACCCGGGCCGGCCGCGCCCGGCCGGGCGCCGGTACGTGGACCACCCGGTCGCCGGGGTCGAAGCCGCCGAACCGGCCGGGGCCGGGGTTCAGGCGCTCCTTGAGGGCCGCGTTGAGCGCCCGGGTCCCCGCGGGGCCGCCGTGGCCCGGGGTGATGACCTGGACGGCCTCCGCCGGAATGCCGAAGGCCCGCGGCACGGAGTCGGCCACCAGCTGCACGGTGCGGTGCACGGCCTCGCCGGGATCGCGCACCGGGACGATGACGACCTCCTTGCCGGGGGCGTCGACCTGGTTCAGCTCCCCGATGCCGATCCCCGAGACCAGCTCGCCGAGCGGGCCCGCGTCCGGGGTGCGGGAGACCACGTGCGGGAAGGCGCGGGCCGCCAGCACATCGGCGAACACCCGGCCCGGTCCCGCCGAGCCCAGCACCCCGGGGTCCCCGGACAGCACCAGCCGGGCCCCGTCGGGTACCGACTCCACCAGGGCCGCCGCCGTCTCCACGTCCAGCTGCGGTGCGTCCAGGACGATCAGCAGGTCCACCGCGAAGCGGCCGTCGGCGTCCCGGCCGGGCCCCGCCGCGCCCGCGAGGAGGTCCGCGACGGTGACGGCGCCGGGCGCCGGGGCGTGCGTCGCCAGGGCGGTGCGCAGGCCGAGCCCCTGGGCGGCGCGCAGCAGGGCCAGCGGTTCGGCGCGGGCCGCCTCGCCGCCGCTGTGGGTGACCAGGCCCGCGCCGGCCACGGCCCGGACCAGCTCGGCGCCGGGGCCGACGGCCACCGCGGACCAGTCGGCCGGGGCGGTGAAGGTGGCCGCCAGCCGGGCCAGGCCGTCGGCGAGGCTCTCCTCGGCCAGGGCGTGCTCCTCCAGGCCCACCAGGACGCGTACGGGCTGCTCCTCGTCCTCCGCGACGGGCTCGCCGAGCGGCTCGTGGAACACCAGCACCGTGCCGTCGCCGATCGCCGCCTCCAGGGTCTCGGCGGGGGCCGGCACGCCGTACTGCGCGAGGGCCTTCTCCAGTACGGGGGCCTCCAGGGCGGTGTGCCCGCGCTCGGCGGCGCGGTCCAGCAGCCAGCCCAGCAGGGCGGCGCCCCGGCGCTCGTCGGCGGGGCCGGCGGCCGGGCCCAGCAGGGCCTGCGCGAAGCCGTCCGCCTGCGTCGGGCGGACCCCGGGGACGGCCAGCAGCCGCCAGGGGTCCTCGGTCAGCTGCTCGGCCGCGCCCTCCCCGAGGGCCTCGGCGGCCGGGCCGGCCAGGGCCTCCGGGGCGCCGCCGCGTGCCAGGACGGCCCGTACCGCCGCCACGTCCCCGACCGTCCTGGCCGGGGCCTGCGGGCGGGGCGCCGGGGGAGCGGGGGCCGCGCGGCGGGGTGCGGGTGCCTGTGCCTCGTCGAACGTCAGCGCCGGCGGCTTGGCGCCGCTCTCCACGGCCCGTACGGCGGCCAGCAGGTCGGCGGCCCGGCCGCTGAGCTTGCCGCCGGCCTCGACGGGCTCGGCCCGCTCGGCCTTCCGCCGCGCGATCCGCTCCCGCTCCACCCGCTGCGCCGCCAACTCGGCCTGAGCCTCACTGACCCCGCCGGCCCCTTCAACCGCGGGCTCCGCCCCGCCCCCGACCTCGGACTCGGCCCCAGCGGCCTCCGGCCCGGCCCCGGCTTCGCCGGGCTGGCCCTGCGGCCCGGCCTGGGCTTCGGCCGGCTCCGCCGTCGGCTCCCCACCGGTCTCCGGCCCGGCCTCGGCACCGTCGGGCTGGTCCTGGGGCGCGGTCCCGGGTTCGTCGTGGCCCGGAGTCTGAGCCGGGGGCTCGGGGGCCGGGCCCTGGGGGGTGGGCTCCGGGGTGGGGGCGGGGGCCGTGCTCACAGGGTGCTCCAGTCCTGGTCGGGGTAGCGGTGCACGGGGGCGGACACGTCGTCCAGCGCCCGGCGGATCTCCTCCGGAAGACTAAGGGCCTCCACCGACAGCGCCGCCGCGAGCTGCGCCCCCGTGCGGGCCCCGACGATGGGCGCGGCGACCCCGGGCCGGTCGCGGACCCACGCCAGGGCCACCTGGAGCGGGGTGACCGCCAGGCCCTGCGCCGCCGTGGCGACGGCGTCCACGATCCGGCCCGCCGCCTCGTCCAGGTACGGCTCCACGAAGGCCGCCAGGGAGGCCGACGCGCCCCGGGAGTCCGCCGGGGTGCCCTCGCGGTACTTGCCGGTGAGGACCCCCCGGCCCAGCGGTGAGGAGGGGAGCAGGCCGACGCCCAGGTCCAGGGCGGCCGGGAGCACCTCCCGCTCGACGCCCCGCTGGAGGAGGGAGTACTCCATCTGGGTCGACGCCAGCCGGGTCCGTACCCCCGGCGCGGCCAGCTGCCAGGTGGCGGCCTTCGCCAGCTGCCAGCCGCTGAAGTTCGACACCCCCGCGTACCGGGCGCGCCCGCTGGAGACGGCCAGGTCCAGCGCCTGGAGGGTCTCGTCGAGCGGCGTCCGGGGGTCGAAGGCGTGGACCTGCCACAGGTCCACGTGGTCGGTGCCCAGCCGCTCCAGGGAGTCGTCCAGCGCCGACAGCAGGTGCCCGCGCGAGCCGTCGAAGCGGCGGTCCGGGTCGGGGACGCTGCCCGCCTTGGTCGCGATGACCAGCTCCCGGCGCGGCACGAGCGAGCCCACCAGCCGCCCCAGGAGGTACTCCGACTCCCCGCCGCCGTACACGTCCGCCGTGTCGACGAGCGTGCCGCCCGCCTCCCAGAACGCCTTCAACTGCTCGGCGGCGGCTTCCTCGCCGGTGTCGCGGCCCCAGGTGAGGGTGCCGAGGCCGATCCGGGAGACGCGCAGTCCGGTGCGGCCGAGATGCCTCTGCTCCATGAGCGCTGAGACTACTGGGGCACTGCCGCGCGGCCGCCGGGCGCGCTAGAGTCCCTGCCCAGACCCACGTTACTGAGCAGTAAACCGGCACATCGTTAGGGGACGACACATGCGGCTCGGCATCAATCTCGGCTACTGGGGTGCGGGCATGGACGCCGACAACCTGGCCGTCGCCCAGGAGGCCGACCGCCTCGGCTACGACGTCTGCTGGGCGGCGGAGGCGTACGGCTCCGACGCGGCCACCGTACTGGCCTGGGTGGCCGCCCAGACCGAGCGGATCGACGTCGGCTCGGCCATCTTCCAGATCCCGGCCCGCCAGCCCGCGATGACGGCCATGACCGCCGCCACCCTGGACTCCCTCACCAAGGGCCGCTTCCGCCTGGGCCTCGGCGTCTCCGGCCCCCAGGTCTCCGAGGGCTGGTACGGGGTGAAGTTCGACAAGCCGCTCGCCCGCACCCGCGAGTACGTGGAGATCGTCCGCAAGGCCATGAGCCGTGAGCGCCTCTCCTACGAAGGGCAGCACTGGACCCTTCCGCTGCCCGGCGGACCCGGCAAGCCGATCAAGCTGACCGTCCACCCCGAGCGCGAGCACATCCCGCTCTACATCGCTGCCATCGGGCCGAAGAACCTGGAGCAGACCGGCGAGATCGCCGACGGCGCCCTGCTGATCTTCCCGGCCGCCGAGCAGCTGGAGGAGACGGCCCTGCGCCACCTGCGCGAGGGCCGCGCGAAGGCCGGACTGACCATGGACGGCTTCGACGTCTGCCCGACCGTGCCGCTGGCCGTCGGCGAGGACGTCGGCGCCCTCGCCGACATGTTCCGCCCCTACACCGCCCTGTACGTCGGCGGCATGGGCAGCCCGAAGCAGAACTTCTACAACCAGCTCGCCCAGCGCATGGGTTACGAGAAGGAAGCCGCCGAGATCCAGGCCAAGTACCTGGGCGGCGACAAGGAGGGCGCGGCGGCCGCCGTCCCGCACTCGCTGATCGACTCCACCACCCTGCTCGGCTCCGTGGAGCGCATCGCGGACGGGATGCGGGCCTACGCCGAGGCCGGCGTCACCACCCTCACGCTCGCCCCGGCCGGATTCACCCTGGACGAGCGGCTCACGGCCCTGCGGGCCGGCGTGGAGGCGCTGGAGCGGGCCGGGCTGGCCTAGGCGGCGCTCCGGCTGGAGGGGTTCAGCGGCCGTGGTGGGGGCTCGGGGGTCTTCCCCGCCACGGCCGACACAGCGAACAACGCGCCGCCCGTCCCCGGGGTTACGCCCCGCGGCCCGGGCGGCGTTTTCGTTCATTCGGGCGAGTCCCGCCGCCCCTCGGTTGCCCGCCCGCTCCCTCCCCGTTTGACTCGTTCCATGCTCTCCGCACGCAGCCTGTTCCAGGAGATCGTCGACGACGACGCGTCCTTCCAGCTGTTCTGCTCCATCGCCGCCAGCGGGGAGTCCCAGGGCGGCTGGGAGAACGCCCGGATCGCCGCCCTCGTTCCCGATGCCCTGCGCGGCCTCGCCCCCAAGATCGCCCGGCACGGCACCGACGAGGACAAGCACGGCCGGATCTTCCGCGCCCTGCTGCGCAACCGCGGCCTGCCTGTCGTGCCCGTCCCGCCCGAGACCGACTACACGATGCTCCTCGAACGCCGCGGGATCGGCCTCGCCCACGACAAGCTGCGCCGCGAGGAGCCGCTGAGCGAGGAGGACGTCGTCGTCTACCTCGCCCACAGCCGGGTCACCGAACAACGGGCCGCCGACCAGATGGACATGCTGCTGCGGCACTTCGGCGACCACCCCGAGGTCGGCAAGGCCATCCGGGTGATCAGCCACGACGAGGACAACCACCTCGCCTACTGCCACGAGGAACTGCTGCGCCTGGCCCGCGCGGGACACGGCCGCACCATCCACCGGCTCCTGCGCTCCAGCGCCCTCGCCGAGATCGCCGTCTACCGGGACGTCAGCCTCGCCGTCATGGACCACATGGGACGCCTGCTGCGCTGGCCCGCCCCCAAGGCGGCCGCGCTCGCCGCCGGCATCCGCGCGGTGTACGTCTACGAGCGCTTCAGCGGCTGGCACCGCATGATCGGGCTGCACCAGCCCGAGCGCACCGATCCCCTGGGAGGCCGGCCGGCCCCCGCACCCGGCTTCGCCTGAGCCCGGACCTCACAGCCAGCCGCGCCGCTTGAACATCCGGTGCAGCCCGAAGCACACGGCCGCCATCAGCAGCAGCACCGCCGGATAGCCCCACCCCTGCCTCAGCTCCGGCATGTGGTCGAAGTTCATCCCGTAGATCCCCGCGACCATGGTCGGCACGGCCGCCATGGCCGCCCAGGCGGAGATCTTGCGCATGTCGTCGTTCTGCCGGACCCCCATCTGCGCCAGGTGCGCGGACAGCGCGTCCGACAGCAGCCGGTCCAGGCCCTCGATGTACTCGTTCGCCTTGGTCAGGTGGTCGGCCACGTCCCGGAAGAACGGCCTGGCGTGCTCGTGCACGAAGGGCACCTCACCGAAGGCGAGCCGGTCCATCGGCTGGAGCAGCGGGCTCGTCGCCCGGCGGAACTCCAGCACCTGCCGCTTGAACCCGTAGATCCGCGCCGCGGTGTTCTTGGTGCCCGCGGTCTGCGGGGCGAACACCTCCGCCTCCAGTTCCTCCAGGTCCGCCTGGAGCTCGGCCGCCACCTCGATGTAGTGGTCCACCACCGCGTCGGACACCGCGTACAGCACCGCCGTCGGCCCGTGCCGCAGCACCTCCGGATCGTGCTCCAGCCGACGGCGTACGGCGGCCAGCGCGGCGCCCTCGCCGTGCCGGACGGTCACCACGAACGAGTCGCCGATGAACAGCATCAGCTCGCCCGTGGTCACCTTGTCCGCGTCGTCGTCGTACATCACCGGCTTGAGGACCACGAAGAGGGAGTCGTCGTACACCTCCAGCTTCGGCCGCTGGTGCGCGGTCAGCGCGTCCTCCACGGCCAGCGAGTGCAGCCCGAACTCGTGGCTGACGTGCGCGAACTCCTCCTCCGTCGGCTCGTGCATGCCGATCCACAGGAAGGCGTCGCCGACCGCGCGCGCCTGCGCCAGGGCGTCCGACAGGTCCCCGGGGGCCTCGGAGCGCCGCCCGTCCCGGTACATGGCGCAGTCCACGATCATGCCGGGCATTCTCCTCTCTCCGCCCCCCGCCCGCACGCCAGGGGCAACGCTTAGGCTGCTCCCATGGCCACGCTGATCCTCGTACGACACGGGCGGTCCACCGCCAACACCGCCGGGCTGCTCGCCGGCTGGACCCCCGGGGTCGCCCTCGACGAGCGGGGGGCCGCGCAGGCCGCCGCGCTGCCGGGGCGGCTCGACGGGGTGCCGCTCGCGGCCGCCGTGTGCAGCCCGCTCCAGCGCTGCCAGGAGACCCTGGCCCCGCTGCTCGCCGCCCGGCCCGGGCTGCCCCTGCACACCGACGAACGCGTCGGCGAATGCCACTACGGCGACTGGTCGGGCCGCAAGCTCTCCGAACTCGCCGACGAACCCCTCATGAAGATCGTCCAGCAGCACCCCTCGGCCGCCGCCTTCCCCGGCGGCGAGTCCCTGCGCGCCATGCAGCACCGCGCCGTGGAGGCCGTCCGCGAATGGAACGCGCGGATCGAGGAGGAGCACGGATCCGACGCCGTCTTCCTCGTCTGCTCCCACGGCGACATCATCAAGTCCCTCGTCGCCGACGCCCTCGGTATGCACCTCGACCTCTTCCAGCGGATCCACGTGGACCCCTGCTCGGTCACCGCCGTCCGCTACACCCCCAGCAGGCCCTTCCTGCTGCGCCTCGGCGACACCGGCGACCTCGCCCCCCTCATCCCGGCCGCGGCGCCTCCCGCGGAGAACGCGGCCGAGGGCGGCGGGGAGGCCGTCGTGGGGGGCGGCGCGGGCGCGGCCTGATCGGACGGCGCAGTAGGGTGGCAGGGCCAGCACAACAGCCCAGCCCCGCCCCCGCCCCAGACTTGGAGACCGGTCGTGCCCCGTCAGGTGTTCCTCTACGACCCGCCGGACCGCTTCGTGGCGGGCACCGTCGGTCTGCCTGGACGTCGCACCTTCTTCCTCCAGGCATCCCAGGGCCCCCGCATCACCAGCGTCTCCCTGGAGAAGACGCAGGTCGCCGCGCTCGCCGAGCGGATGGACGAACTGCTGGACGAGGTGGTCCGGCGGACCGGCGGCAACGCTCCCGTCCCGGCCGTCGCCACCACGGAGGCCGCCGACACCGCCCCCCTCGACGTGCCCGTCGAGGAGGAGTTCCGCGTCGGCACCATGGCCCTCGCCTGGGACGGCGAACACCAGCGGATGATCGTCGAGGCGCAGGCGCTCGTCGAACTCGACGCCGACTCCGAGGAAGACCTCGCCGAGGCCGAGGAGCGGCTCCTCCAGGACGAGGAGAACGGCCCGCCCATGCTGCGCGTACGGCTCTCCGGCGCGCAGGCCCGCGCCTTCGCCAAGCGCGCCCTGGACGTGGTCAACGCCGGCCGCCCGCCCTGCCCGCTGTGCAGCCTGCCCCTGGACCCCGAGGGGCACGTGTGCCCCCGCCAGAACGGGTACCGGCGCCAGGTGTGAGCGCCGTGACCCCGATGGAGGAGCTGCTCACCCGCGGCGAGCTGACCGTCCGCGGCCGGATAGCCGAGGCGTCCAACGCCGTCCTGCTGTGCACCGCCGCCTACGAGGGCCGCACCGCGGAGTGTGTCTACAAGCCCGTCAAGGGCGAGCGGCCGCTGTGGGACTTCCCCGACGGCAACCTCGCCCGCCGCGAGCGCGCCGCCTACCTCGTCTCCGAGGCCACCGGCTGGGGGCTCGTGCCCACCACCGTGCTGCGCGACGGCCCGTACGGAGAAGGCATGGTGCAGCACTGGATCGACGCCGGAGAACCGCCGGAGCCCGGGCTGCTCGCGCTGGTGGAGGGCGAGGAGGCCGGGGAGGGCTGGAAACCCGTCGCCCTCGCCGAGGTGGGGGAGGGCCGCACCGCCCTGCTCGTCCACGCCGACGACCCCCGGCTGCGCCGGCTCGCCGTCCTCGACGCCGTCATCAACAACGGCGACCGCAAGGGCGGCCACCTGCTCCCCGCGCCCGACGGCCGCCTCTACGGGATCGACCACGGTGTGAGCTTCCACTCCGAGGACAAGCTCCGCACCCTGCTCTGGGGCTGGGCGGGGGAGCCGCTGACCGGCGAAGCACGCTCGGTGCTGGCCTCCCTGGAGGCCCAGCTGGCCGAGGGCGCCCCGCTCGCCACCCGGCTGGCGGAACTGATCACCCCGGCCGAGCTGGCCGCCGTACGGGCCCGCGTGGCGCTGCTGCTGAGCAACGGCACCCACCCCAAGCCCTCGGGACAGTGGCCCGCGATCCCCTGGCCGCCCGTCTGAGCAGGGCCTCCGCACGGAAGCGGCGAACGCACAGTTCCAGCCGGAACGCAAGGGTGTGGATCAAGCCAACAGTGCTGCTCGCATTCGTTTCCGGAACAGTCGTCCGGTTAGTCTCAAGGCATGCATGCCTGGCCCGCTTCTGAGGTCCCCGCCCTGCCCGGCAAGGGCCGCGACCTCCAGATCCACGACACCGCGACCCAGGGGACGATCACCCTCGACCCCGGTCCCGTCGCCCGCCTCTACGTCTGCGGCATCACGCCGTACGACGCGACCCACATCGGTCACGCGGCGACCTACAACGCGTTCGACCTCGTGCAGCGCGTGTGGCTCGACAACAAGCGCCAGGTCCACTACGTCCAGAACGTCACGGACGTGGACGATCCGCTCCTGGAGCGGGCGCTGCGCGACGGGCACGACTGGACCGAGCTCGCCGAACGCGAGACGGCCCTCTTCCGTGAGGACATGACCGCCCTGCGGATGCTGCCCCCGCAGCACTACATCGGAGCCGTCGAGGCCATACCCGGCATCGTGCCGCTGGTCGAGCGGCTGCGCGACGCCGGCGCGGCGTACGAGCTCGACGGGGACATCTACTTCTCGGTGGAGTCCGACCCGCACTTCGGCGGAGTCTCGAACCTCGACGCCCAGGCGATGCGGCTGCTGTCCGCGGAGCGCGGCGGCGACCCGGACCGCCCGGGGAAGAAGAACCCCCTGGACCCGATGCTGTGGATGGCCGCCCGTCCGGGCGAACCGAGCTGGGACGGCGCCTCGCTGGGGCCCGGCCGGCCGGGCTGGCACATCGAGTGCGTGGCCATCGCCCTGGACCACCTGGGCATGGGCTTCGACATCCAGGGCGGCGGCTCCGACCTCGCCTTCCCGCACCACGAGATGGGCGCCTCGCACGCGCACGCGCTGACGGGCGAGTTCCCGATGGCCAAGGCGTACGTCCACGCGGGCATGGTCGCCCTGAACGGCGAGAAGATGTCGAAGTCCAAGGGCAACCTGGTCTTCGTCTCGGCCCTGCGGCGCGCCGGGGTGGACCCGGCCGCCATCCGCCTGGCGCTGCTGTCCCACCACTACCGGGCGGACTGGGAGTGGACGGACGCCGTCCTCGCGGAGGCGGAGGCCCGCCTGGCGCGCTGGCGCGCGGCCGTGTCCCGTCCGGACGGGGTTCCGGCGGACGCGGTGGTGGAGGAGGTCCGCGAGGCCCTTTCCCGTGACCTGGACGCCCCTGCCGCGCTCGCGGCCGTTGACCGCTGGGTCGAGCGGCAGCTCGCCTCCGACGAAACGGACGAGACGGCCCCCGGCCTGGTCTCCCGCACGGTGGACGCCCTCCTGGGCGTAGCCCTGTAGTTCCGGCGGCGGGGGTGCGGTGCCGCTGCGCGGTGCTGCTCCCCTACCCGCCCTTCCTCCGTTCCCGCCTCAGTCGCCGGCGCGGCTCAAGACACGGCGCTACCGCGCCCGCGCCTCAATCGCCGGCGAGGCTGATCTCAGCCTCGCCGGCGATTGAGGCGCG